>NZ_JACJOK010000028.1:0-86467 GCF_014695505.1 Trichocoleus sp. FACHB-90
ACCCAGTCTGGGGCTGCTTTTTTACTGCATCTACTTAATCACAATCAATCCCAGAATTCAAGCCCCGCAACAAATGTCACTTCTTATACCTATTCTGTTTCTGCTATTTTGATTAGCCATTTTTAACATTTTTACATAACAAGTTCGGTAGAGCCAGAACCTACTTCTATCAAAGCTTTGGTTAAATGGTAAATAACAGGAACTGACACAGCATTGCCGAACTGATGTTTAGCAGTGCTTTCATTCTTAGCAATTTCAAACCATTCTGGAAACCCTTGCAATCTGGCGTAATCTTGTGCAGTTAGAGGTTTGAATTGTTTCTTTTTATAAATTTTCTCAATAAAAGTTTGTTTGTATTTTTCAGGTTCTTGACATTCTATAGAAACTGTCGCGACAAAATCTCTAGTTCCGGTTGCGGTTAAAGTTGCGATCGCATCCGCATGAGGCAAGAAAATTTTAGAAATTCCATTAATTCCTGAAGATATTTTAGAATTGACAAATTCGTAGCCTTGTCCTTCTACGAGCCGCAAAATTTCTTTATCAACTAAAGTATCAATTTCTTCCTGTTTTAACCCAAATATCAGTTTTTCTAAAACTTCAAAACTTAAAGGATTCCCATCTTTTATACCGTAAATTTTCTTTCTTCTATTTTTTAAAATCGCTTGACAAATTACTTTTTCCCTTGATGTTGTCTCGATTAAATCCCAAGAATGAATCGTAGTGTGTCCATCTCTGATGTCAGCAAATAAGAAGAAATCATTTAATTCATCTATTTTTTGAAATTTGCCTCTCGAAGCAGGAATTTTACCATCAAATAAAACTTTTGGTGGAAATTTTTTCTTAACAAAATAACTGGGTTGAATACCGGGGATTACATCATAAAGTTTTGTCTGCTTATTTAAAGGTTTAGGGAAAGTAAATCCCCAGCAATTTTCTAGGTCATTCCTAATACCTACAATAAACATTCTGTCTCTATCTTGCGGCAACCCAAAATCGTATGAATTCAGAACCTGGTATTTAACTACATAACCAGATACGGTTAGATTATTAATTATATATTTCAGGCTTTCTATGTTTCTTGGCTCAGTTAAACCTTTGACATTCTCAAATATAAATGCTTTCGGTTGATTAACTTTTACTACTCTAAAAACATCAATCCATAGCTGACCTCTTGGATCATTCAACCCTTGTAACTTTCCGGCAATAGACCAAGGTTGACAGGGGACTCCGCCGACTAATACATCTATTTCAAAAGGCAGTTTATTTAGCTTAGTAATATCTCCCAGGTAGGCTTCTTCAGAATTGGCACCTTTAATAAAGTTTTTTTCATAAACTTTGATGGCTTCTTTATCAATTTCTGAATAGCCTAAACATCTTCCTCCTAGCTCTTCCAGAGGAATCCTAAATCCACCGATACCAGCAAATAAGTCTACAAAGGTAAATTTTGATTGGCAAGCTACAATATTAGTATCTTTAAATAATTGAAATAATTCTAGTTGTTGAGCATAATCACTTATATTCATTTGCATTGCTAGTGCCTCGATCTACCAAATCGATTCCATATTTAGTATAAACCCTGATAAAAAATCTTCTCCTGATAAAGTAGCAGGAGATTGCAGCACTTCTACTTCTTGACCTTGGCGATAAATTTCTACTTGCTTGGATTTGCGGTTAATTAACAAACTTAAAATAGTGCCATTGTCTCGGTATTCTTTCATTTTCTCTTGAGCTACTTTTAAAGTATCACTCGGTGAAAGTAACTCAATGACAAAATCAGGACAAAGAGGGATAAATTTCTCTTTTTGCTCAGATGTTAAATTCTCCCAACGTTCCAATTTCAGCCAAGCTGCATCAGGGGAACGATCTGCACCATTAGGAAGTTTAAAACCTGTGGAAGAATCGAAGGCAATCCCTAACTTATTTGTATCTGCCCAGTTAAATAATTGCTGCGTCAGTCTACCGTTTCGATTTCCTGTTTCTCCCCCTGCGGGTGACATAATGATTAATTCCCCTGTAGCCGTGCGCTCAAACCTTAGATTTTCATTTACTTGACAAAGCTGAAAAAATTGCTCATCTGTGAGCTTAATAATCGGGTTGAAGTTGACGGTTAGGGCAGTCATACCGACATTGGGGTTTAGATTTTGGATTATTTAACTCATGTAGAGGCGCGGTTTATCGCGCCTCTACATGGGTTTCAGTTACCGACTATTCTATTCCTTCAATCCGGTCTTCGACCTCCTGATACAATTCGCGCAGCATCTCTAAGTTGCTTTCACTGGTTTCCCAGTAGCCGCGACCATTGACTTCGAGTAAAGTGGCGACAACTTTGCGGAAAGAGTGAGGATTGAGGTTCATCAACCGCTTCCGCATCTCTTCATCTTGGATAAACGTGGTATTTGTATCCTCGTAAATCCAGTTATCGACAGCACCAGCAGTTGCAGACCAACCCATCGTATTTACTAGCCGCTTCGAGAGTTCGCGGACACCTTCGTAACCGTGACTTAGCATCCCTTCGTACCACTTGGGATTGAGTAGTTTGGTACGGGCATCTAAGCGGACGGTTTCTGATAGCGTGCGGACTTGGGCGTTGGCGGTGGTGGTGTCAGCAATGTAGGATGCTGGCGTTTTGCCGTCGCCGCGCAGACTGGCGACAACCTTGGTGGGGTCAGAGTCGAAGTAGTGGGAAACATCCGTGAGGCTAATCTCGGAGGAGTCGAGGTTTTGGAACGTCACTTCGGCAGTTTTGAGGGCGGTTTCAAAAATCTGACGTGACTGTTCCATTGTGCCTGGACTATCGGAGGTGAAGGCGAAGGATTTACGGCTGAGGTACATATCTTGTAACTCAGATTCGCTTTCCCAAGTGCTGTTTTCTACTGCCAGGTTGATATTAGAAGAATAAGAACCAGAGGCATTAGAAAAAACACGAGTTGCTGCTTGCCGCAGGTTGATGCCCATTTCCTCCGCCTGTTGTAAGGCGTGTTTGCGGACAAAGTTCATCGATAGCGGTTCATCGGCTTCTGCTGCCATTTTCACAGCTTGGTCGAGTAAATTCATCTGATTGATAAACAAGTCGCGGAAGACACCAGAACAGTTGATAACCACATCAACGCGAGGACGACCGAGTTCAGCCAGGGGAATCAGTTCCAGTTTATTGACTCGTCCCAAAGCATCTGGCACGGGTTTTACTCCGACCATCCACATAATTTGGGCGAGAGATTCCCCGTAGGTTTTAATGTTGTCGGTTCCCCAGAGGACGCAGGCAATGGTTTCGGGATAGGCACCCGTTTCCGCGCGTTGCCGTTCTAGAAGTCGGTCTACAACGACTTTGGCGGATTTAACTGCGGCTGCGGTGGGGATAGATTGGGGGTCGAGGGCGTGGATGTTTTTGCCTGTAGGCAGGACATCCGGGTTGCGGATGGGGTCGCCACCTGGCCCCGGAAGGATGTATTCCCCTTCTAAGCCTTTGAGTAATGCACCCAGTTCGTTGTCGGCACAAACTTGCTGGAGGCAGAATTCCAAATATTCAAACAAAGGCTTAATTTGTGCTTCGTCAATTTTGGGATACCCTGCTGCGTGCAATGTTTCAATCCAAGGCTGCTTTCTGCCCATGTTGAAGAAATTCAGCTTAGAAACGAGGGAAACGCGACCGTCAGCGTCGGTTTGTTCTTTGACGAGGGCGGAAACTGCGGCACGGGTGGCTAGGGTGATATCCTGCAATAGCTGAACATCTTCTAAGACACCTTGATCGTTGTTTTTGTAGATGTCGTCAATGTTGCGTCCGATGCTGTTGGCGATGATGCGGGGAAGGCTGAGGATTTCTTCTTCGGCGCGGTCGAGAGAGGCGATGTTGACGAGGGTAGCGATCGCTTCCTCTGCACTCGGCGGTTTCCCAACAACGTGCAAGCCACAGGGCAACAGCCGCGATTCAATCTCCATCAGCCTACGATACACCAAACCAATTAAGGTATCCCGTTCCTCGGCGGTCATCTCTTTAGCATCTTTCTCTGGCAAGGAGATATCCTTATCCAGATTCACCAAACGGCACTTGTCCACAATGGTGTTGACAATTTGCACGCCTCGCCCGGTATCTTTGAGAGTTTGGTAGGAGGCGATTAACTCGCTTAATTCCTTCAAACCCTTGTATAATCCAGCATTTTCTGCTGGTGGTGTCAGATAGCTAATCGTTTCCGCATAGCTGCGACGCTTGGCAATTGTGGCCTCGCTGGGATTATTCGCCGCATAGTAGTAAAGATTGGGAATAGAACCAATCAGGTTATCTGGGTAACAGTCGCCAGACATTCCCATCTGCTTACCGGGCATGAATTCCAACGATCCGTGAGTGCCGAAGTGCAGCACTGCGTCAGCTTCCCAAATACGTTCCAGATAGGTGTAGTAGGCGGCAAAACCGTGATGGGGGCTGGCAGAACGGGAGAACAGCAACCGCATCGGATCGCCTTCATAGCCAAAAGTGGGCTGAACGCCGATAAAGACATTGCCGAAGTGTTTGCCGTAAATTAGCAAATTCTGCCCGTCGCTGTTGAGATGTCCCGGAGGCGCGCCCCAGTTCTCTTCTAGGCGTTGCGAGTACGGTGTGAGTTCTTCATACTCCGGTACTGACATCCGATAGGCAATGTTAAGCTCAGGACTGGCGTACTGTGCTTGAGCATCGTGGATGACTTCTTGCATCAACGCCATTGCTGAATCTGGCAATTCTGGCAAGTCGTAGCCGTTCTGCTTGAGGGCTTTCATCACCTCATAAATTGAACCAAATACATCTAGGTAAGCAGCAGTACCGACGTTGCCTTTATCCGGTGGGAAGCTGAAGACGGTGATAGCAATTTTCTTACCAAGTTTTGGCTTGCGGCGCAGGTTAGCCCATTTTAAAGCGCGTTGAGCGATCGCTTCAATTCGGTCTTGGAGTGCGATCGCTTTCCCGGTCGCTCCATCCCTTCCCGATAATATAATCGGTTCAATCGCTCCATCCAGTTCCGGAATCGCAATCTGCAACGCCACTTGAATTGGATGCAGTCCCAAGTCGCTATCTTCCCATTCTTCCGTAGTTTGGAAGACTAAGGGCAAAGCCACCATGTAGGGACGATTCAATTTTTTTAGCGCATCAATGGCTTTCGGATGATCTTGTCTGGCGGGGCCACCCACGAGAGCAAACCCGGTAAGAGATATCACCGTATCTACTATTGCCTGGGGTGTCTTGGCAGATGGATCGTAGAAATAAGCCTCAATTGGCTTGGCAAAATCTAAACCTCCAGCAAAAACGGGAATTACCCGTGCGCCCATCGCTTCTAGTTCCTGCACCATTGCTACATAATGGGCATCGTCGCCTGTGACCAGGTGGGTGCGTTGCAGCACTAAGCCAACACAGGGTGCCAAAGGATCTTTGATATCGTTGGATATATCCCTGCGGCTGCTGTGCCAGTTAAGATACTCCTTGACATCCTCAAACATTTGTGGTGCGAGGGGATGCCAGATGCCCATGTCAGGATAGGTTACTGGTTCCTGAAACTTCAGCTTTTGCTCACCTTTGTAAACGTATTTATCCGCCAGCATCAGCAGGAAGTTCTCCAGGTTTTCCTGAGAACCGCCTAGCCAATATTGGAAGCTAAGCATGAAGTTTCGGGCATCCTGCGCTTTGTCCATTGGTAGGTATTTCAGGACTTTGGGCAGGGTTTGCAGTAGCTTCAGCATCCCGTCTTGGAAGCCGCTGCCGGATTTCTCCTTGCGCTTTCGCATGAATTGCGCGATCGCACTCTTCGATTGTCCCAGCTGCGCCATTGAGAAGCTGCCCATCTTGTTCAGGCGCATCACTTGCGGCATTGAGGGAAATACTACGGCAACATCAAGGTTGTCTCGGTGGGGTTCCACCGCCGCTACAACTTTATCGGCTAAGTCTTCTATAAAGATTAACGAAGCGATAAAGATATTCGCCGCAGCGATATCTTGCTTAAAACCCTCGTAGTTCTCAGGATCTCGCAGTTCTTCCAGCAGATATCCGCTGATTTCAACTGCTAAGTCGGGGTGGTTCTTGTTAATTGAGCGAACCGCTCCTGAGATGGCACTCTGGTACTGTGGCTCTAGCACGACATAGACCACCTTGAGTAGCGATCGCCCCCTCAGGTTGTCCGGGGAAATGTGGCGAATGGTGGACTTGACGTGAGTGAACATTCGCTTAGGCTCCAATGATACGGTGTTCTCTTCTTCAGGAATGCTCGATCTTTTAGCTCTAGGGCAGGATAGGCAATACTCCCCTCCCAGTCGCAAAATCGTTAATTGCTAAAAGTAGGCACATCAGCATTTTTAGCAGAAGATGCTTACACTGTGGGACTTTTGGCTCTCTATTGACACAATTTGATAAAAAAAAAGCCAACTTTATTTACATTAATTTATAAAAGTGCGAGTATCTGCTCCATCATGGTAAAATAAATCTACATATATCTAAAATGATTCCTGCTTCCTCCGGGCAAAATCACTCTTATTGAGTGTTTTTACCCTAGAAAAAATAGGTTTATAAATATGAAGCTGAAAAATTTAAAATAAAGATAAATAGCCCTTAAGCATTTTGATAGTTTAATGTTTTGCTTAGGATGTAAATATAAATATAAAAAACAGTTATTGTATCGGATTTGCAGATATTTTATTCTCTAAGTTTGTTAATACTAAAAAAGCGATAATTATAGTTTAAAATTGAAAATATAATTAAAGGCTTTGCTTTGATATTTAACTCATCAGCAGGAAAGCAATCGGTGCAACCCGTTGATATTTTGATTCTCTCAAATGGGCCTGGGGAGTTGGCAACCTGGGTGCGTCCAGTTGTGCGACGTTTAAGAGAACAGTTGGGAGACGACCGAGAAAAGGTGCGGATTTCTGTTGTGTTGTCGCCTTGTACTCATGCTACCGGAAAAGAAGCAGCGATCGCACTCTCATATCCAGAAGTAGACCGCGTACAGGGAGCAGATCATTTTTTAAAGTTTTTGCTTTGGGGAAAGACTGCCGAAAGTTGGGAATGGCGCGATCGCGGTGTAGTAGTCTTTTTAGGAGGCGATCAATTTTTTGCCGTAGCGATTGGCAAACGCTTAAATTATCGTACTGTTGTCTATGCGGAATGGGAAGCTCGTTGGCATAAGTGGATTGACAAGTTTGGTGCGATGAAACCAGAGATTATCGCCAAAGTCCCTCAAAAATATGCCGATAAATTTACCGTTGTTGGGGATTTAATGGCAGACGTATCTCAAGAAGGCAAAGAAGACTCTTATACTTCCTCATTTTTACTCAGTCCAGAACTTATCGGATTACTTCCGGGATCGAAAGCGGCTAAACTAGCTCAAGGTGTGCCTTTGTGTTTAGCGATCGCAGAAAACATTCACAAACAACGTCCCCAAACTCAGTTTGTAATTCCTGTTGCTCCTACTTTAGATTTGTCAACTTTATCTAGATTTGCTGACAAAGAGCAAAACCCAGTAATTGAACTGGTGAAAGGTTCGTCAGCCAAGCTTATCGTACCGGAACCGCCAGAGTTGCCGTATTTCAAGACAGAGGCTGGATTGCGGGTGCAATTGTGGACGCGATCGCCTGCTTACGAATTATTATCCCAATGTTCTCTATGTTTTACCACCGTGGGAGCAAACACTGCTGAACTGGGTGCCTTAGCAGTACCAATGATCGTCTTACTCCCAACTCAACAACTTGATGCCATGCGAAGCTGGGATGGTTTGCCTGGGTTACTTGCCAACTTGCCACTATTAGGTTCCAGTTTTGCCAAAGCGATCAACTGGATAATAATGAAACAGGTAATGAAACAGGGGCGTTTATATGCTTGGCCTAATCTCTGGGCAAAATCGCAGGTAGTGCCAGAATTGGTAGGCAGACTGCAAGCAACAGAGGTGGCAGCACTCGCTTTAGATTATCTTAACCACCCGGAAAAATTACAACAAATGCGCGATCGCCTGAAAAGTCTTCGCGGTCAACCTGGTGCTGCGGAAAAACTAGCAACTTTAGTTTGTCAAGAGCTAGGAGTTATAAGTTAATAGTTAGTCCCTATTTTAAGAAGATTTCCCATCTCTTCGACCTAGTTCATAAACGCCACAACTCATACAAGCTAGTATTCCCATACTAATTGCCCAGCTGCGTCCTAAACCGATTTCCACACCGTAATTGCAGGCAGCACCAACAATTAAAAAAGGTACAATGCTCAAAATGGAAGCATAAAAAGCGTTTTGTGATTCTCTACCCTTACGAGTTCTTTCAAATTCCTCATTGGAAGTGTATAGCGATCGCTCAGCAAAGTTAAACCAGCGATTTAGTTTTTCTGTAACCCATTCACTGGCTGGAGAGAAACCTAGATATAAAGCTAACGACCATAAAGCAGTGCCAGCGATCGCAGTCGCATCGAGAGCGAATCTAAAAGGTAAAATTTCAGTCAGCATGAGTTTTAAAGCATTATATTTTTCACTTTTAGGAATTTTAACAAAATTAAAGAATCTCGCGAAATAGCCAATACCCCTCTACTGGGAGGCTTGACAGAGCTGCCATCTAGAGTAAAATACACCACGATCTTTGATTTTTTTTGGCAAAATACACCGTTGTGTGTAACTTATTTAAGCAGTCGAGGAGCGAATTAATGCAGCAAGCGCCAACGCCACCAAATCTCCAAAACCGCTTTCTGCGTCCCATATTTCTTCTACTTTTTCTAGGGCTGAGTTTAATCGGGTTAATGCCAGCAGTAGAACTTCAGGAGGAGAAAGTTGAGGCGAAGGAAATTAGAACAAATTCAGTATTAACTCGCAGTAATTGGCAAGGTGCATCTTTCCCGGTCGAAAATTTTAAAGGCTACACTTCTGGCTTTGGCTACCGCCGTTCTCCCACTGACGCTTCTGGCTGGGAATTTCATCGCGGTTTAGACATTGCTGGGCCAGAAGGCAGCTACATCCGCAATTGGTGGGCAGGTTACGTGGTGGAAGTCTCCGACCATACCGCCTGCGGCACCTTAATTAAGATCCAATCTGGGCAATGGCAGCACGTCTACTGTCACCTGAAAGGGAGTGTAGGAACTGCCAATGGCAACCGTTATGTAATAGATCGTGGCGGCGGCATCATAATTTGGCAAGGTCAACAGCTCCCCGCAGGGGCGCGCATCGGTCGTATAGGTATGACTGGGCGTACCACTGGCCCCCACCTGCATTGGGGCTTAAAGTACGCTAATAACTATGTTGATCCTGCCCAGGTTCTCCGAGCCATGTACTCTCAACAACCAGGCACCACTCAGCAATTTGCTCAGGGTTTCTCTCAGCCATCCACAGGAAAGCAGTCTTGGGGTAGCTCTCAGGGCGACGCACCATAGATTAGTGAAGCGGCTCTCACGTGGATGCGGTACTACAGTTTTCGCGTGTCCCTAACCCTATCCTCACAGGAGAGGGAAAAGGAAAAATTTTTTCACGGGAGAGGCTTTAAAATTAGCCCCCTTCCCTTGAAGGAAAGGGAAGGGGGTTAGGTGTGTATTAGACTCAACTGCGAAAGAGAAATAGATTCAAAGAAAACCTTTTTTCTAAACGCTCTCTTTTAACGGAGTGGAGGGAAGCACTAGCTCTTGCTTACGCTTTTGGATGTATTCATCAACAATCTGACGGAAGCGATCGCCTTCAATGGTTTCGTGGTCTAACAGCAGATCCACGAGCATATCTATCAAGGCGCGGTTTTCCAGAATTATCTGGCAAGCTTCTTTGTAGCAATGGTCAACAATTGAACGGACATGACCATCAATCCGAGCAGCAATCTCCTCCGAATACTCGCTGCGGTTCCCCCAATCTCGACCTAAAAATACTTCTCCATTCGGGCTTTCTAGCGCCACAGGCCCAAGCTCGGACATTCCAAACCGTGTCACCATCTGTCGCGCTCGTTCCGTCACCTTCTCCAGGTCGTTCCCTGCTCCAGTAGTTACTTCATCGTTGCCAAAGATGATTTCCTCTGCTGCTCTCCCGCCCAAGGTAGCAGTAATGCTGGAGAGAATTTGAGATTTGGAGTCCAAACCTATCTCCTCAGCAGGAGTAAACCAAGTTAACCCCAAAGCTTGCCCGCGAGGCAGTATGGTGACTTTCTCTAAAGGGTTGTGGTGGGGACTCAGGGTGCCGACGATCGCGTGACCAACCTCGTGATAAGCAATCAGGCGTTTCTTCCTGCCATCTACCAAGGGTGTTCGTTCCATGCCAGCTACCACCCGGTCTATGGCATCGTTGATTTCTAGCTCTGAAACGGCATCTTTCCGGCGACGAGCTGTTAGAATGGCGGCTTCGTTGAGCAGGTTGGCTAAATCAGCACCTGTGAAACCTGGGGTACGACGAGCGATCGCTTCTAAGGATACTTCCGGAGCGATTTTTTTGTTGCGCGCGTGTACATCCAAAATTTCCCGTCGTCCTTTCAGATCCGGGTAGTCTACTATTACTTGACGGTCAAAGCGTCCCGGACGCAGTAATGCCGAATCTAGTACATCGGGACGGTTGGTGGCAGCAATAATAATAATCCCAGTGTTGCCTTCAAAGCCGTCCATTTCGGTCAGCAACTGGTTAAGGGTTTGTTCCCTCTCGTCGTTACCGCCGCCGATACCTGTGCCACGTTGCCGTCCTACAGCGTCAATTTCATCGATGAAGATCAGACAAGGAGCGTTTTCCTTAGCTTTTTTAAACAAGTCGCGGACGCGGGATGCACCAACGCCGACAAACATTTCTACAAATTCCGATCCAGAGATGCTGAAAAATGGGACTCCAGCTTCGCCTGCGATCGCTTTTGCCAATAAAGTCTTACCCGTTCCCGGAGGGCCTACTAGCAGCACTCCTTTGGGAATTCTCGCACCTATTGCTGTAAAGCGTTCCGGTTGCTTCAGGAAGGTGACAACTTCTTCTAGTTCTTCTTTTGCTTCTTCAATCCCAGCTACATCGTCAAATTTGATTCCTGTTTTCGCCTCCATCTGGAATCTGGCTCTAGATTTGCCGAAATTCATCGCTTGACCAGAGGAATTGCTAGAACGACGGAAAACGAACATTAAAACTGCCATTAAGAACAACAGCAAAAGTAAATTTGCCGCCACCCCCAAAACAGCCGCATTATCCCCAGACGGTTGTACATCCAAGTCAATGTTTTTATCGCGGAGTCTTTCAATCAACTCTGGATTTTGCTCAAACAGCATCACCTCTTGACGCGGAGCTGTGGAGCTTTGCCCCTTTAATGTCACCCTCGCAATCTTGGTTGCTGGGTCAATTTCTACTTTGGTGACTTGGTTGGCATCAATTTTCTGCAACAGGTCGCCATAACTGAGGGTGTTCTGCTCTACCTTGGCAAGGGCTGGGGAACCCAAAAACATCCCCTGAAAAATCATCAAACCTGCGGCAAGTTGCCAGAAGCGTTTCGGCTTCTTAGCACGATTCTCCTTAGAATTTTTTGGTTGTCCTTGCCCCGTCCATGCTCTCATTGAGGAACTGTTTTTCATACAAATGCCCTTTGCCTGCTGCTTTGACTGAACCTCTCACTTGCTGGATTTCCTGAGAAATATACCTGATTCAGCAGTTGAGTTAACCTTTCTACAATCTAGTTTAACTTTCTCTATTACAGCCGTGAGTGCTAACCGATCCGCCTTGTTTGACCGCCTCGTTGACAAAGTTCGCTTAAATCAGCTATTTTAAATGTAGTCATTACGACTTTGATTTATTTTATCTTGATCTTAGCGGTCGATATACAGATGGAATTTAATACAGCATATGCTGGAGTTTAGTTAAGTATTTTTGCTCTTATTCAAATCAGTTTTTAACCCTAGTAGAGGCGAATATGGTCAAAATAGTTGGAATTGGCGGGAGTTTAAGACCTGCATCCCAGAGCCAGCAGGCTTTGAATTTAGCAGCTCAGCGGGTGCAAGCTTTAGGAGCTTCAGTAGAAATTCTCGATCTGCGACAGATGCAATTGCCGTTCTGCAACGGGGAAAAAGAATATCCCGGCTTTCCCGATGTTGAGCGTTTGCAAAAGGCGGTAGCTGAGGCGGACGGCATAATTTTGGCGACCCCTGAGTATCATGGCAGTCTCAGCGGCGTTATGAAGAATGCCTTGGACTTGATGAGCTTCGACCAGATGAGCGACAAAGTTGTTGGTTTAATTAGTGTATTGGGTGGGCAAGTCAACAGCAACGCTCTCAACGATCTACGGCTGATTATGCGTTGGGTTCATGCTTGGGTAATCCCAGAGCAAATTGCGATTGGACAAGCTTGGAAAGCCTTCAGCCCAGATGGCAAGTTGGTGGATGAGAAACTATCGCAACGATTCGATGAGTTTGCTCAGAGTTTAGTAGAAAATACTCAAAAACTGCGAAACGTTGCCTAGCCTAAGAACCTCACCCTGCTCTCCGAAAAGCGGAGAGCAGGGTGAGGTTCTTTTGTGAATGTAATCAGCCAAACTACACAACTCTCAAAGCTTTGCAAGTGGAGCAGAGCTTAAGCTAAATCATTCCCAGGCTGAGCCTGGGAATGAGAGAATCGCTTAGTGGTGGTGATGGTCGTGATTATGACCGTGGTCATGGTCGTGATCGTGACCGTGGTGATGACCGCTATGGGTATGAGCTTGCACTGCTGCCATCTGAGGATTTACGGAAAGTGCTTGCTCTGAAAGTAAAGCCTCAATTTGAGGATTTGCCCAATCTGCCGCCATCTTTAAGAATTCGGGATTGTCGTTAACGCACTCCATTTGCACGTAGGTAACGTGCGGATGGCGACGACGCAACCCGTGCAGGATGTGGTCTACATCTAACAGGGTTTCGTGATTTTCTGTGGCAAAGCCTATCGGCATGAAGACCAGGGATGTTGCCCCTAGCTGAATTAGGTTAAGAGCCGCTTGCTTGGCATCAGGCTGAGTCCATTCAATCAGGGGCGTGTCGTGGTTGAGCCAGCCCACTGAAATCAGCGGATATTTGTTAATCAGTTTGTCGCGTATTTTGTCGTACAGGGCTTGACTTTCGACAATACCTGATGTAAAGCCTTTGGCTTTGTGGGGGCAACCGTGGTTCATCAACACGATCCCTGTTTGCGAGGGCAGATGCGCTACTGCCAAGTCGCGAACAATTTTCTCTTCTACGAGATTGGCTAGCAAATCGATGTAGGCGGTTTCGTTGTAGAAGGAGGGGATGTAACGCTGTCCTTTTACCCAGTGTTCGCTGCCATCAGCGAGATTGACTAGGGCGTTGTTGACTTGTTCGACGGCGATGCCACTGGTGAAGATGGAATCTACTACTAATAGGGGGTAGATCAGGATTTTGTCAAATCCTTGAGCTTTGATTTCTGTGAGAACTTGTTCGGGTAGGAATGGGGCGCAGAAGTTAAAGGCTTTGAAAACTTGGACGCGATCGCCCCATTTTTCCTGTAAATTTTTCTCTATCCCAGCCCGCTGTTTTTCAAAAATGGCGTTGTGGGGGGAAATAAAATTACCGTGCTGATGATCCCACTCGTGCAAGTCAAAAATTGCCAAAATCTTGGCAATTGGCGGATACATCCAGGTGGGAACTGGGGCAAATTTAGCGGTGAGTAGATTTAAAGCTTGTTCGTTGTAGTTGGCGAAATCTTCGTAACTCTCAACTTCTCCGTAACCCATTAGCAAGACGGCTACTTTGTCTGTACCTTGTTGAGCGTTCGGTGTTTGTTGCAGTTTTTCAGGGGTGGCAACCAAGTCGCATTCCTCCAAAGGAATATTTTCTTTCTTTAGAGTGGACTTTGGCAAAGCGCATTGTTTTACAGCTTCATTGCCCTCAAAGTGCCACTCATAATCTAGCTTAACATCCCCTAGGGGGGGATTGGCTTAAATAATTCAGTAATTAAATAATAATCCAGCAAGTTTTGCTGGGGCGATTCATCGTTGGGAAGATTTATGCTTTACGAGGCACAAAGAACGCGATCGCGTCCTTGTTGTTTAGCGCGATATAAAGCCGCATCAGCTGCTCGAATCACCGCCGAACCTGTCAAGCCATGTGTGGGGAAAATTGCTACCCCTATTGATAGGGTAATAGAACCAAGGCTCTGACGGCGATTTTGTAAATTTAGGTGCTTAACTCCTTCCCGGATAGTTTCGGCTCGTTCTCTGGTAGCCTCTAAAGATGCTTCTGGCAGAATCAGCGTTAGCTCCTCACCGCCGTAACGACAGGCAATATCTGAACCACGGGTATGACTTTTCAAAAATACGCCAAGTTCTCTCAGCACAGTATCACCTGCTTCATGACCAAAGGTGTCGTTAAAGCGCTTAAAGTGGTCAACGTCGATCATAATGATTCCCAGTGATTGCTGTTTGCGCTCAGCGCGGCTAATCTCCCGTTCCAAAGATTCCTCCAAGTAACGGCGATTATATAAACCAGTAAGAGTGTCACGGATACTCTGCTGCTTGAGAGCTTCGTGCAGTTTTAAGTTTGCCAACGCCAACCCAATGTGTTCAGCAACTGTTGTGGCTAACTGTTGTTTGGCTTGGGTGAATTGTCCCAAAGCTTGAGAACTCAAATACAGTACGCCCAAGGCTTCCCCCTGCGCCATCATCGGGACACACAGAGATGCCGGGGGGATTGGGGATTGGGAGTAATTCTCCTCGGCGTTGGTGCGCCTGGCTTGATCTAGCCCAATCCCCAATCTGTGCTTGCAGCGCAAACCACGATGATCGCATTCAAACAAATGCGATCGCCCGCGTCGTAGCGCCCAACATTCATTAGGCGTGAACAAAAGCTCGCTAGTAAACGTTGAATCTTCCCAGGTAGCAACAGCCTCAACTATTTGTTTTGAGGAATTAATCACAAATACCCCACCTGAGAAATTAGGAAATAAGGGTTGGACTAATCCAGCGATCGCGCTATAAGCTTCTTCAATACTTAAGCAAGTTTGTAGAATATGGCTCATTTCCCCAAGCAAGGCGATTTCTCGGTTGCGAGATTCTAATTCCTTTACCCAGCTACGTAACTCAGTGTTAGCTTCCTGCAAAGCTTCTTCTGAGGCTTTGCGTTCAGTGATGTCGCGCAGAATTACAGTAGATATTTTTTCACTGCCTAATTCCAGTTGGGAAATTGAAGCTTCAGCAGGGAACTCTGTACCATTTTTGCGACAACCAAAAATCTCGCGGCGATCGCCGATTTTCCTTGCCACACTCTCAGATTGGAAAAATTGCGCCAGGACTTGAGGATGAGCATCTGCAAAACTTTCTGGCAACAGCAAGCTAAGCGGTTTTCCCAAAACTTCATTAGCAGTGTAGCCAAAAATCTTTTCCGCGCCTTGATTGAATAATGTAATTTGCTGGCTTTGATTTACTGAGATAATCGCATCTTCAGCAATATCCAAAATTCCTGCCAGACGAACACCGGAAGCTATTAGCGCGTCTTCGCTTCGCTTAGTAGCTGTGATGTCACTGTTGATTTCCAGAATTTTTATCGGATTGCCGTGCAAATCCCGTTGAATTGCCAAACGTCCAGCAACTACGATAGTTGTACCATTCCGTTTGGTCTGGATAAGTTCACCTTCCCAGCGTCCTTCTCGTAATAGCTTGGCTTGGATTTCAGGCAACCCTTTGGGAAATTGCGTTTGCAGTAATTTATAGCTTTCCTTTCCTAAAGCTTCTTGTTTTGTCCAACCATACATTTTTTCTGCGCCACGATTCCAAAAGGTGACATTAAAGTTCAAATCTAAAGTTAGGATGGCATCGTGAGCCAGATCGAGCAGTTGTGCCTGATCTTGTAACATTTTTTGTGTGCGTTGGCGCTCGAAGAGTTCGAGTTGCAACTCTTCGTTGGCTTGGCTCAATTCCTCGTTACGCTTTATGGCTTTGAACTCTAGCTCGTCTTTGGCTTTTTGCTGATTCGATTCTGTCTGCTTTCGTCGGGTGATATCCATGACTGTGCCAACCATCCGCACCGCCTGGAAGCCGCTATCGTAGAAAAATTGTCCTTTGGCTTCTATCCAGTGGATGCTGCGATCGCGCCAGATGACACGAAATTCCTGTTCGTAGTCTGCTTTGGCTTTCACGCATCTGTTTAGGGCTTGGGTGATGCTTTCGCGGTCTTCAGGATGAACGCATTCATTGAAAGCTTCATAGGTGCCATTAAATGTTCCTGCTTCCAGCCCGAATAGCAGTGCATAATTATTAGACCAAGTAATTTTGTCGGTGAGGATATTCCAGTCCCAAATCCCTATGCGGGCTGCTTCTAGGGCTAATCTCAGCTGCTCTTCACTCTGTTGCAGTACGACTTCTGCTTTGGCGCGATCGCTTAATTCTAAATGCAGCAGCTGGTTACTCGCAACGAGTTGGTTTTCTTGTTCTGTGAACTTTTGGAGCAGTTGGCTCAAAGATTGCCAGAGCAAGCCAATTTCATCATTTCCTTGGCGTACTGGTATTTGGATTTTATCGCCCAGGCGGATGCGGTGTAAGGCGGATGCGATCGCTAAAATTGGATCGACAATCTTTCCAGCCACGATGCAGCCAAATATCGCCAACACGAGGCCAAACACCATGTCCCCGATCAATATCTGTTGTTGCAACTGACGCGCTGGCGCAAACGCAACATCAGTTTTCTGTCGCACCAGCACCACCCAACCCAAGCCAGGATAGTTCAAGTAGCCCTGAGAGCGAGCAAAACCAGTTATATAAGTTTTACCATCTGCCCAAGTTTCAATTAAATAGCGGTCACTATAACGTTCTACGTCAAAGCTTTTGGGTTTCATCTGTAGCCCTTGTAACTTTGGCGAACGGAACAACACGGTGCCATTTTGACTCAAAATCAGTATTTCTACCTGGGAACGGCTTTGTAGCGCCGAAAGCCAGTCGCCAGCTTCTTTAGCCCATTCCCAGCTTAGATGAGCGCACAATACACCTTTGAAATTACCTTCAAAATCGGTTACGGGTGCGACTACATCTACCACGCTCAGGGATTCGGCACTAAAGTTAGGTAGCAACTTCGGTAGTAGCACTGTTTTATGCAAATCGGCTACATCAGGTAATTTCTGTCCTTTGAGAAACCAAGGTTGTTGAGAGATATTTTTGCCTTCCAGCAATTTTCCCGTACTAACTTGGACAATTCCTAAGGTGTCAGCAAGACCAATCCAGGCATAGTTAGGATTGGTGCTTTGCAGCTTTTCTAGGAAACTTCGCATCTCCTCTGATGGCGTGGCATAATCGCGCAGTGTGTGGAGTGTGGCGATATTCTGAATATCCCGGTAGCGCTCGAACATCCCCCGATCCAGCTTATCTGTAATCTGGTGCGCTAACTCGACTAAGGCATTACCTGTCTCAGCTTCTATTTTAGCGGTGGTAAGTTGGCTGACGGTAACACTTTGCAACATCGACAGTATTAGGGTAATGCCACCAACTGCCAAACCCAAGCGGAGCCTAAGGCTGTATCGAGGATCGACAGCGATGCTAAGACGATCGGAAAACTTGGAGCGATCGCCTTTCTCCGGTGAAAACCCAGTTACTGCTAAGAGCCATTTGCGTACCACTGCACTCATTTCAGCCCCGCTACTTCATAATTACTTAATAGTATCTTCTTGAAATCTTTAATATTAGGGTTCCCACCTAGCCAGTAGCGCGATCGCAGCGTTAGCATTACTTAATAAATTGCGGCGTTGCTTCGATTTATTGCAGTTTATATAGCTAAAAAGCCGTGTATTAGGCTAGACATTGAAAAACCAGTATGAGAAAGAAAAAAGTGAAGAATTATTTTTTTCCTTTTGCTTTTTAATACTGTGTCTAGCGATATACGGAGTAATCGCCTAACAAACTACCCAGAGCAACCTCGCTGCAAATAATCTAAAAGTTTTATTCTTTTTCTATCTTAGGGTAGATGCTTTATATAAAGTAAATTTTAAATTAAATTAATGAGCCTAATCATTTGTCCCGGAATCCACGATCCAGAACTGACTGAAGGCTTCTTAAAAGGGTTGCGATGGGAAGGTTCAAATCAAAATTTATTGATTTTTCCGGCTCACGACTACCCACCTTATTCAGCTATTGACATATTCCAGTTTTTATGGAAAAGTTCGGTAAATTCTCCGGTAGTATTTATTAGTTTTAGTGCTGGTGTTGTAGGTGCCATTGGTGCAGCTTGGATGTGGCAGCTATCGGGAAGAAGCGTAAAGGCTTTTATTGCTGTAGATGGCTGGGGTGTTCCTTTAAGTGGCAATTTTCCGATTCACCGGGTCAGCCACGATTACTTTACTTACTGGAGTTCAGCTGTACTGGGAAGCGGGGAAGATAGTTTCTATGCCGATCCGTCAGTGGAGCATTTAGAATTATGGCGATCGCCTGAAACTGCACAAGGTTGGCGAGTAAGTTCAGGTAGTAGTACCCAAACGCGAAGATACACAACAGCAGCTGAGTTTTTAACTTGCTTGTTGCAACGTTACGGCAATGGAGAGTAATTTACAAGCAATTTGCTGACAGCAATACCTCCTCGCTACTACACCCTCTTGAAAGTAAGCCTTGAGAGGTATGAATTTTGGCTCTGATAAAATCAACCTGGTATGAGATTAATCAGGAAAGTAGTATCTATGCCTTATCAACAAATTGAGGAATTACCAGATTCCGTAAAAAATCACCTACCCAAACACGCCCAAGAGATTTTCTTGGCAGCATTTAATAATGCTAATGAAGAATACAAAGAGGAAGAAACTGCCTTTAAAGTTGCTTGGAGTGCGGTGAAGCGCGACTATGAAAAAGGAGACGATGGTAACTGGCACAAGAAGCCAGAATAGAAAAAAACCTGGCAGCGATCGCTGCCACTAATTTAGTATAAAAATATTAGCTGTGTAGCATATTTGGATAAAGTTATACACCCAAGAGATTGACTTTGACTAACACCAGTCGCTTACCACCACAAACCGATCCGCCTCTTTCTCCCAGGCTGACATTGCCGACAATGTACGATCTACCTAGCGAAGATCCAGAGGAACCGGGTTTGCCAGACGAATATCACGGATATCAGCCGCCGCTGTTGAGACAAACTTTCAAGCCTGCTAACTTTGACCCAGAGGAAATTTTCGTCGGTGCCGATCTGAATATTTATTACGATCTTCGCCATCCCAATTGGTATAAACGCCCCGATTGGTTTGCCGTTTTGGGAGTTTCCAGACTCTACGATGGGGACAAATTGCGCTTAAGCTACGTTCTATGGCAAGAACAGGTCAGTCCGTTTGTTGCCGTTGAATTGTTGTCGCCAAGCACCGAGGATGAAGACTTAGGGCGCACTGTTTCTCAGAGAGGAAAGCCACCTACTAAATGGCAAGTTTACGAACAAATTTTGCGCGTTCCTTACTACATTGTTTTCAGTGGATATACGAATGAAATGCAGGCATTTCGTCTAGTGGCTGGTGCTTACGAACGCACAGAATTGACTAATGGGCGTTTGTTAATTCCTCAGTTAGAGCTAAGTTTAGGTTTGTGGCAAGGTAGCTATGAAAATATCGAACGAACTTGGTTAAGGTGGTTTACAGCATCCGGTGAGTTAATTCTAACTCCGGGTGAGGAAGCCCAGCAGGAAGTAATCGCTATCCAGCAGGAAGTAGCCGCCGCCCAAGCTGAAGCCGCCGCCGCCCAGCAGCGTGCGGAACGGCTAGCAGCAAAACTGCGCGAGTTGAATATCGATCCAGATCGGTTGGAATAGGTAGAAGTTAGCGATCGCGCTTTTTCAAAAGCTATCATTTCTGTATGCCGAGCGAAACTGCGATCACCGCCACGACTTTAGGTCAAATCTGTTAATTGGCAAGGCTTTTGGGGGCGATTTCTCTTACCACCTTACATTTTCCTATGCAATCCAACTGAAATTTTATAAATAGGTTGACAATTTTACCTTTTAAAGACTAATATTATAGTATATATATTTTTATTTACTATAATAATTACACTAAAATAATGGGAAATTCAAGCCCTAAAAGCTCTGCTATTCAACTTCGAGAGCCGTTTAAGGACATGGAAGACAGTGATAATGCCAATCAGGCAGAATCACTCGATCGAGTTAATCAAATTCGACAACAGTTAGGGGTATCGCGGTCAAGAAACATTGCCTTTGCTGA
Source organism: Trichocoleus sp. FACHB-90 (assembly GCF_014695505.1). Taxonomy (NCBI): domain Bacteria; kingdom Bacillati; phylum Cyanobacteriota; class Cyanophyceae; order Leptolyngbyales; family Trichocoleusaceae; genus Trichocoleus; species Trichocoleus sp. FACHB-90. Next base: position 20,073 of record NZ_JACJOK010000028.1, read on the forward strand.
CTTCCAGATTGGCAGTGACAGTGGCGAACTGATAGCTATTAGCGGTCAGTCTACTCGTCTAGGGACAGTGGGCTTACCTCAGCAGCTTTTATTTGAAACTTTTGAAGTCCCACCTGGACATTCACGAGCCTATGATAGTGAGTACAAACTTCTTGAGGAACTGGCATCCCGATATGCTCCAACTCCAGAAGTTGAAGGCACCATCAATCTGTTCACAGAAAGACCGCCCTGTGATTCCTGTAGCAATGTTATAAAGCAATTTTGTAGGCGCTTTCCAAACATGATGTTGACGGTTAATTATATCGTTTCTGGTTGAACACTTATTATTAGGGGAGGGGGTAATGGCTTGATGTCCCCGCACCACCTTCCTACTTCCCCAATTTTAGTAATGAGTGGTTAAGAGGAAAAGATATTAATATTATAAATGCGAGGCTTTAAAGAGTTAATAGCCATGTACCTAGATAAGGTAAAAAAACAACTGATAGAACTAAAAATCGTATCGCCAGATGAACAGGTGGGCTGTACTCAAGATGAAGTAATTGAGCTTGAGCGGCAGTTGGGGATTTTTCTACCAAAAGCCTATCGAGAATTTCTATTATCTATGGGGTATGGTGCAGGTAAATTTTTACGGGGGTCGGACTGTTTCTTTGAACATCTGCTCCACCTGCAAAAATGGGCAATTGAGTTATTAGAGGAAAATAACTTTTGGGAATCTCTGCCAGAAGATGCCTTTGTTTTCTTGATGCACCAGGGGTATCAGTTCAGCTTTTTCAGACTTTCGGAAGGAGACAATCCGCCGACTTACTCATACTGTGAAGGAACAAATCAAACTTCTTTCATTAGAAGTCATGAAAGATTTAGTGATTTTCTGGCGACAGAGGTAGAAATTCACGCTCGGTATCTCTATTCATCTGTTAATAGATGAAAGCGATCGCATCCTCATCTCTTCTCAGCGCGATCGCTCTCGTTAATTGATTATCTACTCAAAACAAAATCCCCCAAATTTCACCCCTTTTTTAAGGGGCTGGGGGATTAAAATAATGAAATTGCGATTATCGGATTGGCGGACAGGGAACGGGTGGAAACCCTCCAGCCTCAATCACGAAGTCATCGAAATCCTCATCTTTTCCTGGCTGGGGTAGCCCTGCATCATCCCAAGCGATGCGAACGCCAGTAATTTCTTCGTTCGTACCACCATCCAATCTCCCATTAAAGGCAGCTGCTAAGTTGGTGGTGGATCTGACACTGCGGCGAGTTTGACCTGTAGGGCTAACAGATTCCAGGTAGAAAGCATACCGGGTATTCGCCTTGAAAGTATATTCACTGAGTCGATTTTGTACAGCGCCCCCATCAACTGTCCCCAGAAAATCGATTGCCGTGCCAATATTGTTTTGACCGGGCGAAGAAGGCTGAGGCTGTTCGCTTCCGAAGGTGTCATAGGGTTTGACTTCCTGAAACAGCACTGTCTGTTCACCCGTATCTAAATTGACAACGCCAAGCGTTGATAGATAAGCTCCGTGGGACTCTTTGAATTCAAATTCAACCGTCGTATCCACCGGGAACTGGACAGCTTCATTTCCAAACATATCTTCAGCGTGAACGGGCGTTCCCACCCCCACAAACCCAAGCGCGATCGCTCCCAGTAGCCACTTGAACCCGGCGGTTCTACCGTTTTTACGCTTCATCTGCCTCATCGTAATTATTGCTCCTGCTCACACTAGAATGACTGTGCAACTGACAACCAAACCTCTACCAAGTCCGCAAACCGGAACTGGCTCTGGAAATGTCTTTTTGCTGCAAAGTAGTTCTCAAGTTTTCTACTTCTGCCCTTAACTGCTCTAGCCGCTGACACGCCTGGGGAACAGAGGGTGGTGTTTGAGGCTGTCGCGTAAATCGGCGGCTAGTGGGAGTTTGTTGTGTCAGAGCAGCTCCGCAGGCTTGAAAGGCTGCTTGTGACTCCTGGTTAAGCCGGGTAATATTTGCGGTTAGTTCAGGATCTAACTTGTCATCAGTATCAAAAACGGGTGCCGTGTTGTTCCAGATATTAGTTCCCGTGATGTCAGAATAACTACGGTCGGCTCTAGCAGGCGCAGCAATACCCAGCGCCACAATTGATAAACCAACAACCCAACTCAGAGATTTTATGGTGTGCATTTGGCGTACTCCTTAAAACTTCAATGCTGTCCCAACACCTAATACAAACCGAGAGCCATCACCCGCACCTGCAATGTCGCGCAAGGCTGGAGTAATCACAAAAGGAAAGTTTTTGAAGGGAGCGATGGAAAGACCCAATGCTAAGTCCTGTCCTGTCCATTCCGCAATCAAACTAACAGGTCGGACAACTCGAACTGCCAAATTTCCAAACACGTTGATATTGTTTTCACCAGCATCAACCGCACCGTTGGAACGGAACTGTCCATCACCGACACCAACCGTAACAGCAACCCGACTGAAAGCATTATTGAGAGATTCTCGCGTTCGGAATACTTTGGTAACAACTCCATATTTGGATTGTTCAAAGTCGTTGCGACCAATATTTAGAAAGCCATTCCAGCCTAATGCTGCTGAGACATCTCCCCCAAATCGACGATGCAGCTTACCATTAAAACCACCTTCGCCAAAGCTGTCATTTGTAGCTAAAGCGTAAGATAGTTCTACCCCCACGGCTTTATCCGCATTGCCTAAGCCGATGCCTATCCCCGCAGCCCCTACAGAACCGCTATCTTCTCGCACGCTGGGTTGATAGGTGCCACTGATAAAGGCGGTGTTTCTATCTGCACCATAGCCAACTGGGATATAGATACTGAGGGCTGGCGAAGATTCAAATTCCTCGATTGGTGCTGGCAACGCTAGCGGCGCAACAGGTTCCGGACTCGGACAGCGTTCTGTAGCCTGTGTTGTCAATCCTTGAGCGACTTGATAAGTTGCAGATTCATTCCTTTGGGAGGCACAGGTATTCCCGGCTTTCGGTTCCGTTGCGATTAACTGGCTGGTTTGTTCCGTTGAGGAGTTAGCGATCGCCTCATCTGGACGAAGTGCTTCAGCCTTGGATGTAAATACACCTCCATTGGGTATACGTTCATTCACAGCCGCTTCGTTAACGGTTTCCCCCTTTTGGAAGGAAGCTAAGTCAGAAGCTTTCCTCGCGGATTCATCGGATGCAGGTTGGTTAACAGCAGAACCTGTTGATAATGTGACGATGTTATTCGGGGGAAGCGCCGCAGCTTCTGGAATTTCTGCCAAATCGGTTTGGGAGGCGGCTGTCAATGCCGGAAGTTGCCTTACAGCTAATTCTGGGGCATTCTGAGAAGGCAGCGGAAATTCCTGCCTGGATGCCAATTGTGGCTCTTGTTGTACTTCTGGTGCAGCGATCGCTGCCATACTCTTGGGAGTCACCACCGGGGTGACAACACTCCCCTCATCGGTTACGGCTTCCTGGTGAGAACCAGAACCTTCATAACTCGGACTTTCACTTGCTTGGGCTATCGTCGCTCCAGCCACAAGAGCAGCTAAAGTACAAACAGCAACACTAGGAAAACGCATAAATTAAGCCCTACTAAACTCACACCGCTCTGATCGAGAAGTCGGTCTTCCCACATGGTTGAATAGATACTTATACAGAGTTGGGCGCGTTTATCCGCAGCAATAAGGATGCAAATTTTACCTGGATCTGAATAAAAATCTTCGCTTCAAATTCCGACCTTCTATCCACAGCCCGAAGCGTTGCCTCTTTTCAGCGATGCTTCACCGATATAAACTAGCCATGTCGCTATCCGTATTTACGACATGATAGTTTTCCTCGCCTTACTAGCTTTCTACGTCGCCTGGAACTTGGGAGCAAACGACGTTGCTAACTCGATGGGAACGTCGGTAGGGTCAAAAGCTGTCACGCTGCGACAAGCATTGATAATTGCTGGTGTCTTAGAATTCACAGGTGCGGTGTTGTTCGGTCGTGCGGTATCCGAAACACTGGCGACGGGAGTTGTAAAGCCGGAAGTGTTCGCTGATGCACCCCAGATTTTACTAATCGGGATGGTTTCGGTGCTAATAACCTGTGGTTTGTGGCTGCAATTTGCTACAAGTAAAGGCTTGCCAGTAGCCTCATCTCATGCTGTAGTAGGCGCGATCGCAGGCTTTAGTTGGGTAGCGGTTGGTGTTGGTGCTATAGACTGGTCATCAATCGGGTTAATTTCCTTCGCTTGGGTAATAACGCCTGTGGTGAGTGGCGCGGTCGCCGCCTTATTCTACAGCGTGGTAAAACGTTGGATACTCGATCAACCCGATCCGCTGTTCCATCTACGCGAGTGGATTCCCTGGTTGAGTGCGACGCTGTTAGGAATCTTTGGCACAATCGTTCTACCGCCAGTAAGTAAACCTATAGACACTCTACTTACAAACAGATTCGGGATAAATCTTCCCACCCACGATATCCCCCTCTTAATAGGCGCGATCGCTACCTTTTCCCTCACCTGGTACAGTTGGCGACAATTAGATAGTGGCGGCTGGGAAACAGAAGAAAAGTCTAAATTCCCAAATCCTCTGGAACAACAAATGGCGCGGTTTCAGCTACTGAGTGCTTGTTTCGTCGCCTTTGCTCATGGTTCCAATGATGTCGGGAATGCGATCGCTCCCTTAGCTGTGATCGCTTACATCAATCGTACAGGTTCCGTTCCTGTAAATGGCTTCAGCGTTCCCCTATGGATTTTGGTACTCGGCGGCGCTGGTATCGTTGCAGGTCTTGCCGTTTGGGGTAAAAAAGTTATCGCTACCATTGGCGAAGGAATCATTCCCCTACAACCCAGCAGCGGCTTCTGCGCTGAACTCGCCACCGCTACCACCATCTTAGTTGCCTCCCGCTTCGGCTTACCCGTCTCCACCTCCCACGCCCTTGTTGGCGCTGTAGTTGGCATTGGTGCGATTCAAAGCTGGAAGTCTATCCGCTTGCAAACTTTGCAATCTATAGCTCTTGCTTGGCTGATTACCCTTCCCATTAGTGCTGGTCTAGGAGCGATAATCTTTTTGGGGTTGCGTCTGGTAGCGACTTGAGTGTTGCGTCTCTTAAAGCTGAATTTTGAGCTAAACTGCTTGCAACCTATACTAATACCAAACAAACAACACACCCAACCCATAGGCAAAATCCGGCCTTTGAGAGAAATTTACAATACTTTTAAGAGTATTTTGACAAAATAATGGGAATAATAAATAAAACTATAAGCAGACTAAGTTACAGACAAGCTTCCTTATAGCCAACAGCATCGAGGTTATACGCTAATGGTGCAACTGGACAACGATCAACCTGAAAAGTATGGCAAAGGGGATTCCACAGCTGCCGAAAACCTCCTGAGAGCAATGATTCAGGAACTTGAAAATTTACAGCAAAACCTCATCGTCCAGTTGAATCAAGACGTTGAGCGGCTACAGGCTGAAAAATCCCGCTTAATCGCTGAGATTGACAATTTGCAAACTCAGCGTCAGCAATTGCCATCTTCATTACCAGACCCTCCATCCCAAGAACAAGGCGCACAGCAGCAATATTTGGTCAGTCAACTCACCCAAGCCTTGGCAGAGCATCTACAAGATGTATTGATGCAGCGGCTGTCTCAGCAAGGCGGTAACTCCAATCGACCTTTGAGTGGCTCGGCTGGTGCCAATTTGTCCCCTTCGCCGAACGAATACAACGAGAATGCTTATCGCATACTCGCATCCTTGGATACAACGCTGAGGACGACCTTTAAGACGCTGCAACAAGACATCAGCAGCTATCAAAGTTCCTTCTCCCAGCAACTCTCGCGGATGCACAGCTTGGAGCAACAAGGAGAGGCGATTTTAGAGGCTCTTGTCAATCGTCTGAACGACCAACTGAAATTACAAGCGACTGCGCTGCCATTAATTCAGCCATCAGACAGAGAGAATGTAAGCGAACTTGAACGCGATCGCCAACGCTTACCAGAAAGTAATCCTATCGCATTACAGGTTCCGGCTACCCCATTACCACTTTCCCGCCAACCTAAACCAACTTCCCAAAACCAACTCGGTTTACTGCTGGTATTAATTTCTACTGTAGCGTTGTCGATTCATAATGTTGTTGTTCAGGTCGTCGGTAGAGAAAGCAACATCCTTGGCGCGTTCCTCTTTGGAGGATTCATCAAGCTGAATTTGGGGAACTCGCTGTTAATTTTGTGGCTCCGCATGATAGTAGTGTTGCCACTGATGGCAATATTCGCCACAGGACTTTATCCCAACGTTTGGAGGGATATCAGGAAGTTTTTATTCGACCCAAACCGTCGAGGACTGCTGACGGTGGTAGGGAGTGGCTTCTTCCTGTTTTTGTCCCAGGTGCTAATTTATATCGCCATCTCGCAAATTGGGCCTGGGGTTGCGGTGACGATTCTGTTTATGTATCCTCTTGTTACCGTCCCGCTAGCGTGGCTGTTTTTTGGCGATCGCCCGACTCTCCTCCGCGTTGGAGTGATGATTGCGATTTCTGTGGGTGTTATCCTCGCTGCATTTCCTAAAATCTTCCCGGCGGGTGGTTCTGGAGTGCCAGGTATTTCCCCGGTGGGAGTTGGCACAGCCGCAGTTTCAGGTATAGCCTTTGCTTTATACCTGATTTTCATGCAACTCGGCTTTAAAAGGCTTCATCCCGTACCCGTCAGCTTAATTCAGTTCTCAACCATCTTTGTCCTGTCTAGCCTCAGCTTAATGTTGCCGTTACCAGGAAGTTTCGCTGTCCAGCTTATCCCAGATCGGCGATTTGGTTTGATAATCGGCGGCGTGGTATTGGGTATCTTGACTCTCATAGGCTACCTGTTGAACAACTTTGGAGTCCGCTTCTTGGGTGCAGCAAGAGCCTCAATCGTCGCTTCTAGCGGCCCAGTGCTAACGGCTGTTTTGGCATTTGTCATTATTCCCAGCGCTCAGAATGCGTTGCAGCCAATATCAATTACGGGAATATTACTGGTTACATTAGGAGTATTTGCCCTAAGTTTTGAACGGCTACAGGTTCAGAATAAACCGCAGCAACCTGCCAAATAAATACAAAAATTTTAATTAGTAGGGTGGGCAATGCTCACCCTTTTTTATTAGGAGGATAGGCAGCGATCGCATATTATTTCTCTACATAAATTGGCAAGCGATCGCTTATTACGTAGATAGGTTATTAAAAGTACAATCAAATATTCCATACAAAGAGGTGTACAGAAACTGAAAGTTTTTGTACACCTTTTATAGGATAGATTGTAAAACGGAGAGGGTGGGATTCGAACCCACGTTAAGTTGCCCTAAACAGCATTTCCAGTGCTGCGCCTTCAACCACTCGGCCACCTCTCCAGGGGATTCACCTCTCCAGGGGATTTATTATTTTTGAGTTTAGCAGCTTTAAGCTGCGATTTTTAATAATACACTATTTTTATGACAAATTACCATACGATTCGGATACATCATCGCCAGAAGGGTACTTATCACGAGCTGCAAGTGCCGGAAGACCGCTATATTCTCAGCTTCGCGGAGCAGCAGGGCGTGGAGTTGCCTTTTTCTTGTCGCAATGGAGCTTGTACTGCCTGCGCCGTGCGCGTGCTTTCTGGGGAAATCCATCAGCCGGAGGCAATGGGGCTTTCTCCGGAACTGCGCGACAAGGGTTATTCTCTTTTGTGTGTAAGTTATCCTAGATCCGATCTGGAGGTGGAAACGCAGGATGAGGATGAAGTCTACGAACTCCAGTTTGGGCGCTATTTTGGCAAAGGCAAAGTCCGCGTCGGCTTACCTCTGGATGAAGAATAGAATCACGCAAAAGGTAAAAGAAAAAAAACTTTTCTTTTACCTTTTACCTTTGCTTGCTTGCCTTATGTTAGCGGGTTGCCAAGCGAAAGAAATCCCGACAGGAGTAGCAGTTAAGGTGGAGCGGGTCATCAGCGGCCAAACCCTGGAGGTAGTGGACACCAGCAGGCCATCAGCGTTGATTGAGAGGGTGCGGTTGCTGGGAATTGAGGCACCGGATATGAAACAGCAGCCTTGGGGAACGGCGGCGCAAGACAAGCTGAAGCAGCTGATTGGCGGGCAAATCGTTTTGTTAGAGTCGGAGGGGTCAACCAAAGATCAGTTTGAGCGCACCTTGGCTTATGTATGGAAAGATGGGATGTTGGTGAATGAGCAGCTGGTGGTAGAAGGGTATGTGTATGTACCGCGAAGTATTAACAACAAGTACGAGCAAAGGCTAACCAATGCCCAAGAATTCGCCCGACTTATGGGAAAAGGCATTTGGAACCCGGAAAAACCCATGCGCTTGACCCCAACTGAGTTTCGTCGGCAAAATCGGTAATGGCTAATGGCTAGTTCAACAGCCATTGGCCATTAGCTATTACCCACTAGCTATTAGCCAAAAACCCAAACAAATGAGCAACTATACCCCCGACCAATTACAAATTTTCTTAGATATTGCTACTGAGGCGGCGCTAGCTGGCGGTGCCGTATTGCAAGCCTACTGGGGCAATTTAGAAGCAGTTCAAGAAAAAGGACGACCAGGCGACCTGGTGACAGAAGCCGATAAAGCTGCTGAAACGGCAATTTTGGCGGTGATTACTCGCCATTTTCCCCAACATCAAATCTTGGCAGAGGAATCTGGTCAACTGGGAGATACAACCAGTGAATATCTCTGGGCAATTGACCCGCTTGATGGCACAACAAATTATGCTCATCAGTATCCTTTTTTCTCTTCTTCCGTGGGATTACTAATTGACGGAATTCCCCAAGTTGGTGCCATTTACGATCCGTTTCATAATGAGTTGTTTCGCGCTGCTAAAGGGTTAGGATCAACTTGCAATCGTCGGCCTATTCGAGTTTCCAAGACCGACCAGTTAAGCAAGAGTCTGCTTGTCAGTGGCTTTGCCTATGACCGACAGGAGACTATTGATAATAATTACGCTGAGTTTTGTCACTTGACTCATCTTACTCAGGGCGTAAGGCGTAGCGGTTCTGCATCCATCGATCTCGCTCATGTTGCCTGTGGACGGGTGGATGGTTACTGGGAAAGGGGTCTACAACCTTGGGATGTGGCAGCGGGGATAGTAATTGTGGAGGAATCTGGTGGTAAATTGACTGCCTACGATGGTAGCCCGTTAGTTATTAGTTCAGGTCGAATTTTGGCAACAAATAGTTATATTCATTCTTCACTCAGTCAAGAACTTTCGCAAGTTACTCCCTTAAGTGGATGGGAAAGTGCGGGAAATCAGTTAACTCGGTAAGCAAAGTCACACATGGTTTAATGAAGGGAAGTAAACTAGAAGAATTATTTGGCTTTGATGGTGGGATAGCGGGCTATGTCATTTCGCATCGAACGTGGACTTTTTAAGTTAGATTTTATCGACCACCACGCAGTTTTAGGGGTGCCAGTGGATGCGGGGGTCAATGACATCCGCAAACGATATCTCAAAATTGCTCGTAGCTTACATCCAGATAGTTGCAAATCGGAAAACCCAGCCGAAAAACAGTATGCAAGCCAGCTGTTGTCAAAGTTGGTAAATCCTGCCTATGAACAACTTTCTGCTGAGCGCAGTCGGGCAGAATATGTTGTGATGCTGGGGCGTATGGGTAAGCGCTTGGCTGGAGAATCGGCTAATATCCAACCCCAAAGTGAAATTGCCCAGAAATTAGCTGCTGCTGGTGGGGATTTAGACCACAGCTACAAAACTGCACTGCAAAATCTGGCACAAAAGCAGTATGAATCGCTGGGTCAAGTCAAGGAAGCGATCGCGCAAATCAGCGAACTCAATATGGTCTATCTGAGGCGCAAAGAAAGCAAAGGTGAGGGTGTTAAAGCCGGGACGCAGCCAGCTAAAGCAGCAGTAAACCCAACGCCCACGACGAACACAGCAACGGCTTCCACCACTGGAAATGCTGGTGCTGCATCTGGGAAAGCAACCGGGACTGCAACTGGAACTTCATTAGTAGATCCATTTTGCCGTCGCGCTGAAGACTTGATCAGTAAAAACCAGTTTGCTAAGGCAGAGATAGAATTGCGGGAAGCTCTAAAAATGGAGCCAAATAATAGCCGCTGTCACAGCTTATTAGGGATGGTTTATTTAAAGCAAGATCCGCCGAAGGTGACAATGGCTAAAGTGCATATCACCCAAGCTTTGAAATTAAACCCCCAAGACCCGATGGCGCAAGAGGTCAAGCAAACACTAGAGAAGCTGACGCAAAAAACTGCGGGTAGCAAGACAACGACACCACCCAAGCCATCAGGGGGTAAACCAGCTCCAGGCAAGCCAGAGGATAAATCAGGCGGCTTTTTTGGTATGTTTGGTAAGAAAAAGTAAATTAGAGACTGGAAATTGGGAATTGGGGATTAGGGATTAGGGATTGGGAAGCCTTGAATATTCTTCGCCTAGTAAAGAGTCCCCAGTTCCCAGTCCCCAGTCCTCAGTACAACCAGTCCCTATTCCCGAATTTAACAATGGTTTATCAACCCCCATCAGGCGCGAGAGATTTACTGCCCCTCGATGTCGCACAAAAACGCTGGATTGAACATCGCTTGCAGCAGGTGTATCATCGGTGGGGCTATCACCGGATTATCACCTCGACTCTGGAACGGTTGGATACGTTGATGGCAGGTGGAGCTATCCAACGCTCGACGGTAATCCAGATACAGGATGCTGAGGAGGGAACGCTGGGATTGCGCCCAGAGTTGACGGCTTCTATTGCTCGTGCATCTGTGACGCGCATGGCTGGTGTCGCCTATCCGCAACGTCTTTACTACAACGCTAATGTGTTTCGGCGATCGCTTGGAGGAAATTACGGGCGCAGAGAGGAGTTTTACCAGGCGGGAGTAGAACTGTTGGGGTCTGGGGGCGTGTTGGCAGATGCAGAAGTGCTGCTGTTGCTGCGCGACTGCATGAATTGTCTGGGTTTGAGTCAGTGGCGCGTAGTTTTGGGGGAAGCAGGTTTGACGCGATCGCTTCTTTCCCCATTTCCCGCCGAGCTGCAAGATAAAGTAAGACGCGCGATCGCTCATCTCGACCGCATCACCCTAGAAACTCTGCCTCTGTCCCCAGAATTGCGCCAAAGAGCTTTATTTCTCTTTGAACTGCGCGGACACCCAGCTGAAGTGCTACAACGAGTTTCCACCCTTGATTTAGCCCCATCTGAGCGAAATATAGTTAATAATCTCAAATCGCTCGTTGAACTGCTTGCTGACTCAAACTTTCCCCTAACTCTGGATCTCAGCTTGATCCAAACCTTTGATTATTACACGGGCATCGTGTTTGAAATCACCAGCGGCACAGATGGGCCAGCACGAATTTTAGGGCAAGGCGGGCGTTACGACGAATTGCTGGGATTGTATCATCCTCAGGGAAAAACTTTTCCCAGTATTGGGTTTGCGCTCAATATTGAAGATTTATACCAAGTCTTGCTTTCCCTCCCCGGAATGCCCCGCCAAACGCCTGCAAATGATTGGTTGGTCGTCCCTGAGACACCAAAAGCATACATGGCAGCTTTCGCCTATGCCCAAACTCTCAGAGATTCTACTCATATCGTGCGGGTGGAGATGGAATTAGGAGAGCGAAGCAAGGAAGATTTGCGAGAATATGCCCGTAGCCGTCGCATAAGTCATATTGCCTGGATAAAAGCTCAGGGTGCTGCTGAAATTGAGGCGGTAAGGTAGATTTTAAACGCTCTAGTACGCAAAGGTAAGCTCAGAGATTCGTAGAAAGTTTTCTCTTTTGCTAACCTTTGTGTTTAAAAAAGCTGTTTTGATTAAAGGACTTTGGTAGGCTATAGACAGCAGTCTGTCCATCCTAAGAAAGAGAACACCGTGCCGCATACTATTGTTACTAATATCTGTGAAGGCGTTGCTGATTGTGTCGATGCCTGTCCAGTCGCCTGTATTCACGAAGGCCCAAGTAAGAATACTAAGGGTACTGACTGGTATTGGATTGATTTTACCACTTGCATTGACTGCGGTATTTGTCTACAGGTATGCCCAGTAGAAGGAGCAATTGTTCCAGAAGAACGCCCTGATTTGCAAAAAACACCGTAATATTGCTAATGGCTAATTGCTAATTATTCTAAAGCCATTAGCCACTAGCCATCCTGACCTTAGCCAATCTTCCAATGATTAATGAACCTTTATTAGAAGTTGAAAATGTCCACGCTGGATATGTCAAAGATTTAGATATCCTGCAAGGTATAAATTTCAAGATTTATCCCGGTGAATTGGTCGCCGTAATTGGCCCTAATGGTGCTGGAAAATCAACTCTGGCAAAAACTATCTTTGGGCTATTAACTCCCCATAAAGGGAAAATTACTTTTAATCGTGAGAATATTGCTGGCTTAAGGTCGGATCAAATTGTTCAGCGAGGGATGTGCTATGTGCCTCAAATTGCTAATGTTTTCTCCTCGCTGACGGTGGAAGAAAATCTAGAGATGGGCGCGTTTACTCGTAATGTCCCTTTGCCGCCTCTGAAAGATAAAATATTTTCTATGTTTCCCGTACTAGCTAATCGTCGTCGTCAGCGTGCGGGAACTCTCTCTGGAGGAGAAAGGCAGATGTTGGCGATGGGAAAGGCTTTGATGTTAGATCCCAGTCTGTTGCTTTTGGATGAGCCTTCCGCCGCTTTGTCTCCCCTACTCGTAAACAATGTTTTTGAGCAGATTCAACTTATCAATCAAACGGGTAAAGCAATTGTGTTGGTGGAACAGAATGCTCGGAAAGCTCTGGCGATGGCACACCGGGGTTATGTGTTGGATACTGGACGCGATCGCTTCTCAGGCCCCGGTGCAGAATTATTAAATGACCCCAAGGTGGGAGAACTTTATCTGGGTGCGGGTAAAGCTCATTAAATTACGTCTATTCCAGTCTGGGGCTATACAAACGTAGTTCGCTTTGGCTGATTTTTGGGCGATATTTTTTTGTATTAAAGGCTATACAAATTTTGCTTTGCAAGGTATATTTATATAATGGGAATCTGTGCGCTCATATATACCAATTTTTAGATTAGCAAATACACTACTTTGTTATCTAAGTCTAGCCAAATCTATTGCTTGTCACCTTTTTCGCAGGCAAAAGTCCTAAAAATCTTTTTTCCTAGTTACGACCATTTTTGACAGAATATTGACAACCACATTCTGAATAAGTCGGCACAGAATCAAAAATTTTATCTTGGTTGTCTATCACTGCATATTTCTAAAGGCGCGATCGCATTTCTAATCTGTGTACCTAGGATTAGTTTGCCTAACTCCGCCTTTAGGGGTTCAGTTTCTATATTCTACTTATGGAGCTAAGCGGATTCGAACCGCTGACCCCCTCAATGCCATTGAGGTGCTCTACCAACTGAGCTATAACCCCGCGAGGTGCTTTATTATTATGCCTGAAATTCTGGTAACTCGTCAAGCTGTTTCGGAAAGACTTTTAATAAAATGAGCAGGGGTGCTGAGCAATATTGTTAATATACCCCATGTAGCTGTTCATCAAGAAATATACGACTAACATGGCAGCAGCCGACAACGCCACCAAAGTTCCAGCCAGCATCAGAGAAAATTCCTGTTGGTCGAAGGCTTCCTGCATCAGGTGCAGCGACCATGCCACTAACGCAACATCAAAAATTAAAATACCTATCAACATTTTTTAAGATTCGTAACACTTCATATATTCTAATTATATGCAAAAGGATTGATTGATGCTACAAAGCGATCGCTTCCTCTCCCTGAGGGCAGAGTTTGCAGTGCTATTACATACGCACTGGTACTTGATGGTTTGCTAAGTAAGTTTTAATTTCTGATACAGTGAGTTCTCCGTAATGTAACAAGGAAGCAAGAAGAGCAGCTTCCGCTTTACCTTCGGTTACGGCATCATAAATGTGGCTGCAATTTCCTGCCCCACCGGAGGCAATAACTGGAATCTGCACTTGCTTGGCAATAGTGCGCGTCAGTCCTAAATCATATCCAGCCTTGGTTCCATCAGCATCCATACTGGTAACAAGTAGTTCACCTGCGCCGCGTTGCTCAACTTCCTTCGCCCAAGCGATCGCATCTATTCCAGTATTTTCTCGCCCACCGCGCACGTAAACATCCCAACCGGGATTAACTGGGTCTTGCCGTCGTCGTGCATCAATTGCTACAACAATACACTGGTTGCCAAAGCGATCGCTTGCCCGGTTAATAAACTCTGGCTCTCGTACCGCCGCCGAATTTATGCTGACTTTATCCGCTCCCGCCCTTAACAATTGTTTAATAGTCTCTAAGGATTGAATTCCCCCACCTACCGTTAGGGGGATAAACACCTGCTCAGCAGTGCGGTATACGACATCAAAAATAATGTCCCGTTCTTCGTGAGAAGCCGTAATATCCAGAAACACCAACTCATCTGCACCCGCATCGTTATAAGCTTGTGCCAGTTCCACCGGATCGCCTGCATCTTGGAGGTTGACAAAATTAACACCTTTGACAACTCGCCCCGCTTTCACATCTAAGCAAGGCAGTATTCTTTTTGCCAGCATGACAATCCCCTACAGAATGTAATCATAATGAGAGCCTATCTAATGTAAACCTTTTGTGTCTTCCTGCTTAAGTGGTTTTTTTACAACAAATTTTAATCATGGCGATAATTTCTTCTAAACAACAATCTCAAGAACCCGAAAAGCAACCTAAACGCTCTCGCGAGTCATCTGGTAGCTATAAATCCCCCAAAGCACCGCCAGAAGAGATTTTGCAGCCAACAGCGATGCTAGACGAAACCGAGAAGCAGGAAGAAGGGCTACGACCAGGGCGACTAGCAGATTATATCGGGCAAAAAGACCTCAAGGCAGTTCTAGAGATTGCCATCGAAGCGGCGAAAGGTAGAGGCGAGACGATGGATCACTTACTGCTGTATGGCCCGCCAGGTTTGGGGAAAACAACCATGTCGCTGATTTTGGCGACGGAGATGGGCAGCAGTTGTAAAATTACCTCAGCACCAGCATTGGAGCGTCCCCGCGATATTGTGGGGATACTGATGAGTCTGAAGCCGGGAGATATTATATTTATTGACGAAATCCATCGATTGAGCCGGATGACAGAGGAATTGCTTTATCCGGCGATGGAGGACTTCCGGTTAGATATTACGATTGGTAAGGGTCAAACCGCTAAAACTCGTAGTTTACCGCTACCGCCATTTACTCTGGTGGGAGCAACGACGCGGGTGGGATCGCTGTCTTCGCCGTTACGCGATCGCTTTGGGTTAATCCAACGGTTACGCTTTTATGAGTTGGATGAACTGATCTTAATTGTGCAGCGGACTGCCGAACTTCTGCAAGCTCCCGTTACGCCTGATGGTGCGGAAGAAATTGCTCGTCGCAGCCGTGGAACTCCCCGAATTGCCAATCGCCTTCTTAAACGGGTGCGAGATTTTGCTCAGGTAAAGAAGCTTGGAGAAATTACGCAACCTGTTGCGGTGGAAGCTTTGGAAGTCTTCGGTGTAGATCCGATGGGTTTGGATTGGGCGGATCGTTTGATGCTGGGGGTAATGATAGAACAGTTTAATGGGGGGCCAGTCGGTTTGGAAGCGATCGCTGCCGCAACTGGCGAAGATTCCCAAACAATTGAAGATGTTTATGAGCCATATTTGTTGCAAATTGGTTATTTGCACCGAACGCCTCGTGGTCGCGTTGCTACTCCAAACGCTCGCAAGCATTTAGGGTATGAGTAGTCCTTAGCAATGGACAATGGTATTTAAGAGATTGGGGAGGCTCTGCCTCGCTTCAAGGAGATTTACAAGGGAAAATAATTTATGATGCGTCTGATTCTAGCTTTATTGAGTGTTCTGCTGATTTTTGTCTCCTCTGGGTGGGTAAATGTCCCGACAGCGATCGCGCAAGAACAATCTTCCACTTATACTGAGGCTCAGTTGCAGGAAGGAGATGAGCTGGCGGCTAAAGCTTTTACCGCTACGAATGCAGGCGACTTTGCTACGGCTGAAGGGTATTGGACACAATTGATTGAGCGATTTCCCGAAAATCCGGCTATCTGGAGTAATCGGGGAAATTCTAAGATCAGCCAGAATAAATTGGAAGATGCGATCGCAGACTTTAATAAATCTATTGAAATCGCTCCGAATGCACCAGACCCGTTTCTAAATCGCGGTACTGCTTTGGAAGGGTTAGGACAGTGGGAAGATGCGATCGCTGATTACAATCGAGTCTTGGAAATTGATCCCAACGATGCAATGGCATACAATAATCGCGGAAATGCCAAAGCAGGACAGGAACACTGGGAAGAGGCGATCGCTGATTATCAAAAAGCCGCCGATTTAGCGCCAAATTTTGCTTTTGCCAGAGCTAATTATGCGATCGCTCTTTATCAAACAGGTCAGAAAGACGAAGCGATTCGCACTATGAAGAATATAGTCCGCAAGTATCCGCAATTTCCGGATATGCGTGCTGCTCTCACAGCTGCTCTCTGGGAACAGGGAAAGCGAGGTGAAGCGGAGAGTAACTGGGTGGCGACTGTCGGACTTGATTCTCGCTACAAAGATTTGAACTGGGTGAAGAATGTTCGCCGCTGGTCTCCGGCGATGGTAGCAGCTTTGGAGAAGTTCCTGAAACTGCAATAAAGAAACCCGGTTTCTTTTACGAAACCGAGTTTCTTACTTTCGGTATAGAGCTTCGGTATAGCCAAGCATCGCTTTTAATGGTATTTTAGCGCGCTCGGTATTTATCTTAGCAGGTTTGAGGAGCAATTGGTTGTCAACAACCTGGTTCGATAGATACTTTGCTCAATTGTTTCCAGGTTTTGGCACCCACAATTCCATCTGCAACTAAGCGATGGTCTTGTTGGAAGGCTATTACAGCTGCATCTGTGCGAGAGCCAAATATGCCGTCTATCAAAAACTGGTCATAATAGCCATTGCAAGTTAGAACCCGCTGTAGCATTCTAATAGCCAGTCCAGATTGACCTAGACGCAGAGTGGGTAGATCGATAGTGGTAGTTGCTTCATTGTTGATGGGTTGAGACTGTTGTGTGGATGGCATGGATTGTTGCTCGTTGAAACTTTTCTACACTACCAATCTACTCAGAGCGATCGCGTTTCCCCACCGCCCATCCTGGTGAAAATGCGATCGCCCATTTGGGTTAGCCCTATCTGTAGAGACTCCGGAAACGTCTCTACAAAACCTAACCGATACCTTCAATAACGGGATGGAAGTAGAAGGCAAACCCCAAAACAACATAAGCCGCTAATAGCAGCGTACCCTCTAGCCAATTCGAGCGACCATCGGAACTAATCGAATTAGCAATCAACACAGACACAGCCACAGCTACCAACTCAAAGGGATTAAAATCCAAATCCATCGGTTTATGCAGTATCCAGCCTGCCAAAACCAAGACTGGAGCCACAAACAAGGCAATTTGCAAACTTGATCCCAGCGCCACGGATACGGAAAGATCCATTTTGTTTTTCATTGCCACGGTGACTGCTGTCGCGTGTTCAGCAGCATTGCCAATAATAGGAACCAAGATCACCCCTGTAAACAGCGCCGTTAACCCTAGTTGGGAAGTCGCTTCTTCCAGAGTGCTTACGAGTAATTCTGACTCTACAGCCACTAGCAGCGTCGCGCCTAATAGCACCCCAACCCACAACGGCAGGTTAACTTTGTGTTCCGGGGATTCTTCGGCTAGATTTGCCTCGGCTAACTCAACTAAATCCTGCTCAGCCAAAGCCACATCGTAGAGATAGGCGTGGGTTTTCATGGAAAATAGCAGCGTCAACCCGTATACGGCAATTAACACTACAGCGACAGCGACAGAAAGCATCTGGATGGTAGCCTCATCGATCCCAGTAGAGGTATAGTCCACCGCTGTTGGCAGCAGCAGCGCAATTACTGCCAAATTCATCGAGGAAGCATTCACCCGCGCCACAATCGGCTGAAATTCCTGCTCTTTGTAGCGTAAGCCCCCTAAGAGCATGGAAAAGCCCATAACTAGCAGCAAGTTGCCGATGATGGAGCCTGTGATACTGGCTTTGACGACATCCACCAGCCCCGCATTCAGAGCAACTAGGGCGATAATCAGTTCGGTAGCATTGCCAAAGGTGGCGTTTAACAAACCTCCCAGTGAGGGGCCTAGGACTACAGCAATTTCTTCTGTGGCTGTCCCCATCCAAGCGGCGAGGGGAATGATGCCTAAGCAGGCTGTGATGAAGATTAGCGCCGATCCCCACTCCAGAAAGTGACCTGCAATGGAGATGGGAATAAACAGCAAGAGGATAGATAAGATTGTGTTGAGAGACAGCATCTAAGGAATTTGGAATTTGGATTTTGGAGTGATTTTAGGGGAGATTCATTCTTCCCTAAACAGCGCGTGATTTTGGAGCGATTTTAGGGAAACCGGAGAAACTTCGCCGCCGATGATTGGCAAGGTGCCATTTTACTGGCTTTGCTTAGTTCGGTAGGATCGACTTTTTATCAAAGTCTCGTGTCTAGGATACTCGGTTGTTAAGCGTTCTGGGTTTTTGGTGGCTGGGTCTGTAACGGAATATAACTTTAGATGCAGGATTCCTTAAGAAAAATCAATTTAATATTCAATTACATGAATTTACTGCTCAAGGAATAGCGTTGTTGCGGTTGAATCATGTAAGTTGCAAGTTACACCCAAAGCTTTTCCAATTCATTCACTGATCCCCCATGAGGGGAACGCAAGTTGCTCATCGGTACGAGCGATCGCTATTTTCGGGTGGCTAATAACAGCTAAAGGGAGCTAAACGGAAAAAGCCAGCCCTCGATAGCTAAGGTTGTCTATCTTAGTGAGCCAATAATTGCTCAATAGTTTTTTACAAATTGGATGCGATCCCATGACTTCTGCTGCTGATATTCCAGCTTCAATGTATGCTGCCCAGGAGACAGTCGCCTTAGAAGCTACTGATCCCCTGAAAACTGCTAATGGCGTTTATGTGACTGTCCACGGTCATTTTTACCAACCGCCCCGCGAAAATCCTTATCTAGATGCTATTGAACGACAGCCGAGTGCGGCTCCTTTCCACGACTGGAACGAACGGATTCACCACGAATGCTATCGCCCGAATGCCTTTGCCAGAGTCTTGAATGAGCGCGGCGAACTCGTGGAGATTGTTAATAACTATGAGTATTTAAGCTTTAATATTGGCCCAACGCTGATGTCGTGGCTGGAACGCTACGACGTGGAAGTTTATCAGCGGATTGTGGAAGCGGATCGCAAAAGCTGCGATCGCCTCAACGGTCACGGGAATGCGATCGCGCAAGTCTACAATCACATCATCATGCCCCTCGCCAACGAGCGAGACAAACAGACTCAAATCCGCTGGGGTAAAGAAGATTTCCGTTCTCGCTTCGGGCGCGATCCCGAAGGAATGTGGTTAGCGGAAACTGCTGTAGACTATGCAACCCTCGAAGCATTAGTCGCTGAGGGGATCAAGTTTATTGTTTTAGCACCTTCGCAAGCTGAACGTTGTCGCTTGATCCCCACCGACGAGCAACCAGTAACTCAATGGCTGGAAGTCGGCGGCTCTCAAATCGATCCCACCCGTCCTTACCGTTGTTACCTGACAGGGAATAAGGGATTGGGAATCGGGGACTGGGAACTGGGGGATCATCTTCCCTCCCCAACCACCGATCCCCAATCCCTCCCCTACATCGATATCTTTTTCTACGATGGCCCGATATCACGGGATATGGGATTTAACGATGTACTCGGTTGGGCGGGTACATTTGCTGGACGCATCGGTTCAGCGGTGCGCGGCGACCATCGCCAGTCGCAATTAATTTCTGTAGCTACAGATGGCGAAACCTTTGGACACCACAAAGGCGGTACGGAGAAAACCTTAGCTTTTGCCTTTACCCACGAACTTCCCCGGCGCGGCTGGACTGTCACCAACTATGCCCATTACCTAAGCTTGAATACCCCTAAATGGGAGGTGGAACTTAAGCCTGTGACGGCTTGGAGTTGCGCTCACGGGGTAAATCGCTGGCAGGATGACTGCGGTTGCGGCGGCGAAGGCGGTGTTTGGCACCAAAAATGGCGTCGTCCCCTGCGGACTGCTCTCGATTGGCTGCGGGATCAGCTGGCTAAAGTTTATGAGGAGCATGGAAAGCACGTTTTCCGCGATCCCTGGCAAGCGCGGGATGAATATATCCAAGTAATACGCGATCGCTCACCTGCCAATGTCGAAAAATTCCTCACCCGCCACCGTTCGCGCAAACTTACCGCCGCCGAACAGGTAGATGCCCTGCGCCTGTTGGAAATGCAGCGTCACAGCTTGTTAATGTACACCAGTTGCGGTTGGTTTTTTGAAGAACTTTCTCGACCCGAAGGAACGCAGATTCTCCGCTACGCTTCGCGTGCATTGGAACTGGCGGGAGATGTCTCTGGTATCCAGCTAGAAAAACCATTTATCAAGCGCCTCTCCCAAGCTGCTAGTAATGTTGAATTGTTCAAGCACGGTGCCGAAGTCTACCGTCAGCTAGTCGTAACTGCCCAGATTACTATGGAGCAAGTGGCGGCGCACTATGCCATCAGTTCTCTGTTTACGACTTATCCCGCGCAACAGCGGATTTACTGCTACGATGCCCATCAGTTAGATTACCAATTGCAACGCATGGGATCGCTGACTCTGGCTGTGGGACAGCTGCGGCTGGTTTCAGAGATTACCTGGGAAAGCACTCATTTAGTCTTTGCAGTTCTCCATCTGGGCGGTTGGGATTTCCACTGCTGCATTCAACCATTTGCAGGTCGTCGCACTTACAGCCATCTCAAAGAGAAGCTGTTTACATCGCTGCAAGAAGCTAGTGCGGCTCACGCTATTCTGGCCATGAGTCAATTGTTTAACGGTCACTCGTTCAACTTGCAGAAGTTGTTTCCAGAGGAGCGTCACCGGATTATGCGGCTGTTAAGTCACAACACTCTGACTCGGCTGGATCAGTTATATACACAGGTTTACCGAGATAATTATGGTGTTCTGATGGCGTTCCATCGCGACGGGTTGCCTGTACCGCAAGAGTTGCAGGTAGCGGCAGAAGTGGCGATTTCTAACCGCGCCGTGATCGCACTCCAGGCGCTGGAGCAAGAAAACGGCGATCCCCAACAAAGTTTGAGTTACCTAGCAGAACTAGAAGCAATCGCTACCGAAGCCAATCATCTACACTGTCGTCTGAATATACCAGATGCAAAGCCAACTCTAGAGCAGTTGATATTGCGATCGCTCTGGCAAATCTTGCACGACTCTAACCCAGCTACTCTGTCAGCAGATGTCCAACGTTTAGAGCGCACGATTGAAGTTGCCAATAAACTCAACTTGGGCTTATCTATGTTCCGAGCGCAGGAGCTATACTTCAACTGTCTATACAATCAAATTGTGCCTCAGTTGTCATCAGAAACTAACTCAGATTCGTCGCACCTACATCAGTTGCTACGGTTGGGTCAAAAGTTAGCTGTTGATGTCAGCGCCTGGTTGTAAAAAGGTTTTCATGTAAAAAGTAGAGACGTTAAATTTAACGTCTCTACTTTTTAATTAGTGATTTTGTGGATAATTAAAAGCCCCTCTCCTAAAAGGAGAGGGGTTGGGGAGAGGTGTTTACCACCCCTGCACTAACTAAAAGCAATTAGATGCGATCGCGTCTGACGTTTGTATCATCTATCGGAAGACTTCCGGAATCTACATCTAACTCTTCACGGCGCAGCTGTTCTTCAGCAGTAACAGTGTCGTGTTCGACTTCTTTGTGGATTCTGACTTCCTCACGCACAAAGGCTTCCTTGTGAATGTCAGGAGTCTCTTCGTAAATTTCCATGTGTGCGACTTCGCCTTGACGGAAAGTAGCCTCGCCAGGAGCAACTACTCTTCCAGCGTCTGCTGGAGTCATGCGCTCAACAACTACTCGCTCTTTCTCAATGGGTACGGAAACTCTTGCAGTTTCGGTTTCAACGTGCTTACCAACCGCTACTTCTGCGGTCTTAACGCGCTTTTTATTTGCAACCAGCCGCTCTTCGTACAGTTTGAGAGTTTGATGATCCTGCTCATTCATATTGTACAAATGTGCATCTTGCTGATACTTGTAGCTGTCGCGATCGTAAGCAGCAGTGGTAGGCGTAGCAGGGATATTGCCTGTCATCGGAGCCGCATAGGGCATAGGAGCTATCGGTGGTGCGCCCATTGCAGCCGAAGCATCCAAAGGAGTTGTTGTGTTTATCGGTGCCGTTGTTTCCACAGACGTTTCTACAGATGATCCGCGATAAACTCCTCTCACCTGCTCTTCATAATCGTAATCAACCTTCAGGTCATCGCCGAACTCAGGTAAAGCCTCTGCTTGCTCTTTCGTCAGTCCTACAGCATAGACACGGCGATCGTCATAGTCGATCCGAGAACGGCCAACTGGTAGCAATACTTTCTTGCCAAAAACCCAGAAGCCTGTATCTACAACCAGATATCGAAAATTCCCTTCTTCATCCACCATGATGTTTTTGACACTACCAATCTTGTCATCATCTATGGATGAATAAACATCAAACCCCTTGATGTCATCACCGCCAAAAGTGTCCTGATAGTTTGTATCAAAGTCTTCGAGCTTGTAAAGAACCATAATTTATTTTTCTCCTTTTTTTTATTCACTTACTACCTAGCTTAAAATTATCTGCGATCGCTTCATCCGACTACGGGCTTACTTAATCAATTTGCATACATAATACTTACAGCAGATGTCGAAGTTCAAAATACTTCTATGTCTGATTAAGCAGTTATTTACTATCAAAATTTTATTAATTCCTAATACATTTAATACCTAAAAATCTTTAAGTTGATAAAATGCTTGTTTCATCATCCCTCTTAAGGTGGTTTTTTAACCAGCTACCCGATAGAACTGAGAAAACTTAAATTAGCTGCGCTATTAAGAGAGTAAAAAAATGAGCAATTTAGTTGATTTTTTCTACTTTTCTAATCTGCCTATAGACATACATTTTCCATCGTTAGGGGGAAAATTAAAATCATTCGACAGGTAGACTTAATTTTATAGAAAAAAAATATTGGAGGTATTTGTAAATGTCTAACTTCTCTCGTTGGTCATCAGCAAGTGTAGCTTTGCTCACCTTCGGAGTAGCCGTGGGTACAATTCTCCCCTTGGTAACTTCGGATTCACAAAAAGTAATTGCGGCTCCAGAATCAGCAACTAGCTTTCCTGACATTCAAGATCACTGGGCGAGTCCCTTTATTAAAGCGCTAGCTGAAAAAAACATTCTTACTGGATACCTTAATGGAACATATAGACCAAATAAAACACTCGCTCGCGATGAATTTGCTGCAATAATTCGTCAAGCTTTTAATCAAAACCAGGTAGCACAAATACCAAGTGGAAGCATATATAAAGATGTTCCTGTAGGCTACTGGACAGCTCCGGCAATTGAGGAAGCCTATCAAACTGGGTTTATGACTGGCTATCCTGGTGGTTTCTTTCGTCCAAAAGAAGAAGTTTCCAAGGTTCAGGCAATAGTTTCCTTAGCGGAGGTTCTGGATGGTTCTTCTAGCCCTCCCACCGCATCTAAGTAGATAGACATAATTAAACTAAACATCTGATGTAGGTTGGGTTGAGGCATGCAACCCAACATGGACATGGGTTTGATGGGTTTCGCTTACGCTCTACCCATCCTACAAATAATTAGATCCATCTACTTACAACTTCAACAACTCCCGCTCAAGGAACTACTCCAGCAACTTCCACTCAGGCAACTACTCCAGCAACTTCCACTCAAGCAACCAGAAGTCCCGCAGTCAGACGTCGAGCAGCCAAGAAGCGTTTATTTATGCCCTTGGCAATGACTTCCTTGATGTACCCAGTGTTTATGAACCAACAGAAGGCTCAGGCTGCCCCGGATAGCAGCGCCGTCCCCGCGGTGGCGAATAACGAAACTACCCCGGCTAGCAGCGCCGTCCCCGCGGTGGCGAATAACCAGGCTACCCAGGCTAGCGGTGCCTCATCAACCGTAGCTGCGGGTCAAGGTGTGTTTCTTAACCGCCCTGCATCAGTGATTATTAGCGAATATTATGCAGACGCAGAGCAGATTCCTTACTACGCTATTAATGGTGTAGCCGAAGCCACAAAAGCAAATATTGTGGTTAACTATCCCGATCCAAGGGTTATCAATCCTAATCAACCTGCTACCCGTGGGGAGATTGCTGCTATTATTCATCAAACCTTGGTTCGTCAGGGAAAGATACAACCTCTTGCTGGCAATGTAGAAGCTTCTAAGTATATTGTTCGCACTCCTAGTAGTAACCAAGCTACCCAAACTGCACAATAACTTGAAAAGCAGTAAGGTGGGTAATGCCCACCTTACTAATGTCGTTGCCTAGCTGATATT
Source organism: Trichocoleus sp. FACHB-90 (assembly GCF_014695505.1). Taxonomy (NCBI): domain Bacteria; kingdom Bacillati; phylum Cyanobacteriota; class Cyanophyceae; order Leptolyngbyales; family Trichocoleusaceae; genus Trichocoleus; species Trichocoleus sp. FACHB-90. The sequence goes on from NZ_JACJOK010000028.1 coordinate 44,418, forward strand.
TCAAAATTTATATATAAAGTTAATATTATTTTACTTACAACGTTTTTTAACTTTAGTAGGAGAAAAATAAACTAATTTTGATGAGTATAGTTACCTAAAATTATCTGACTCGCGTGTGATAGCTTGGCTGAAAATAGCTGATGGCGGTGGGCGATCGCTTGGGGATAGGCGATCGCATCCGTGAAAATACAGGCTTTGGCAAAATGCTTCTTCCAGATTCCGTAATCTAACCCAAGAAATAGTGTAGTAGTTTCTGGCAAAGTTATATTAATCCACCAAATATCACCTAAGATAGATGCGTGGTGACAGCAATCCTTATTACTGCTATCTGGAATTCTCTAACTATGGCTCCACGATACAACAAGATTAAGTTCCCCCTCTGGCAGTTTCTCAACCAGCCAATCTTCAGTTCCAAAACCAAACTGGTACTTAATCCCCGTCGCTTCTTGTACCTTTATAGCATTCACTTACTCGAACGCTGCTTGGCGAAAGATTACGAGCCAGGAAAGCGATATCCTCGCTAAATATCTATATTGCATTAAGTTGTCAGGAGTCAGCTATAGAAAGTACGTCTTTATAAAGAGTTAGGAGCCAAGCTGATGATAAGTTCTGGCTCCTTAATTCTGGGTGCTGAATCAGGCAACGATTAGCCACATTAATACATAAAAGCTGAAAACTGGCAAGCTCCCCATAGCCAGAGAAAATTGACTATTGACTGATCCGGAACCAGTGCCAACTTGCCGAAGAGATTACTCAGATAGTCCAAGCAGCTTGTGTCACCGTCAGTTATCGGTAAGTAAATCACTGATAATAGGCGCGGGGAGTAGCCAAAGCACTCCCTTGAAAAGATCATGCCTGGGCGATCGCGTTAAGTTTTGTTCTACAACGATCGCGTTCGACAAGATAAAGTCATGGCATTACAATCGGCATATGGTATCGGTATTACCGAAAGCCCCACCATTGAAATTTCCCAAGAAGTGTTGCGGTCTATCCTCAGCCGAATAGAAGCTGAACTTTATAGCAGCGAAGTCTATAACCGTTCTTTGGCTGGGTTACAGACGATCCTGGGAGAAGCTGCGGGGAATGCCCAAATTATGGTTAAGGCAGTGGGGCGAGAAGCTATCCGACTAGCGTTCCAGCAGTTTGCCAAGACTTACAAAGTCGTTCCCGTCGCACCAACAGAAATCAGCAACAATCAACAAGAACAGCAGCTTAGTAGTCCGTCGTCAGCCGTTACAGAAGAGTTGTCAAGTTGTCCAGTGGAAACGTTGTTAGATTCTAACAACCTGACAACCTTCCAACCTGACAACCTGACAACGCCCACGGACAACCAACAACCAACAATCAACAACAAATCGAATAACTCACCTGCCAATTCCGAAGAAGCTCTACCACCCCTTAGTAGCAGCAGTATAGATCCGATTTTTCCCAAACCAACTAAAAAACTCTCAAAGGCTCAACTGGCAGCGCAAATGGCGGCTCAAGAGCGGGAGGAGCGTCTGCGGCAAATTGGTCAGGAACTACGGCAGGCGCGTCATGCTCAGTCACTGACTATGCGACAACTTCATAATTTAACATTGGTGCCGCCCCACCACATTCAGGCTTTGGAAATTGGTCGTTTGGATCAATTGCCGGAAGATATCTATGTCAGAGGCTTTATTCGCCGGATGGGAGAGGCGTTGGGGTTGGATGGGGCAGCAATGGCTGCTTCTTTACCTGCACCCGATCCTGTAAAAACTGTGGTGCCATCTTGGTATCGACCCGCATCAGCATCGGTATTTCAGCTTAGCACGCTACATTTATACGTCGGCTATGCGGCTCTTGTGGCTGGGGCAGTGGGAGGACTCGCTGTGACATCGAATCAGTCACAGTCCTCAGCAACAGTTGAGCCTCTGCCAGATGTTCCCTCGAATCCTTCTGTTTCAGAGTCTCAGCAAATTGCGAAACCTGCTAAACCAGGCTTAAAGTTGGGTAAAAAGGGGGTGGCAGTTGGAAACGATATTGCGCCGCCGGAAGCAATTAGTAGTAATTAGTTAAGTAGGCGGATGCGATTAAATTGAAGATGTTTGGAGGTTGGGTTGAGGCCGGAAACCCATCCTCTGCATGGGTTACGCTATCGCTAATCCATCCTACGAATAATTTAATCCCACCTACTTATTAGCTAATGGCTCCTAGACCGTTTCTCAGTTGGGTGGAATATATCGCGGTTCTAACTCCATATTGGGACTTAGACAAAAACTAAGCCCAAATAAAGCCCAAACTGGCTTTATAAGAAGCAAATACGTCACGATGAACGGTTAGCCAATCGAAAAATCGAAAAGACATAGCTGTTCTAAAGGCTTCTAAAGCTTCAGTAAAGCTATGCAAAGGTTTGGTTGCCCACCTGCGTCTCAAGCCCCCAGTTAGCTGATGCCAAAGAATAAAAGTATAGGCACAAAAAACCAAGATAAAATGCCGCATTAGGCTCCTTTTATCTCGGACTTGATATTCTTTTAACCCTAACCATCCCTTGGCTTCTCGGTAGAAAACTTCTACCCAATTTCTTTGAGAATAGGTGCTAACTATCCATTCTGGGTTGACAATTGATGAGTCGGCATTGGTCATAAAATAGTCGATATCAGTTGCTTGTGCGAAAGTCGAAGCATTCATGACGATAGCTATATTTCGCTTTCCTGACAAACGCTCTATCTCTACTTCTAGAGTTGCTACCCATACAGCTCTGGGTTTATCTAAATCTAGTTGAATTTCTCTGAAACTCGCCAGCGGCAAACTTTGGGCTAACTCATCCAGTCTAATTGTTTGTTGGCTATTAGATTCTTTACTAATAGTTACTTTGCGATTTTTAGCTAATCCTCCTAAATACTTTAATCTTCGCTTTTCTAGTTCCATTAGAAAGCCTGTATTGTTGCCATAGCCAGCATCCACTATCACTATTCCTGGTCGATACCCTCTTTTGAGCGTCTGGTCTATTAACTTTAGAGCTAACTCGGTTTTTTTCTTAAATTCTGGGTCTTGTTTCCCTTGTGACAAAGAATTTGCGTGCTGATATAGCTCTATATCTAAGGGCAAGCTTTTTCTTCCATCATATAGATGAGTTGTTACCACTACTACCCCATTATCTGTTTTGCCGATTTCTCCGATATACTGTCGTCCTACCCCGGAAGTAAAATTACCACTTTTTCTATGACCCGAATCATCAACTATGAGACTAAAGCCTCTGCTGATTCTAGTCTGACTACACTTGTTCATTACCTGCAAACGTCTTTCATTGACTTTTGTCGCTGACCAGGTTGACTCGGTTAAAAAGTGGTGTAAACGATGGTAAGCCACCCCTACAGCATTCTCTGCCATCTGAGATAGGTTTTTTCTCTCACTTTCTCCCAATAATCTTCCCAAATAGTGCCTAAATTCTCTTTTTTGGGCTTGATGAGTAAACACATCATCAAACCTTTGACACCATTTGTCAAAGCACGGCGGCATGGCTGCCGGAGTTGTCTCTTTCATGGGAGGTTATATTGATGTGAAACCTATTCTAAACAAGCATTATAACCTTTTTATCTCTTCTTTTTTGCCTAAGTCCCGTTAGCCCACGTCTGTAAGGACATGGCAATGCCATGTCCTTACAGACGTATCTCACCCATTAGCCATTAACTACTAACTAATGACGAGATTATCTCGATGAATGACGGTTTCGGCTCCGGTGTAGCCTAAGATGGTGGGAATTTCTTCTGAGCGGTGTCCGCGAACCAGCTGTAGCTCGTCACTGCTGTAGTTCACAAGCCCCCTGGCGATTTCCCGCCCTTGTTGGTCACACAGCTTTACGGCATCAGATGCCTGGAAGTCTCCTTCAACTGCGGTAATGCCAGCAGCTAAGAGGGATTTTCCGGCTTGAGAAATTGCCGCGATCGCTCCCTCATCTAGCATCAGTTTGCCAGAGGGAATCAAACCATGAGCTATCCAGCGCTTCCGGGCATTTCCCGCTGTGTCGCGGGGTTCAAACTGGGTGCCGATGGGTTCCCCCTGCAAAATTTTCTGGATGTTACCGGGAAATCGTCCTTCTGTAATTACTGTCCGCACGCCTGCGCTGGTGGCAATGCGGGCAGCAGTAATTTTTGTAACCATGCCACCAGTACCCCACGCAGAACCGCGATCGCCTGTTTGCACTTGTAATTCTTCTAACTCATCAATGTGGTTCACCAGAGTTATCGGCTGCGCGTCGGGGACTTGGCGCGGATCGGCAGAGTAAAGTCGATCTACATCGGTCATTAAAAACAGCCAATCTGCTTCTATCAAGCTGGCTACTAAGGCTGAGAGGGTATCGTTATCCCCAAATTTCAGTTCATCTACTGCTACGGTGTCATTCTCGTTCACCACGGGAATCACGCCCAGCCGCAGCAGTTCCCGAAAGGTGTTGGAGGCGTTAATATACGCCGTGCGTTCTCTAAAGGTACTGCGGGTGAGGAGAACTTGGGCAATAGGTTGTTGCAATGTGGTAAATAAATCATCGTAAACGCGCATCAGCCGTCCCTGACCTACCGCTGCTACAGCTTGTTTTAGTGCCAGCGTCCGCGGGCGATCGCGTAGTCCCAATCTAGCGCAACCAACTCCCACGGCACCGGAAGATACCAGCACTACGTTATGACCTTGCCGCCGCAACTCCGTGAGGCTTTCTACTAAGGAGGCTATTGTGGAAAGTGCCAGATTACCTGTTTCTGGCGATGTCAAGCTGGAAGTACCAATTTTTACAACAACGGTTTGAGACACTGGGGGCTGGGGACTAGGGGCTGGGGACTGGGGACTGGGGACTAGGGGCTGGGGACTGGGTAAGATTCCTTGCAATTCCCAATTCCCTATCCCCAATTCCCAATTCCCTATCCAAAATTGTAAAACGCCAGTTCCTCTTACAGGGGGAACTGGCGTTTTACGCAGGTATTTACGGGGATTTATTTTTAGGGTCTTTATATCGGCTGACCCCACTTGAACCATACTTATAATCTCAGGAAAATTTGACAATAATGGATTTCGTAATTATTTTTTTATATTTCCCTTTCTCATGATTTGTCAGGGTTTTTAAAGTTTTGTTGCTTTGCGTGGAGAGAAACGCCCAAAGCTTGAGATATCCAGACTTCAACGGTGCGGACTGGGTAGTATTTCGCGGCAACTGAGGGGTCAACCATCGGCTCGACGAGAATAGTAAACATACCTAGTCTGTTACCTGCTAGGACATCTGTGAATAAGCGATCGCCTACCATCGCCACCTGTTCAACTGGCAGGTTCATGGCAGTGACAGCTTGCCTCAACTTGCGTCGAGAAGGTTTGGCTGCACTGGTAATATAGGGCAAGTTTAACGACTTGGCGATGCCGCTAATCCGGCTTTCGCTGAGGTTATTACTCACCAGCCACAACGTTGCCACATTTCTAATTTGTTCCACCCACTGCACGAGTTCTTCAGAGGCTTGCGCTACCGAGAGTGGTACAAGGGTTTCATCGACATCCAACACTAAACCTTTGAGATGATATTGATGGAGGATTTCCGGCGTGAGACTCAAAATTGGTTTACCCAAAATTAAGTCAGGTTGTAACGGTGCTATCAAGGACATAAAAGTATGGGGGCTGGGGACTGGGAACTCTTCAGACTCCACGAACAATCCAGGAAATTTAGACTTATAGAGGTATGGGTGAGTTGTTAGATTTTTGTCAGTGGCTAATCGCTAAAAGCTGATTATTCTTGATATTAGCGATTAGCTTATAGCCAGTACCCAATGACTATTGATTTTGTTGTTGTCGTTGTCTGCGAATGGCATTTTTCGCGGCTTCGTGTTCTTGTACTGTTCGACTAAAAACGTGAGTGCCATCGTAACGAGCCACAAAAAATACGTAATCTGTTTTTTCCGGATTCAGAGCCGCTTTCAGACTAGCTAAGCCAGGGCTAGCGATGGGAGTAGGAGGTAATCCTGGGTTGAGGTAAGTATTGTAAGGAGAGGCAGTTTTTACTTGAGCAAAAGTCAGTGGCTGATCCGCAGTTTGCCGAATCCCCAATCCGTACTCAACAGTGGGGTCGGTTTCAAGTCTCATTCCCTCTTTGAGGCGTCGAGTGAAGACACCAGCAATCAGACGGCGTTCCGTAGGAATTACCGCTTCTTTTTCGACGATGCTTGCCAATGTCACCCACTCAAGAAGGGTTAGCGCTGGTTTCTGTTCGCCTTGTTGATAGAGGGGGAGTGCGACAGACTCAAACCGATCGAGCATTTGTTTGATAATTGCCTCTGGAGTGACGCGATCGCCATTTAGCTTGTAGGTATCTGGGTACAAAAAACCTTCCAGATGAGGCACCTTATTTGGAAGCCAGGGATATTGGTTTAGAGGAATCTGAGTAACGGCTGCTAAGAAATCTTCGCTTTTGAAAAATCCTTGTGATTCAAAGTATGCAGCCATTTGATTTAGCGACCATCCTTCCGGGATGGTGAAACTTCGCTGTACCACTTCGCCAGTCCAAATTTTATCAGCGATCGCAGATAGCGGCTCACTAGGTGAGAGTTGGTAAGTCCCGGCTTGAAACCCACCTGGTCGCTTTTGCCATCGCAACCAATAGGCCCAGAGATCCCAAGCTTCAGCCGAGCGAATCAAACCTGCTGCTTCTAAATCCTTGCCTATTTGCTGGCTCGAAGTTCCTTGTGGTATGCGGATTTGCAGCAATGCGTCTTTTTGTTCAGCAGAGGAAGGTGATTGAGTTTGAGTCACAGGAGGCGCACTCGCCCAACTCCACCATGCCCAGCCCTGCCATGTACCGACTCCCAGTATTACAGGTATGAGGGCGAGAAACGTCCATTTGGAGATGCGTTGGATTGCTTTCATTTTGATTGCGGGTAACAACACCTGTGTGAAGAAAAGTTATGAATTTTGAGTGTTGAGTTTTGAATTTTAAAATTCTAATTTAACTCCTCACTCATTACTCATAACTCATCACTTTGGGTGTTTATTCCATGTCATCAAACAGTTGATCTTCTAGTATCGGTTGCACTTTTTTAAATTCCTCTGGAGAAAGTAACTCTGGTTCACCCGCTTCGTTAATGCGAGCAAACAACAACAACGGATCTAAAGGAGTGTAAATTGTATACTCTTGTTCCTTGTGGTAGAAGCTGGCGAGTTTCTGAAATTCCTCTGGTTCCAACTGAGTATCTTCATCCTCAATTTCCAATGTGAGGATTTCGTCCTCATCAACAGCAGGCAATTCCCCGGCTACAGTCAGGGCAAATGCTGTCCGCTTTAAGTCCAGATTTCTTTCTGCCAAGACTGCTTGAGCCGTAGAAAAGATTTCGTCAATTTCGGCTTCGTCTTCGACCAAGGTGGCTTCTTCTTCCTCCTTGTCCTCGTCCCAGGCAACAATTTCTACAGGTGAATCTATCGGCAGGAGGATGACGTATTCTTCACCTTCTACCTCTATGGAATGTTCAATGTAACAACTAAGCGATCGCCCGGATTCATCGGTCAGCGAGACGGCTGGCACTGAAGATCCATTCTCGTCAGGGGGTTGGGATGAGAACATTGCAGATATGCTGCTATCGACTCTGGATTGTGGACTTTGAAACTGCACTCCCCAAAGTTTTTACACATTGAGGAAGCAGCTTGCAAAAATCAGGATATCACGACGTTAGTAACCAAAAGTTAGAAGCTACTAAATACTCGCTGATTAACCTGTCCAATTTTATTATGTGAATAGACGTATCTGTAAATGGGTGTAGAAATTAAGCAGGACAGGGATCTAAATCCCTCTTAGAGATTTAAATGACTAACACCTTCGCTGCGTACTCTGGCAGGTCGATGCTCAAGCCATCTTCACTGGCTTCGACCTGGGTGTCACCCATCCAATCTTGCCACGTCCCAGAGGCAGGGAAGTTAGGAAGGCGACACCCCGACAGAAATTTATCTGAAAAATTTGCCACGATGAAAACGCGAATACCTCTACCATGACACTCGTCAATAAACCGCTTCAAATCTTCTGTGGAGCCATAGCTGGATTCTGTAGCGAAGAAGTGGCGGACTTTATAGCCCCAGCTATAATCACCAGGATACTCGTTCACTGGCATTAATTCAATGGCATTTATTCCCAGTTCGGTAAAGTAATCTAACTTAGCGATCGCGTCCACATATTTCCCTCGCTTGTGAGGATCGTCCTCACCGCCAGAAAAGTCCGCAACGTGCATTTCATAGATGACTATTTCGTGATTATTAGGCAAAAGTGTATCGTCGTTTTGCCAGACATAAGTATCAACTATCCTATTGCCATCTTTTATCCGCACTACTCCCTGTTTTCGCCCTTCATCCACATCTGTCGCGTAGGGATCTATAACATCCACCCATTGATCCGTTTCAAAATTCGGGCTTTTGGTTTGGACGCGGAATTTATATTGATAAACCCCATCCTCCAGTTCTACATTGGTGCGAAAATAACCATCCTCACCTTTTTCCATCGGTATTTCTTTCCATTCAGAGAAAGAACCAATCAAAGCGATCGCTTTGTTCCGAGGAGCAAACAAGTTAAATTCAATTGAGCTTGCCATGTAACCTTTTCTTGATGTAAATCAGTTAAATTAAAATTTGCCATCTTTTTCTAAACTTTTTAACTTAAGTCACAGTATTTGTTTAAGTTAAATTACATTTTAATAATGATTCAGCTTATCTACCCAAAGAAATACTTATTGTTAAAGCAAATTGTAATTATGAATACAATATTATCTAGTACCTGGATTATTATCGCAGTGTTATATAAATACAAAAGCTTTTAAAACTTTAGACAGAGCTATTCAAAGAGAATAAATAACGCTCTAGAGAGAGGTGATTTGACGATTGAATGGAGAGTATTGGGACATCAATCTCAGCTCAAAGGAGCTGAACTATGAATAAATTACAATGGATTCCTCTAATCTCTACACTTAGCATTGGTGTTGGTTTCATCATCCTTGCTCACCGCTTTGCAGCACTTATTGTCCAGTCGCGACTTGTTTAAAAAGTAAAATTTACCTGATTTAACTTAAGGAGTGTCCTGTGATGAAACAAATGTGCTGGTTGCCTGTAATGGGAACGAGTGGAGAGAAAATATTACACTTACGAACCGCACCTAATCAACCGTGGCGACCTTATACAGCTTTTCCTGAATATTCTGTACCAGACTACGAAATACCTGGAGGTTCTAAGGGCTGGGCAACATACCAGAAATTAATGTCCGCGGGATGGAACTTAGTAGCTAGTATGCCGGGGCAGCAACTGAAAAGTGCTTAAAGTCATCCGCTGATTTTAACCAAACGGAAAAAGCGAGTGTAAGATTTTTTATTGTAATCTTAACAGCCGCCTTCAGAAGTTTTTTTAAGACTTATTTCAGGCGGCTGCTTATTTACAATTGGCTAGGTTACTGCCAAACAAACACCTTGGCTTCGTAAGAACCCAAGTCAGTTGTAATGCCTTCTTCCCCAGCTTCAACATCATAATTACCCGTCCACTCGTGCCACGTTCCAGCTTCTGGGAAGTTAGGGACGTGATACCCACCAAGGAAGTTGTCGGAGAAATTTGCTACGACAACTACACGGGAACCTTCACCATTCCAGCGACTGTAAGCTAATACTTTAGCTTCTGGGTTTTCATGGATGAAATCAATGTTCTCGGTGTAAAGGGCATGATTGTTTTTACGAAGATGAATTAAGCCTTTCATAAAATCAAACAGGCCACGATTTTCGTCATGCCCTAGTAGAGTCCAATCAATCTTTGCTTGTTCGGTTGTTTTGTACTTGTACTCGCCAAACTCTTCACCCATCCAGAGGAGAGGGACTCCAACTGCGGTCATATTGATGACAGATCCCAACTTTCTCCGCTTAAACGCTTCCTCACCCAAAATGCCGCGATCGCCTAATTCTGCTAATACATGATTATGGTCATGATTGGTTAAGTAATTAACGACATTGGTGGCACCCATAAAGCCTTGCCGTTTGCAATCAATCACATCTTTGAGGCGTTCTAAATCAAAGGTGTCGCCGCAGATATGCTCAAGAATGCAGTGATAGAAGCTGTCGTGCCAGCAACCATCCATCGGCCCATCTGCATTTGTGATGCTGGTAGTTTCCGGAATGTGTTCGGCAACGCTGTAAAACGGTTTCATCCCAGCAGCTTTTTTGGCTTCTTGAACTGCCCAGTGCATAAAGTCGTAGTTAGCAATTTGTCGGGCAGCATCAAAACGAAGCCCATCGATGTGATACTCTTCAATCCAAAAACGTATAGTGTCACCAGCAAATTTTCGGGCTGGGAAGGTGTCGAGATTTTCGTCGTAAAATTCGTAATTAAACTCTGGCCCCCAGTTATTATCTGGGTCACGCGGCGAGTGGTGATACCAATAATCGTGGTCAATTTGTGTTAGCGGACTTTCGGCTTCTGAGTGGTTATAAATCCCGTCCATGATGACGCGGATTCCACGGGCATGACACTCATCAATCAGATGCTTTAAGCCTTCCGTCGTGCCATAGCTAGATTCTGTGGCAAAAAAATAGCGGGGGTTATAGCCCCAGCTATGATCTCCCGGATATTCTTTTACTGGCATCAATTCAATGGCGTTAACTCCCAGGTCGGTGAGGTAATCTAACTTCTCAACAACGTGTTTATATTTGCCTCTGGCGTATTTGTCATCTTCCCCGCCGGAAAAATCGCCTACGTGCAGTTCATAAATAACTAATTCTTTATCCGCCGGCAGTGGTTTATCGTCATGCTGCCAAACGTAGGTATCGACAATTCTTTCACCATCTTTAATGCGTACAACACCGTTTTGGGTAGGGTTATCTATATCTGTCGCGTAGGGGTCAACAACGTCTATCCATTGATCCGGTTCAAAAAACCATGATTTTGATTGGACGCGGAATTTGTATTGATAAACTCCATCTTCTAACTCAACCTTGGTACGAAAATAACCATCTTTACCTTTTTCCATTGGGATGTCTTCCCAATTAGAAAAATCACCTATTAAAGCTGCTCCTTTGTTATAGGGGGCAAATAAATTAAATTCAATGGAAGTTGCCATATAAGTGTCTGGAATTTCTGGTAAAAATTGCTTACAACAATATTTTCCACGTCTTCATCTTGCTTGGAAATCAATCTTGAGATAGAAAATGGCTTTATCGGGAATAATAATTAGGGAATAAGAGGTAATAGAAAGTAAAGGGGATTTAGGATAGATTTTGGCGATTAATGCTAAATATGGCTAAATAAAGGAGCGATCGCGCCATAAAAAAAAGCCGGACGACTAGAAGTCGCGGCTAAATAAAGAAAGCCAGCTTGCATAGGCTAGTGGGTTATATGTTACAAACTCAACCACGCGATCGCGTGTCTGATCCAATCTTCTGCATTTTGGCTTTTAGCCAGCAGCGCGTCTTGACTCACAGCAGAAAGTGCTTGCACAACCTCACTGCTGCTATATCCCAAGGCAAGTAGTGTCATCTCCACATCTTCTAAAATTCCTGGTGGAGGCCCAACTCCGGCGCTGGCGGCACCAGCAGATTGTCGCCATTCTGCAAGTTTGGTTTTGAGTTCCAATGCTAGACGTTCTGCGGTTTTGGCACCGATACCGGGAGTTTTGGCTAAGGCGCGAGTGTTGCCATTGACAATCGCTTGCACTAAGTCTTGCAGTCCCAAAGTGTCTAAGAGGGCGATCGCACCTCTGGCACCAATGCCACTCACGCTTAAGAGGGCGCGAAACAAATCCCGTTCCGCTGCCGAGGCAAAGCCATACAGGGTGATTTGGTCTTCCCGAATTTGCTGGTGCGTAAAGACTTGAACGGTTTCTCCTGCTGCTGGTAACTTATTCACCAAGGTCGGCGGGACTTGCAGTTCGTATCCTATTTGATTAACTTCCAGAATTAGAATAATGCGATTGGCGGTGCTTTTCTGGATGCCAGCTACCGTTCCTTTGAGATAAGCGATCATGGGGTTGTATCCCGACGACTAAAGTCGCGGCTTTCGCGTACAAAGTCCGCCTGCGCGGACTTTTAATATTAGCCGATGCCAGTCTGCTCTCGCTACGGCTTGGTTTATGTAGCGCCTGACTTTAGTCTGAGGGGCATTTTTTGCAGAATTTTATCCTAAAAAGCCGAAGTTCTTCAGACCTTCTAGAATACCTCCAGCACAATAGGCTTTAGCAAAATAGCGATTTTCAGAAGGATTGGCTTGATGCCACTTCAGCAGTTCTGGCTGAGCATTACCGACAATGATTCCCCGTGTTTCACCTGACTCAAACATAGATAAATCGTTGCCGGAGTCACCGCAAACAACGGTTTGAAGCGGAGGGATTCCAAAGCTTTCCCGCAGAAAAGCTGTTGCAGCTCCTTTGTTACCGTAGCGAGGTAGAATGTCTAAGTCTTTGCCGCTGCTATACACGAGTTTGACATCCAGCCCCCGCTGTTGCAATAAATCTTCAAGCTGGGGGAGAACTTCAACTGCGGCTTCCGGGCTGAGGAAGTAGCTAGCTTTGAAAGGGCCTTGTTCTGATTGTGGTTGGGGAACTAGGTCAGAAAAGTGTGCAGTGGTGGCGACGACGCGATCGCGATCCCAATTTTGCGAAAGGCGTTTTATCCAATCGGGATCTGGCTTATCGCTGCCGTTATGATAAATTTCCGTACCCACAGATAAAACTAAAACATCAGGTTCTATTAACTCTCTTTCAGTTGCGAGTTCCTGGTAGAGAACAGGCGATCGCCCCGTGGCATAAACAATCTTACTTCCGCATTCTTTACGATGCTTACTCAGGTGGCGGTTCAATTCTGCCAGAGCGTCGTCATCACCCACTAAAGTATTGTCTAAATCGGTCACAAATAGAAATGGCTTCACATTCACATCGCTCATGGCTACGGATTTGATTTTTGGATTATTTTCCTATGCAGGCGCTATTAATGGTGCTGTGCGGTAAAAATCGCACTATCCATCTTTGTCAATTAACAATAAAAAAGCCTGGAAGTATTCAAAACACTCCCAGGTTGGAAATTGAGGTTACATGATGTCAGACATTAAGCAAAATTGATTCTAGATCAAGCCCCAGAAGTGCAGAAAACCTTGACCTGAAAAGATTTCGATAAGAGCAGCGGCTAAAAAGCCAATCATAGCTAGTCGCCCGTTCCAAATTTCGGCTTGAGGATTGAAGCCATATCTCCAAGCGTTGCGGTCATCCATCACGGGAGGTGTTATTTTCTTTGTCTCTTGCATGGTGGAAACTCCGGTTTCGCTATTTTGTTAAGCTTTATATGCTTATGTAACTAAATGTAACGTTGACCGGGGAGAGTGTTCTCTATCTCAGGGTAGAGACTGCAAGCGATCGCACCAGCAGTTAAAACTATCTTTATCACCCACAGAAAGTTAATTTTGCTCAATTTAAGCAATTCCTCAATTTAAGCGATGCGCTATACGTGCTTTTGTACACAGGATTATTTTTATAAGCTCGATTAATTTATCTTTTGGGCATGAAATTTTTTCGCAAACCCACATCTTCCTGGTTGCCTCAGCTAAATTCTCAAGTTTGGATTCTTGCGGCTGGGCGATTTTTATCAGGAGTTGGCACTGGCTTTACTTTGTTTTACGCGCCCATCTTTTTTGTAAATCAAGTGGGGCTATCCGCCACCCAAGTAGGTATTGGCTTGGGTAGTGCCTCCATTTCTGGTGTACTTGGGCGCATTTTGGGCGGTTCGTTTGCGGATTCGCAATTTTGGGGACGCAGGCGCACGCTGTTACTTTCAGCAGCGGTTTCGGCGGTTGCTTCACTTGTATTAGCTATTAGCAACGATTTTTACATTTTTGTTGTGGGTAACTTGCTCATGGGTATGGGCATGGGTTTATACTGGCCTGCTACTGAGTCAGTCGTAGCAGATTTGACCCAAGGAGAACAACGAAATGAAGCTTATGCAATCACGCGGCTGGCAGATAATCTGGGCTTGGGGATAGGAATTGTATTAGGGGGCGTATTAATTAGCACAACGGCCGCTTATCGAGAGCTGTTTGTAATCGATGCGATTTCGTTTGTGGTGTTCTTTGGGGTGATTTATGTAGCGATCGCAGAAACTTACAAGCCAGGAGAACAGGAACAACAAGCATTAAGCAGTTGGACATCCGCACTACGCGATCGCCGTCTGTTAATTTTTTGCTTAGTTAATATCATTTTCACCACCTATATCTCTCAAACCCAAAGCACAATGCCCCTGTACTTCAGCAATTTCTTGCTTGTAGGTGGGAAAGGTTTCTCACCCACAACAATTAGCGCCTTATTTACCTGGCACCTAGCTTTAGCAATTATCTTACAGTTGCCAGTTGTGAGAATATTTAAACGTTTGAGCCATCCCTACGCTTTGTGTATTTCCGCCTTATTTTGGTCTTTGGGATTCAGCTTAATTTGGTTTACAGGTGTAGCCGCATCTAACCAGCTATTGTGGGCAATTTTAGCAATGGGAGTGTTTGCGATCGCTGTCGTCTCCTACACACCCTCTGCGTCTTCCCTAATTACAGTCTTAGCTCCTGAATCTCAGCGTGGCGTATACTTCTCTATAAATTCCCTGTGCTGGGCAATTGGCTATTTCATTGGCCCTCCCTTGGGTGGTTGGGCATTAGATCAACCGCCCGTAGTGGCACATGGTTTCTGGCTGGGTTTGGCGTTAAGTGTAGCCATCACAATTGCCATTTTGCAGTACCTGAATCGGATTTTAAACGCAAAGAACGCAGAGGTAAGCGCAAAGTAACGCAAAGGTTCTTTGTGTTTAAAAAAGCTATTGGCGGCGTTCTTGCAATTTGCGGTATACGTCTCGCAAATCAACCTGATGATGAGCTAAAGCAACCAAGGTGTGATAAAACAAGTCAGCAACCTCACCTGCGATCGCTTCTTTATCATCATCCTTGCAAGCCATCACCACTTCAGCTGCTTCCTCACCAATTTTTTTCAAAATCTTGTTATCACCACCAGCGAATAGCTTGCAAGTGTAGGAGGTTTCAGTTGGATTGTCGCGACGATCGCAAATAGTCGCAAACAGATCCGAAAGGGTATCTGCTGGGGGCGGCACTTTTTCGCCATCTACTTGATGAAAACAGCTGCGTTCGCCAGTGTGACAGGCAATATCTCCCACCTGTTCTACACTGATAAGCAGCGCATCGCTATCGCAGTCATAGCGAATACTTCGTATTTTCTGAATATGACCGGAAGTTGCCCCCTTGTGCCATAATTCGCCGCGAGAACGGCTCCAATACCATGTTTCGCCCGTCTCCAGAGTTTTTTGTAACGACTCCCGATTCATCCATGCCATCATTAGCACAGTGCCATCAAGATAATCTTGCGCGATCGCACTCACCAGTCCCTGCTCGTTGTAGCGGATTTTATCAACCGGGATGGCTTGACTTAAAGCAGAAGGTTCAACTGGCATTTTCAGAATAATAGACTCGCCTTGTACAAGATATCATTGTGCAACCGTCAGCTGTTCAACACAATTTTGCTGCCCCAGAAATTACACCGATTCTTGGCTAAATTAATAAGAAGGCGCAAAAATTGGTTCCAGGCATTTGCCAATGGTACTGTTAAGGTTTGCCGATTCACTTCTAACCGCCCGTCGAGCTACCTCGTGAGCTTTAGACTCTTGTGCGTACCATTGAACCGCATTGAACGCAGCCCGATACAAGTCTTAGGCTGCCTCAAAGAAGCGAGAACCGATACTCAAGGGTTAAATCCTGATTCTTTCCTAGGAAATGAATTGGTATTGCCCTCAGTAGGATAATTTAACAACGTAATCTTTTTCATCAATACTCGCGCCTATCTAGCGGCAGAGATTTTATCATCAAACGGAGGAATAGCATTGGTTACTTCAACAAATTTGAAAACTAGCAAATCAGACGAAATATTTGCAGCCGCTCAAAATCTGATGCCAGGAGGCGTTAGTTCACCTGTACGGGCGTTTAAATCGGTGGGAGGACAACCTATCGTCTTTGACCACGTAAAAGGAGCATATATTTGGGATGTCGATGGCAACCAGTACATCGACTACGTTGGCACCTGGGGGCCAGCGATTTGCGGACACGCCCATCCGGAAGTTATCAGCGCCCTTCACGAAGCGCTGGAAAAAGGCACCAGCTTTGGTGCGCCTTCAGCGCTGGAAAACGTGCTGGCAGAGATGGTAATTGATGCCGTACCCAGCATTGAAATGGTGCGGTTTGTCAACTCTGGGACAGAAGCTTGTATGGCAGTTCTGCGCCTAATGCGGGCTTTCACCGGACGGGACAAGGTAATTAAATTTGAAGGCTGCTACCACGGTCACGCCGATATGTTCCTGGTAAAAGCAGGTTCCGGCGTTGCTACCCTTGGCTTACCCGATTCTCCCGGCGTTCCCAAGGCAGCAACCAGCAACACTCTCACCGCCCCCTACAATGACCTGGAAGCCGTCAAAGCTTTATTTGCGGAAAACCCCAACGAGATTGCTGGGGTGATTCTAGAGCCTGTCGTCGGAAACGCTGGCTTTATTACGCCTGACGCTGGTTTCTTGGAAGGCTTGCGAATGCTGACTTCTGAAAATGGCGCATTACTCGTATTTGACGAAGTGATGACCGGATTCCGGATTGCTTACGGTGGCGCACAGGAAAAATTTGGCATCACCCCCGACTTGACAACGCTGGGTAAAATTATCGGCGGTGGCTTGCCAGTGGGAGCCTATGGCGGACGGCGCGATATTATGTCGATGATTGCTCCAGCAGGGCCAGTGTATCAAGCTGGAACCCTTTCCGGGAATCCTCTGGCAATGACTGCTGGTATCAAGACGCTGGAGTTGCTGCAAAAACCGGGTAACTACGAGAATCTAGACCGGATTACCAAAAAGCTCAGCGATGGGTTACTGCAAATTGCCCAGGAAACTGGTCATGCTGCTTGTGGCGGTCAAATTAGCGGGATGTTTGGCTTGTTCTTCACCTCTGGGCCAGTCCACAACTACGAAGATGCTAAAAAGTCTGATTCCAGCAAGTTTAGCCGCTTCCATCGCGGGATGCTAGAGCGTGGCGTTTATCTAGCACCTTCACAGTTTGAGGCTGGGTTTACTTCCTTAGCACACACTGAGGAAGATATTGACCGCACTTTGGCAGCTGCGCGTGAGGTAATGTCTAGTCTATAGACATGATTGCTTTTTAAACGCAAAGGATATCGCAGAGGAAGGCAAAGAAAGTTAACCTCTGCGTTCCTTTGCGATTAAAATCCGTCTCTCAAGTTGTTCACTGCGGCGGGGAGATGGGGTACGAGGAATGGATGGTTGTCGCCACAGAACGAAGGGAATGCTCAGGACTCCCACAATCATCACAATTCCCGCCGTTATCCAGACAATCAGGCGGTTAGGCTGAAAGTTACCGCGCTCAATTTGCCAAAAAACCTGGTTGTAGCGCCACGCTGATAATGGGATAATCAGAATGCCAGCAATTACCAACCCTACACCCAGGCTTTGGGAGTTGATCAAGGGTTCGGAGATGGCACCTTGACCTGTAAAAGCTGATTGTAGTTCGCGCAGGAATAGACCAAAACGAGCGATCGCAAATCCAAATCCAATCAGCGCAATAGAAGTTCGCAACCAAGCCAGAAAGGTACGCTCGTTGGCTTGGTGTTCTCGTTGTCGGTCAATTTTCGGCTCCTGCCCATTCGACATCTACATCAACTTTTGTATCGTGGGCATTGTACTAACGATAGTTGGTAAATTGTAGGGCAACTGGCAAATCTTCCTGCTTCAAACGTTGAATTATCTGTTGCAGTTCATCTTTAGATTTCGCCGAAACCCGCACGGAATCGCCTTGAATGGAGCCTTGAATTTTTTTAAATTCGTCTCGAATCAATTTGGTAATTTGTTTGGCGATTTCCTGGCTGATGCCCTTACGCAGCTTAATTTCCTGGCGAACGCGATTACCACTGGCTGATTCAACTTTGCCGTAATCAAATATTTTCAAGCTCAGATTACGCTTGGCTGCTTTGGTTTGCAAAATTGTGTGAACCGCATCCAAAGTAAATTCGCTGTCGGTATTAACTGTAATTGCCTCTTCGCCTAACTCTATGGTTGTTTGAGTGTCTTTAAGGTCAAAGCGACTTTTGATTTCCCGTTCGGTTTGATCTACGGCATTAACTAATTCTTGCCGATCGAAATCGCTGACAATATCAAAAGAGTATGTTGCAGCCATAAAAAAAGTTGTTTGTTAATTGTTAATTGCTATTGGCTTGCAGCAGGCTTAATACAATGAGGGTACCACTGGATAGGGAGCCGATGGCGAACATGAGACTTCGCGCTAACGGAACATTCAGTATATAAAAAACAGAGTATAACAACCTCGCCACAAGATGAGCGATCGCTGCCCATGCTGCCAGTGACGAATCCACCCCCGCCACATAAGCCATCAGGGAAGCCGCCGCGAATATCATAAACGCTTCAAAGGAGTTCTGATGCGCCCAGGTGGCTCTTTGTCCATAGGGAGGCAGTTTGTCAAACATGGCGCGGGGTGCCGCCGTGTCATACCCCACGCTAGCACGGGCGTAGCCTACCACCAAAAATGGTAGATAAATCAGGACTGCGGCTGCGGCAATGCAGTCCAACAAAACAGTTGATACGGGGACATTTATCATTTGGTTGTCGAGACGAGAGCGACCCGTCCTCTTAATCAAAGTAGAACAAAGTCACCAATTTGCGTTGATCTTCCGCATCCTGACAAGTTTTTAGCAGGGTGTGGCTGTCGTGAAACGCAAAACAGATGAGTTGCTGACACCGGGAAACAATCTCTTGATTGCACAAGGCGCTAGCTTCAGCGAGGGATAGATTGTCATTTTCGGGACTTTCTACCAAGTGCATCACCTGTTCTAGCTGTTCCCGCGATTCCCGTGGCTGACGTTCCAAACTTTGGGGCAAAATCACCGTCAGCAGGCTAGCATCGGCACGCATGGCACCGCGTATGGCGGCTAAATTAGTTCCCGTAGCACCGGAAGTGAGTAGACGATTGCCGGATAAAACCAGGGCATAACTCATCATCTCAATCAGATGCTGGTGAGTGATGGGAACATGACGCGACCCCAACAAAGCAATCCGCTTGGCACCCGTTTGTTGGATTGTCGCAAGTTCTTGCGCTAAGGCATCGACCTTGGGTAGGTCTATAGATTGGCTCAAAGACGATTTCTAGCTGAACGACCATAAGATTTTAACAGACCTAGTAACTGTTGCGATTCCCTTTCAGCGGTTTTGTTGCTAATTAAAAAGTTAGGAGGCGGGAGTTATGAGTTATGAGTTTTGAATTAACAAGTCCTCACTCCTAACTTTTTCCATTCCCCTTGCACATTTACTAAAGCCTGTGTTATATTGATAAATCGTCGGACGGACGCATAGCTCAGTTGGTTAGAGCACCACGTTGACATCGTGGGGGTCACTGGTTCGAGTCCAGTTGTGTCCATTAATTTCGTTCAAATTTAACAGCGTTAGTAGCGATCGCTTATTTGTACAGTGACTAATTCATTGTCATCGGTGACAGATTGTTGTCGTCATGACGAAGTGACGAATTATGTGTCGCTGAAGACAAATTAATGTTGCTGAGGTAGTAGTGACAAATCAATGTCATTGTTGCAGGGACTATCTAGATAGTGTGCAGGAAGTGCGCTTTTGGACATTAACTAATTATTTGTCACTTTTAACAAATTAGTGTCAAATAGAAACTGTGAATCATTCAACTAATTAGAGAAATCTCTTGTACCTGTTTTAGCCTAGATTAACTGCTTCGGCTTAAGAAGTAGCTAGTAAGGACACAATTGGACTCGCTCTCAACCCACTGTTGTTATACTATCTCAAATCGCACTGCTTATTTCAACCCAACCCTGGCTGGTCGTTAAAACTTTAACCTCTCCTGCCTCAAAGCAGGAGAGGTTAAATAAGAGTTTCTACCCACTCCTAGTTGAGATGATCGTTGAAACCGAAGATGAGATTAAACCGCAAAGGTGCAGTGTAATATCCCTAATAGGGGTGTTAGACAGCTAGGCGCGACTTAATCAATAGTTAGACCTCCCAGCCTTGGTGAAATAGGCTACCCTGAATGTGTATTTAGGTTGAATATCTACGATTAGAGTCCAATATGCGAAAAGTTAAGATAGTGATGGCGCAGTCAGGAGTCATTGACCAAGTACTAACTCCACCTGAAGTAATTGTAGAATCCGCAAAGCAACGCAATCAGGAATATATCCCACTGACGATCGGGCATGATATTCGTAAACCTCCTATTGGACGGGTGATTTCTGCTGAAGTGGTAGTACTTGATGATGGAACTCATTTACTTGAAGGCGAAGCAGAAATCTTTGATGGATCTGCCAATTTTGATTTGCCTTCAGAAAACGGGAAGTGCGTAAAGATTCGTGTTCAGGAGGTAGATAAATTTCAAGTCCTTGGTAATCAAACTTTTGAAGAAGATGAAGATGTAGCGGATTTATATCAAGAGTTGCGAGCGCTTGGAGGTGGAGATCCAGATCAAGTGTATCGTGAAGACTCTGTAGATCCTATATCTTTACTCATAATTGGCTTTGGGGTGTTCACTCTCCAAGGAATAGCCAATGGCTTCTTCTCTAAATTAGGTGAGGATTTATACGAAAAACTAAAGCTGAAACTGAAAAAGATATTTGAGAAAAAATCCTTAAAGCAAAAGGAAAATTTGCTTCAATTTCAGATTTTTGTCAAGAGTCATACTGGCAGGACAATTGAGGTAAATGTAGTTATCACCAACCCATCTCAGAATGATTTGAGTGGATTCTTTGATTTTGTTCCGTCCATGCTAGATACAATGCTTTCGAGTTTACCAATAGATGATTTAGATGTGTGCCGTGTCGTTTTCAGTTATGAGTTCACGCAGCTTAAGTTGCTGTATATTTTGAGATCAGACGGTGTACCAATAAAAAAAGATGATTGTTAATGCACCTTCAAGTGCAGAGGTCTAATAATTGGGTTGGAGCGAACTGCGAAAGCTGCTGATGTAGATAGGAAAGTTATTTGTCGCTGCTTAACCGCAGCGTTGGGTGGCCCCAGTTGCTTTTCGGTATTACAACGGTGAGTTGGTTCTGGACGCTTTCTAAAGAGACGGACGTCTCAATCTGCTGCTGTAATTGCTGAATGCGATTGACAAGCCATTAGATAGAGCTTCACCATTACCAAAAGATTGATGTTATGATTTAGCCCAAATTTTCAAAAAAGGTATTTCAGAATAAATGGTCTTGCTACTTGATAGAGCAGAGCCAGGGTAAATGGGATAACGATCGGGAGAGTCACTATTAGTCCCCATTTGCCAAATTGAAGTTCTTGATTATCGGATTTGAGGAGTGCAATCAAGAGCTTCGGCTCCCATTAGTATCCAGATACAAGAAAAGTTAATCGAATCCTATTAAGGTAATGTAAAGCATTGGAGATTTTACCATGACTCAAGCAATATCCAAGTTAATGAATTTTGATGAGTTTCTAGAATGGAAACCAGCAAACGGACGGTATGAATTACATAACGGATTTATTGTTGAAATGCAGACCACAGGAAAACATGAAGAAGTTGTTGATTTTTTGCAGACAGAACTGATCCTAGAAACTCGGAGGCTGCAACTTCCCTATCGATTCCTCAAGAATGCCCTCGTTAAATCTCCCGATCAAGAAACGGGTTATTTGCCTGATGTTTTAGCAGTTAACCGTGATGCTTTGTCCCTAGAGCCTTTATGGGCAAAATCTTCAACAATTACTCAAGGAACATCCATTCCTCTAGTGATTGAAGTTGTCAGTACAAATTGGCGTGATGATTATGCACACAAAATGATTGATTATGAAGCATTAGGCATTGCTGAATACTGGATTGTCGATTATTTGGGTTTAGGGGGTAAGCGTTATATTGGTTCCCCTAAGCAGCCTACTTTGTCCGTTTGCCAGTTAGTAGATGGTGAGTATCAAATTAGGTTATTTAGGGAAGATGAAAGGGTTGAATCGGTAATATTCCCAGAGTTAAAGTTGACTGCACAGCAAATTTTTAATGGTGGGTAAGTATTCAGGCGGTCAATCTTAATTATCTTAAAAAGCGTTTTACTCTAATTAAGATTCCGATCCAGTCGTCTTATTTTAATTGAGGTCGAGCTTCCTCATCATTTAGCCGACAGCGCCCCGGCGACTCGCACTCAATGCGCTTCTGGCGATCGCTTATTCATTCCCTCCCAACTTTTCCAGTTAACAAAAGATTGATGTTATGATTTAGCCCAAATTTTCAAAAAAGGTATTTCAGAATAAATGGTCTTGCTACTTGATAGAGCAGAGCCAGGGTAAATGGGATAACAATCGGGAGAGTCACTATCAGTCCCCATTTGCCAAATTGAAGTTCTTGGTTATCGGATTTGAGGACTGCGACTACTGCTGCTGCTCCCATTAGTATCCAGATACAACCAAAGATAATGAAAAGAGTATATGCTGAGTCTTGCATTTTTTTTCCCTACTAGCGAAAGTAGTCTATTTTTAGGTTAGCTTGACCCCATTCCTATAGTTGACTTCCTTTAGTTAGGTTATTCTTATTGGCTAAGGAATGTGGATTAAATAACTTATAAAATTCGCTTTCTGTAAGGGCATGGCACTGCGATGCCCCTACGTAGAGAATTGGAGGTTAATAAAATCCACGATTTTAAGATTGATTATCATCATTTAGCCGACAACGCCCCTGCGTCTCGCACTGAATGCGCTTCTGGCGATCGCTTACAATTGTCGCCAAATCGGGTCGTCCAGTGAGGGCGAGTCGCCAGTCAGCCCAAATTCCATACAGCCAATCCACGACTGAACCGATAATCGGTAACTTAGTCACCGCATAAATCCACCCCATCCCCAGAATCTCGTAGACGCGACGAAAAACTTCTACATTCTTGATCACCGTACCATCAGGAAGCACGGCATGGATTCGCCCCATCGCCGTTTCAAAGTCAACACCGCCATGCGCTTCTGGGATATAGCGATCGCCTGCGATGTCCACAAACGCCACCAACCCTCGACCTGCATCCCGTCTCTTCAAGAAGTTGACCTCTCGCAGACATAATGGACATTCACCGTCATACAGTAGTTCGATCTGCCATGACTCAGGTTTAGTAGCGACTTCCGCCGATTCGGGAAACTGGGTATTCAACGACATAGGTACTTCTCAATTAGCTTATTCCTCAAGCGAGGATTCTACTATTTTAAGAAACTTAACATTTTTAGGTGTCATCTGGTTTGCTGCCCTAATTGTCGCTTGCTGAGGCTTGTGTGTGCCAGTAACGCGATCACCAGGTTCTAACAGACGCTACAGTAATCCCAATCGTGCAGCCAAACAGCACCTAATCAATTAAATGGTATGTTTGCGATCGCTACTTGCCTGTGGGATAGATCAATTCTTCAAGCAGCTTAGTGAGATAATAGAGAAGTGTGAGGAAGAAAACGGAACCAACCTTTGTTATAAAGGGGAAAATCATGAAACTCAAGCTTTTAGCAATATGCGCCTTATTCACTCCCCTATTTTTCACTAACCCAGTTCAAGCTGAGAATCCGCTTCATGTAAAGCAGCTATTGTCCACTGGGCAATGTTTTCGGTGCGATTTATCAGGGGCAGACCTCCGTGGCGCACATTTGCTTGGTGCTGACTTGAGAGAAGCGAATTTGCAAGGGGCAAACCTTACGGACGCCAACCTCGAAGGCGCTGACCTGACTCACGCAAACTTAACAGGAGCTAATTTAACCTTAGCTTTTGTAACCAATGCCAATTTTCAACGAGCAAATCTCAACCAAGTTAATTTTACCAACGCCAAGATTTATGACGCTAATGTCTATGGCGCATCGATGGATGGGCTGATCATTACTGATGCCGAAATATTTAACACAGGTATTGGCATTGGTGGAGAAGATGCAGATATGCAACCTTGGGACTAGGTTGTGTGGAAGCACTACACCTGCTTTAAACAGCTCTCATAGCACAGATGATTCTCCCATTTTTTGAGTAATTCAGAAAATGGGAGTTTTCTATTTAGTGGGTTTCTGGCAACCTTGAAAGAACTTTTTCTTCTTAAAGCTTAAACCCGTTAAAATGAGTTGAAACATTTACCCAAAAATCTTGACGATAACTTTAGCTACCAAGCCTCGAACTTTAGTTCAGGGTTGA
Source organism: Trichocoleus sp. FACHB-90 (assembly GCF_014695505.1). Classification (NCBI taxonomy): domain Bacteria; kingdom Bacillati; phylum Cyanobacteriota; class Cyanophyceae; order Leptolyngbyales; family Trichocoleusaceae; genus Trichocoleus; species Trichocoleus sp. FACHB-90. The sequence goes on from NZ_JACJOK010000028.1 coordinate 68,601, forward strand.
TTGTAAGAATTATAGTAGATAATTAATGCAAGGCTGCAAAGCAGTCCAGTAACTAAGTTTATTTGACATTTAAAACTTTCAGATAGTAAAGTCATGGTCACGACTCAGGATTATCTTGTCCAACCAATGGCAACGCTGACCGTCACCTGGGAAAAGTTGCCTGACGACTTTCAATTAGAAGAAAAACCTGTGGAAAATACTGGTCAACCTCTGATTGCAGGCGCACTCCGAGAAATTCTAGAACTTATGGGGTATATCAAGCCAGGAATGCTGATTGCCTCAAATTTTGGGCTTTGTGCTACTGTTAACGGGAACTTGATAATAAAAGCGCCAGATTGGGTTTACGTCCCTTCTGTGCTAGAAGTGGGTAAAGAACGCAAAAGCTATACCCCCAACCTAGAAGGCGACAAACCCAGCGTCGTCATGGAATTTCTCTCTGAAACTGATGGTGGTGAATATTCAGTTAAACGCACCTACCCGCCTGGTAAGTGGTTTTATTACGAACAAATACTTCAAGTCCCAACCTATGTAATTTTTGACCAAGAAACTGGACTGCTGGAGGTATATAAGTTGGAAGCAGGACGGTATGAATTGGAATTACCAAACGCCGAAGGTCGCCATTGGATAGCGGACATGGGATTATTTTTGGGAGTTTGGCGAGGGGAAAAAGAAGAACGAACAGGCTATTGGTTGCGCTGGTGGGATGAGGGGGAAAATTTGCTGTTGTGGGGGAAAGAATTATTAGAACAAGAACGCCAAAAAGTTGAACAAGAACGCCAAAAAGTTGAACAAGAACGCCAAAAAGTTGAACAAGAACGTCAACGGGCAGATAAATTAGCCGAATACTTGCGTTCTCAAGGAATTAACCCTGATGAAATTAGCTAATGGCTAATAGTTTTTTTACAATTAGCTTTTGCCTTCTATCTTGTCTGGTTTGGTTGTACTGTTGGTTTTACCGTTGGAAGTGGTCTAGAGGGAGGATTGACAATAGTTACATCTGTCGAACGCATCCCATAAGAAGTAAGATACTGGTAAAAAACTCCTGCTGTTTGTGGAGTGGGAAATGGGCCGATTTGGATGCCATTCACATTCCTATAGGAAGTGGTGTCTTCCCAGTAACATTCGCTGAGTCGTAAACTTGGATACTCTCTGGTTAGACGTTTAAGAACAGTTGGATTCACGTTTTTAGCCCGAACTAACCACTGACCTCCGGAATTAGGGCAGTTTGTTTTAGGAGTTACTTGAGCAGTAGCTTGAGTGCAGGACAAGGAATAACCTAAAATTATGGCGAGAGCAAACTTAGCGCTATTGTTCATTTAACCTCTGGAAATTGAAGAATGACGAAGGATATCTTTGATGAGCAAGTAGATACTAGAAATGGTTAATAGCAATTGCCCAAATTGTAAAACCGGATCGAGTCGCCATCCCTGGAAAAAGAATATGATACCGGACAATAAATATATTACAGCAAAAACTATATCTTGAATTACATCCCCCACTCTGAAGGGTCTACGGAGCGATAATCCTAAAGGTATAATTAATATACCTATAAGTGCTAGTAAGATGCCTAAAAGGCTGGCTATGTTGAGTCCAAAGTTTATCATATTGACTCTTATTAATTCGCTAAGGGATTAATTCATTTTTAGAACTTACAAAATTTCTACAATTCCTTGTTTACCATCAATTCTAACACGCTGACCATCTTGTAATAGCCTAGTAGCATTGTGAATATCCATCACTGCTGGGATACCATATTCACGCGCAACAATTGCACCGTGAGAAAGTCGCCCACCTACTTCTGCAATTAAACCGCCAGCACGAGATAATAGCGCCGCCCAACCAGAATCGGTGTAAGGTACAACTAGAATTGTATCGCGGTCAATATCAGAAATTGCTTGTAAATTGCGGATAACTTTCACTTTTCCCTCAGCTTGTCCGGGACTAGCACCAATTCCTTGCAACAACTTTGTAGAAATTGAAGATTGAGGGATAAACTTGAGAGTTGGCGGCGCATTGCCGTAAACTAAGGGGGAAATATTAGTAAGCTGACTATCTTGTTTAAGTTGCGATCGCCTTTTTTCCACCAACTGCGAAACTTGCTCAATTAAACTTTTATTGTCCCCTTCAATTATCCGCCGCACCTCATCAAATTCTAGGAAAAAGATATCACCAGACTCAGATAGTAAACCCGACCGTAACCAAATTTCCTCCAAAGCAACAAAACACCATCTTACCTCAGCCAACAAACGGCTATAAACCTCAGTAACCTTTCCCTTCAAATCAAGTCGCCGCTGCACAACATCAACCTTCCATCCCCTTTTCTCTCTGCGTTCTCTGCGCCTCGGCGGTTCGTTCTCTCCCAAAAACTGAGTAAACAATTCTCGCGCCGCATGGGGATCTTCCTTCCAAGTTGGAACCGCGATATCTGTCGCAACCTCACTCAAATAACCGTAACGATCAAGCCATTGATCGAATCGTTCCAAAATAGTCTGTCCATCGGGAATTTCAGCCAGCGTTGCGAATAGAGAAGGCGAATCCGAGGATAATTGCGAAGATGGGAGCAAATTACGGGCTTCCCGTGCAAGTTCTTGGAGCGATCGCAAAGAAGCAACTTCCGGAGCTATACTATTATCCAAATCAATATCTTTGACTTTCCAAACTCCCTGCCGGATTGCCAAACTCAAAGGAGATAAAATGCTGTAATAAGTCGCAGTTTTTAGCACATCCAAAAGTTTCTCAATCCGTTGGAATAACGCATCTTGGTTATTTAAAGTAGCTTCTACAGTTAGAAGCGGAAGAAATAAATTTTTATAGTCTTGTTCAAAATCTTTTTCTAAACTCAATTCGCGTCCAAGCAACCGCATTAAACCTGGCACATTTTGCACCGTAGAACTAAAAGGCGGCTTAGAAAATTTGGCACCTCTAGTTAAAAATTCCAAACTTTCCGGCGGTAAACCCATCCGAAGGAAAATCTGACCCAACAGCGTTGCATTAAAATAGGCGTGGGAAAAGTGTAGAGTAGCAGTTTCATTAAAGTCTAAACCAGCCGCTCTTTCTCCCAAAACTAAAGTAAAAATTTCTCCCCAAACTCCACAGGTCAAAGGACGATTAATCGACCAAGTAAGAGGACGAATTATTCCCGGAATCACCTCAGCGGCAATTTTGCGCGTCCAAATAGGTTGTAAAGTAGTGATAGAACGCGATTGTAAAAGCCACAGCGTTTGTCCGTCATAACTCCATTCGATATCTTGCGGAATACCGTGAAATTGCCTCTCAAGTTGACGCGCTAAATAGGCGACTTCCCGAATTAATCCCTGCGGTACATCACCACTACCTTCAACTTCTAGAGAATTTACATCCAAATTTTCTACATCACCCAGAAAAACCCGATACTGTTCTGGTGTAACTTGTCCAGAGACAACTTGCGTAGCATCTCCCGGTAATGCTTCAATTACCACAGCATCGCCTTGCTGGAAAATCGGATCGCGGCTGAAAGCAACGCCAGAAAAAGCACCCCGGATTTGTTGTTGAATCAGCACCGACATTGAGGATTCTGGCAAATCGCGAGGAGCGCTTCGCGCATAGGCTTCGCGATCGCGTCTATACTGGACAGCAGCTGGATTATTGTAAGAAGCTAGAACGCGCGTAATCGCTTCCTCCAAAGCTTCCCCACTGGTCACATTTAATATTGTTTCGTATTGTCCCGCCGCCGAAGATTGTTCCGAATCTTCCCCCACCGCACTAGAACGCACTACCAAAGGTTCTGCAACAGAAGGCTGTAAATACTCAATTAGCAGCGCCGGGTCGTCTCCTGGCGGTAAAACCCAACCCATCGGCACCGAATAACCCCAACGCTTCAACTGGGATAACGTGGCGGCTTTCTGACCGACTTTGTTTGCGTCTAACGGTTTATCCAGAGAAACGATAGCTTTATCACCTCGGAAAAAACGAAACACAGCTTTATTCCCATTTTGTGCTTGCGTAGCTGGAAGATCGAGGTCATCGGGGAGATTTTGGTAAATCCAGGCGATGATAGAACTGAGAGCGATCGCGGCGACAACTTCCCCCGTGGTACGATTCGGCAAAAGTAGCTTCAGCACGGGTAACAAAATCAAAACCCAGATGCGCCCCAGCTTCCTCTCGCGTACCAGTGTAAAGCCAATTCCCCCAATTATAAATACCAAGACCGACACCACCGGGTCATGCACTACATAACCCCACACCACATTTGTTGTCCCAGCACCCCGCGCCATCCAATAACGCCCCATCACCAGCGCAATTAGGGCGATTAGCTCCCACGCTGGATCAGTCTCAAAGAAGGCACGAGCTAGCAATACTGCGGCAATGCCTTTCAAAGCCTCCGACAACACCGCTAGAATCCCCGCCAGCCGCCCCCCATGATAAAAAGCCGCCGAGACTGACACGTTCCTCGTGCCGAGTCTTGACAGTTGCCTTCCAGACAATGCGCGAACAATCCAGGCAGTTAGCGGCAATCCTCCTAGTAGAGGACAGACAATAAAGATAAGTAGCGCTCCCCAAACTTGAGTCAGCGTCATGATTTCCGTTGTAATAACCACTCACCTGAATTGTAGTAGTGTTTTTCAACGCCAAGGTACGCTCCAAGCGATCGCGCAAATTAAAATAAGCCGGACGACTGTAGGCGCTTCGCCTTCCCGAAGGGTAGTCGCGGCTATATAAACAAAGCCTGTCTACACAGGCTAGAAATCATACTTCTTCCTCTGCGTCCCTTTGCGTTCCTTTGCGTTATAAAAATCTAACTTATGTCACTTTCCCGCGTTGTCACGTATAGCCCCGCTTACACTGTTGTCCCCACTTACGAATGTTTTAATCGCTGTACTTACTGCAACTTTCGCATTGAGCCGGGTAAAAGTCCCTGGCTGACTCTACAAGAAGCAGAGAAAATATTAAAACGGTTACAAAGTCAAGAAGTTTGTGAAATCTTAATTTTAAGCGGTGAAGTACATCCCCAATCCTCACGTCGAGAGTCTTGGTTTCAGTTGATTTATGACTTGTGCGATTTAGCATTATCAATGGGGTTTTTGCCTCACACGAATGCAGGGCCATTGAGCTTTGCGGAAATGGCTAAGTTGAAAGAAGTTAATGTTTCGATGGGCTTAATGTTGGAACAATTAACGCCGCAACTTTTGCAGACTGTTCACAAACACGCCCCTAGTAAAGTTCCACAATTACGGCTGCAACAATTGGAATGGGCAGGAAAGTTGCAAATTCCCTTTACAACAGGGTTGCTTTTAGGGATTGGGGAAAGTTCAACCCATTGGTGGGAAACCTTGGATGCGATCGCGCAACTACATCAACGCTACAATCATATTCAAGAAGTAATCTTACAACCCCACAGCCCCGGCGCTCAACAAACTTTCGACGCACCACCTTTTAACCCGCATCAATTACCAGAAGTCATTGCGAAAGCGCGTCAAATTCTGCCAGCAGATATTACCATCCAAATTCCCCCCAATTTAGTTACAGATTCAAGTTGGTTACTCGCCTGTATAGAAGCTGGCGCGAGAGATTTAGGAGGAATTGGGCCAAAAGACGAAGTTAATCCCGATTATCCTCATATTCAGCATCAGCAATTAAGAGACATTCTAGAACCTGCGGGTTGGGAATTAGTGCCTCGATTGCCTGTTTATCGTCAGTACGATAATTGGTTGTCGGCTAGGTTAAAGGAAGCTGTTAATCGGTGGCGGAGTGCTATCTTATTAGAAGACAGCCTGAAATACAAGCTATCAAATTAACGTTGATGTGCCGATGTAAAAAATCGTATGGAAGACATACTCCAATGATTACAGAAATTTTAGAAAGCGACAAAGAAGCGAACATCGCTAAATTAAATAAACTTCTTAAAAACGAACCCGACACAGACAACGCTTCGTACAACAGGGGCAATGAGCTGTTTATGTTAGAACGTTTAGATGAAGCGATCACCAGCTACGAGCAAGCTTTAGAAATTAGACCAAATTTATATGAAGCTTGGAACAACCGAGGCATTGCGCTGTTTATTCTAGGACGCTACGAGGAAGCGATCGCTAGTTTCGACAATGCTATAAAAATCAAACCCGATGACCACGAAGCTTGGAATAAGCGGGGCAATGCACTGCGGAGTTTAGGACGCTACGAGGAAGCGATAGCTAGTTTCGATAATGCTATAGAAATCAAACCCGATGACCACGAAGCTTGGAATAATCGAGGTGCTTTACTGAACAAATTAAGACGCTATCAAGAAGCGATCGCAAGCTACGAAAAAGCCTTGGAAAAAGCAGACTTTTATCAAGGATGGTACAACCGGGGAATTGCGCTGTTTAATCTAAGACGCTTAGATGAAGCGATCGCTAGTTATGACAAAGCTCTTGGATTTAAACCAGAGTTCTACGAAGCTTGGTATAACAAGGCTTGCTGTTATGCCTTACAGGGTAATGTTGAGCAAGCAATTGAGAACTTGCAACAAGCCATTAACTTGAGTCCTGATAAATGCCTGGAGATCGCAAGAAATGACTCAGATTTTGACGGCATTCGAGATAATGAGCGTTTTAAGGCTTTGATTCAGGAGGAAAGTGATTGGGAAGAAAGAGAAGTAGATAAGTACGAAGATCCTGAGGATTTAGAGGATTATTTGGATTTGCAGGATGCACTTGAAGCCGAGGCAGACCCAGAAAACCGAGAGCGGATTTCTTGGGAGCAGGTCAAACAAGAGTTAGGGCTGTAACATATCAATGGCAGACTATAGCATTGAATTTCTGCGTACAGCCGGAAAGGAACTAGCTAAACTTCCTGTAGAAGTACAGCAGCGAATTGCAGCTAGGATTGATAAACTCAAGACAAATCCCTATCCTCCTGATGTCAAGGCGCTAAAAAATGGTGGGGGGCGTTTGCGTATACGTGTGGGAGATTACCGAGTAATTTATCGGCTAGAAGTAGATAGGCTCGTTATTGTCATCGTCAAAGTTGGACACCGAAAAAATATTTACGAATGACTTGATATTAAACTTATGCGAGTGGCTGAGAGAATGATATAGCGATCGCATCCTCACTCGCCCACAAGCGATCGCGCACTCCACCAACTCAGGAATAACATTTAAAATTTGTCTTTATAATTATCTTCAATAAGAAATGCTACAAATTGACAATTTCAAAGGATATAGTATTTTATGAAATATTTAGTAGGATTAATAGTTTTTTCAGCTATAGGTTATTTTTTGATTGTAGATACAACCAATTTTTATAGACGATTAAAAATTAGTAATAAGCGTAATCAATTAATAGTGGATTTTGGTAGGCTCTTGATTTTAGTAGCAATGGCAGGAATTGGATATAAGGTTGCCTCAGAAACTTTTCAACAACCTAATGATTGGATAGTGTTTTTAGTCAAGGGCATAATCGGAGCTTTCTTAATACGTCTAGTTCGTGCAATCGTCTAGTTTGTTTGCATTATTAGTAGGTTAGCTAACCAAATTAATGGTTGAATCAACTAATAGGAAGTATATAAATTCTCATTGAAATGTTTAATTTCCTGACTTAGGCTGATGGCAAAGTAGCCACTGGCAAAAGGTAGATAAGCGCGATCGCATTCTCACGCACCACAAAGCGCGATGGCTTCGCCTCGGACTCCGTCCTACGCATCCGCACCCATCCTCTACTTCGCATCCCTTAACATAACGATCCCAGAGGAAAAACCCATCGTAAAATAGACTAATGTCTTCTGAAGCCAAGTTTACTGACGTAAAAATACCTATGCGTAGATTAGGGCGCTACGAGCAACCGCTGGGAATCGACTCCGACGACCACGAAATCTGGTACCGTCGTGGCGAAGCGCTGGCTAACTTAAAACGCAACGAAGAAGCACTGGTTTGCTTTGACAAAGCTATAAAACTTGCCCCAAAAAATCAAGCAGCTTGGACGTTCCGAGGCGTGGTGTTAATTCACCTCAAACGCTATGAAGAAGCGTTAACAAGTTGTGACAAAGCTTTAGACATTGCACCAGAAGATAAAGAAGCTTGGATGTTCCGAGGCGCAGCGCTACATGGGTTGGGGCGTTACAAAGAAGCTTACGCCAGCTATGACAAAGCTTTGGGAATCAAAAAGACATCCCTTTGGCAAAGACTAATTGAGAAAGTGGGTAATTGGTAATCGGGAATGGGTATTTTCCCCTCTCCCTTGCAGCAGGAAATTAGTAAAATAAATTTATAGAATTCAGGAGCCAGGTTATCTGGCACAAAACGCCTATCGAAACTATCTACGGTAATCTTCAAGGTTTAAAGTCCAGCCAGCTGAAGCAGCTAGAGAAACTTTACCATCAGCGGCTACCAGGCGATCACATTACGACAGCAGAATTCGCCCAGCGGTTGGCAGCAATTAGCACCGAAATCAATCAGCCTGTATCCGTATACATTAATCGCCGGGGACAGGTGATTCGCGTGGGAGTGGGAACCCCCAGACAAACGCAGATTCCCGCTCTAGAATTACCTCGTTACGGTGCAGAACGACTCAGTGGTATTCGCTGCATATCTACTCAACTGAAATCAGAAGCACCGAGTGAAGCTGCATTGACCGCAATGGCAATGCAGCGGCTAGACGTGCTGGCAGTGCTATCGCTGACTGGCGGAGGGTTTGAGCGACGCGGTGGGGGAGCCACAGGTTACATCAAAGAAACTTATCTAGCTCACCTAGTTCCTCATCCGGAAGCAATTTGGAATCTGTCGCCACCGATGAGCCTGGATGCGCTGAGTAACCAGGATTTTCTGGAACTGGTGGATGGACTAGAAGCCGAGTTTCAGCGAGAATTTGTTGCCAAGCAAGTAGACAGCGATCGCGATCGCGTCCTCCTGGTGGGGTTGATGACTCAAGACATGACACCCCTGCAATTCCAAGATGGATTGGAAGAATTGGCGCGGTTAGTAGATACCGCTGGGGGACAAGTGTTGGAAACAATGCAGCAAAAACGTCCCCGTCCCCATCCCCAGACCGTGGTTGGGGAAGGTAAGGTGCAAGAAATTGCCCTGACTGCACAAACACTGGGAGTTAACCTGATCGTCTTTGACCGCGACCTCTCACCCGCACAAGTCCGCAATCTGGAAACCCAGACTGGTATCCGTGTGGTAGACCGGACTGAAGTGATTTTGGATATCTTTGCCCAACGCGCTCAGTCTGGTGCTGGTAAGTTGCAGGTAGAATTAGCGCAAATGGAATATATGCTGCCGCGCCTGACTGGTCGCGGTCAAGCAATGTCCCGACTCGGCGGCGGTATCGGTACTAGGGGGCCTGGTGAAACCAAGTTAGAAACTGAGCGCCGGGGAATTCAGCGTCGCATTGCCAGACTGCAACAGCAAGTGAACCAGCTGCAAGCGCACCGTTCGCGGTTACGCTTACAACGGCAACATCAGGATGTTCCCTCAATTGCCTTAGTTGGATATACCAATGCTGGTAAATCTACGTTGCTGAATGTGCTAACTAATGCTGAAGTTTACACAGCAGACCAGTTGTTTGCAACTCTCGACCCGACTACGCGGCGTTTAGTCATACCCGACGCGGTGACAGACGAGGCGCAGCAGATTGTGATTACAGACACAGTGGGATTTATTCACGAGTTACCGCCTTCTTTGATGGATGCTTTCCGTGCCACATTGGAAGAGGTGACAGAAGCGGATGCGCTGCTTCATGTGGTGGATTTGTCTCATCCAGCTTGGCAAAGTCAGATTCGTTCTGTGATGGCGATTTTGTCAGAAATGCCAGTAACGCCGGGGCCATCGTTGATTGTTTTTAACAAGATGGATCAAGTGGATGGCGATACTCTGGTACTGGCAAAAGAGGAGTTTCCCCAAGCGGTGTTTATTTCCGCAAGCGATCGCCTGGGCTTAGAAACTTTGCGTCACCGCATCAGCCAACTGGTTCACTATGCGATCGCCCCCGGTTAAGCCGCTGGGTTCTCATACACAAAATACTTAACAATAGCCCCCCTTAAAAAGGGGGGCTGGGGGTATCAAATGCTTAGCCTTAAGAAAATAAAATGGGATTAAATGCCCTCTTAAGTTAAACCTTAATCACTGGTTGCATAATAAGGGTATTGCTTGCCATCCCAATAGAATAATCTACTCGATGACGCTGCTTTGGAGAGAGAAATCCCCTCTCCTTGTTTCCAAGACGAGGGAATCGAAGCATTATATTTAGCAGCCTCAGCTCTTGGAATAACTTCCCAAACATCATCAGCACCAAGCTCTTTGTCGATTAAAATAACTTCTTGGGTTCCACCATGAAAAATTGCCATCGCCCGATTAAAAAACTGTGTTTCACCTTGAGGCTTTTTTTCTGCAAGCATTAGAGCAATATCTATTTTATTATCTCCGTTAAAGTCACCCCGCAAATATAACTGTCGGATATCTCTAAAATGAAAATTATAACTTTTGTTTAGACCTTTATCAAAGAAGGACTTCCTAACCCAATAAGGAATATTTACATACCTAATATGTGCAATAAATGACTTCTGATCTTTAACAGCATCATTATCTTCAGGTGTTGTAGGGTTGTAAGTTATATCACGCGCAGCTTCTTGTTCATCACTTCCGCCTTTCTTATCTGTATTTTCTTTCTCCGTCACAACAGGTTGCTCGGCAACATTCGGAGAAGCTGGAGATTCCACTGGGGCTTTAGAGAGATTATCTGAAGAACAACTATTAGCAAGCCCTAGTAAAAGGCAGATTCCTATTACTTGAATTAATTTGAAATTTTTCATGATATTCATACCAATCATTTAAGAATGGGAACAAGTTAGTAAAAACGCCTGACGACTAAAGTCGCAACCGCATAAACTAAGACCGCTAAGGCGGTCTTAGAAATTAGGGGAATGGTATTAATCTACCGATAATCTAGGTTGCTTTCCGGTTAAAACCCAGGAAATTTGTCTTTTGGATGGAGAAATTTTCTTGCTTGTTTCAGCATCGCGCACCTGGAAATGTAGATGAGGGCCAGTGCTGTGTCCGGTGTTACCAGTACCGCCGACAATTGACCCAGCATCTACCTTAATCTTGGGGCCATTTGCGATCGCTTTGCACCAAGCTAAGTGCAGAGCGTCAAACTTCCTTGACGGGAAACTGGGAGTTGTCATCGTCGCTACCAATCCTCCGCCTTTGATGTCTTCCCAACATTTCAAAGTTGTCTTAGTTCCAAGTTTGCCAATAGCGTAGATGTTGGTGTTCCTGGGAGTTGCCAAGTCTACACCACCATGAAAATGCGATCGCCCACTAATCGGATTAATCCGCTTTCCGTAACGGGATGTCACTCTGTATCCTGCAACTTTATCGCCAATTTTGGGTGTCTTTCTTAAATTGGGTGAATCATCCGTAACTGACTCAGGAATAGTGGGTTGAGTTGGTACGATGCTCACTTGCTCTGTTATTGGTTCAAAGTCTAACCCTATAGGATCAGGTAATGGCGATCCTGGCTCTGACTTGTTTCGGCTTTCGGGTACGCTTTGAGTAGAATTTCCGGTGTCAGGAACGGTGAAATCTAGCTGATTCTCATCGGGAACAGGAGCGTCTGTGGGGATTGGGGATTTGGAAAACGTTTCCTGTTCGCCTGTGCGCCTATGCGCCTGGGTATCGCTTTCTACTTGCGCGATCGCTTCAATGTTGCTTTTTAAGGCTTTCCTTACTATCCCAACTCGTCGTCCTTGATCGAGGGCAATGCAACTCCAGCGCCAAGATTCTGAGTGAGGTCTATATCCGCGCAGTTTGTTCTTATAATAAGACTCTCTGACACAGATACCAAATAGTCCACTTGCATCTAGCTTTCCGGCTGGATTGCGAAATGCTTCGACTCGCGCATTAACTAAAGCTTTCTTCCCCGTGAGTCCTTTTTTCAAAGCTTTCTGGTACGCACGAGCAAATCTGGGGCCAGCGGAGTTGGATTGATTCCACAAATCAGTTCCGTTGACTAAGGCATGGTAGTCAATCTTTGGGTCGATACCTACACGGAAAAGCGATCGCTCTGTCTTAGCTGATTGACGTTGCAGTGCCTTTAGACAACGCCGATCGGCTTGTTGTACAGTTAGATTCTTGGCGCGGTTCCAGCTGCAAAAGCCTCTATTTACAACGTGGTTGCCTGGATCTGTATGACCAGAATACAGTGATGTGGCTTTTCCAGAAGGGGTGAGGTTGCCTTCTGCTGCTCCCACTGCGATACTTCCTGGGGATTTCCGATTGGCAAATAGTACGGCGGCGGAAGTTGAGAATCGCTGCTTTTGAGTGTCAGTTTTGACTGATGGTTTCTCAGGTTTTGGGATAACTTTCGGTGAAGGCGCAGCAGGTTCCACCTCGAATTTTAGCTCGACAGGATCGGGAGGAGATGGGTTAGCACGGCTCTCAAAAAGCGACCCTTTCTCTGAAATTCCTGTTTTACTAAGGTTTTGTGGGGCAGAAAACAGGTTAGTTGAATTCTCTCCCACCGGGTTAGGACTATGGGGAAGAGCCTCTTGGCTAGATGCACTCGGTGCAGCTTTAGGAGTGGCAAGCACAACTGCATCTGGCTCAGAAAAATCTAACACAACTTCATCGGCTAGAGCCGATTGGCTTCCCAAGACCAGCATTAGAAAACTGGCAATAATTTTGATCAGCTTAAGTTTCATGGTTTTGTCCTTTGGTCGTAAAAACGGCGGACGACTAAAGTCAAGGGCGAACAAACGAAGCCTGACGAGAGCAGGCTTTGTTTGTGTGCTAGGTAACAAATGGGTACTTTTAGGATGGCTGTAACATTTTTTCGATAATCTTTTTGGAAGGCTCAACTATCGCCCAGCGGCCATCAGGCTGTTTAGTAAGCAGAGCCAAGCGCAATTCGTCACCAGTACCGAGGGCTTGACCAGCACGCCGAAATCCAAAATTTTGCTGGTTTAGTCCGCAGAGTCGGAACAGGTAAACGGGCATCTCCTCGCTAGAGAAAATTACGCAATTTGGTTTGTGCGGCTGCACCCGACCATCAAACGGCGCATAAATAGCATCGCCCTTCAAGGCGAGTGAGATGTCACCAAGACCGCCCAGCACCTGACGACCCGCCACCACATCCCCCGGTTGCAGTTCCCACTTCTGGGACAGCTGGATGTCTCTGGGGGATTCTGTAGTTGAGGCGGTACAGCCAAAAGTTGCCAGTAGCACTATTGAGAATGCGATCGCCCTTTCGTCTTTAAGGACGTTTAAAACCATATCCCACATAGGTTTCTCCTTCATAAAGAACGACTAGCGATGTTTGCGGATCGAACGCCAAAGGGTGAATTTCGCGCTCGGTTTTGGCTCCCGCTCGAATGCTCACATTCGGCAAGCGGCAATAAGGCTCCTTCACGATTTGTTGCACGTTGCGCCGAGAGCTGCGCTCAGGTACTGTTAAGAGTCGTGCTAATTGCGATCGCGATAGCGTCGCCTTCGGCTTTACAATCTCTGTGCAGGCGGTGGGGCTACGTACTGATTGCCGTTCCTTAAGTGCCGAGGTCAGATTGAAAGGCAAGTTGAGAGCGGCTAACAGGTAGCCACTGGCTAACAGACAGCAACCTGCCAGCAGATATTGCAGCACGAGAGATGGGGCTTTAAACTCCTTCATCATCTTCTTTACCTCCTTCATGGCTCATTGTTGGGTAATACAGGACTTTGGCAGGCTGGCTGCTCTTAGAAAGATGTGGTTTATTTAGTTTTTTGGAAGAATATTTATTTGGAATGCGATCGCTTCGCCTCGGACTTCTTACTACGCTGTTCCTGTCAATTACTTGTAATAAAGCTAGGCAGTAATTCCTAGTTGATACAATCGGGAATATCGCTCTAAAGAGATGGGGATCAGTTACACCCGATGAAAGCGAGTGCTATTTGCTTGTACGTGAAAGCTTTTTCAAAAGGCTGACAAACGGTTAAGCTGTAGGGGTTTGCAGCCGTTGTGTCAGTAAATATCGCGTTTCTGGGCTGGGTGGAATATATCGCGGTTGTTTTGTTTTCGCCACCTTGATAGGGACATGGCAATGCCATGCCCTTACAGATGTATCGCACCCAACCCTTGAATTGCTATAAGGCCTGAGTAAAATCAAATAAGCTGAGTACCCATGTACCCATTCTCACTTTTTGTCGAAGCAGGGTTTCCTTTCCCTTCTCCCTCCCACCACAGGCGATACACTTGCGTGTCTTTGACTGCAACTCCTTGACTACAGTGTACTACTATTTTTAGTACAAATGTACTAAAAATTTAGCGTGATAACCGCACCAAAAAAGGCAAAAGAAAAAATGGTTGCCCCTTCCAGCCGCTGACTGGCAACGAGGATAATCTCTGAAACCGCTTGATCGGATCGGAGTTGCGGGTGAGAGTGGACAAAGTTCCTCAAAGCTCAAAAATCTTGAATTCCTGCAAACTGCGAACTCCAGCAGCATAGGTGAGGTTATATTGCAAGGGCGTTACGGTAATGTAGTTTTTCCGAATTGCCTGCACATCGGTTTCTATGTGACTGGGTAAAAGCGGATTTTCAGGTTGTTCAACTTCTTCCAAAGCTTCACCAGCTAACCAATAGTAAGTTTTGCCCCGTGGATCTACCCGCTTTTGAAAAATATCAAAATAGCGACGAATCCCTTGACGAGTCAGGGCGACACCAGCAATATCTTCCCATTTCACAGGCGGCACATTGACGTTGAGTAACATCGCCTCTGGTAGCGGCTGCAAGCTCAACTTATCCATGAAGATTTTGGCAAATTTGGCAGCGGTTTGAAACTCTCTTGAGGTGTAACTTGTCAGACTAAAAGCGATGCTGGGAATTCCCTCTATTACGCCTTCCATCGCCGCTGAAACTGTTCCTGAGTATAGGACATCAGTGCCAAGGTTAGAACCGTGGTTAATGCCAGATAAGACAAAATCGGGGGGTGCATCGAGCAAAGCACCTAGCGCCAGTTTTACGCAGTCCGAGGGAGTTCCCGAACAAGACCAGGCTTTGACTGTGGGGTGAAAAATCGACTCGACGACTTCAG
The DNA here is from genome assembly GCF_014695505.1 of Trichocoleus sp. FACHB-90. NCBI lineage: Bacteria > Bacillati > Cyanobacteriota > Cyanophyceae > Leptolyngbyales > Trichocoleusaceae > Trichocoleus > Trichocoleus sp. FACHB-90. The sequence continues at coordinate 83,615 of NZ_JACJOK010000028.1, forward strand.
CGCGGATGGGGTCGTGCAGGGTAAGACCGTGACCAGTGGCAGACCGTTCCCGGTCGGGGCATACTACGGTGACATCGTGTCCGGCTTCGGCGAGGGTATTGGCGAGATTGCGAATGCCCAAGGCGAAGATGCCATCATCGTTGCTGATTAACAGTTTCATTAACTTACTACAGGAGGAGTCAAATTCTATTTTGCACCGCAGCTTGTAATAGATGAATGGAGATGAATGAGTCAAATCGCGTTAAACTCAAGCTAAAGATGCCAAACTGAAGACTGTCTGTAGAAAATGACCACTACGCTTTCGGAGCTTGAGGCTCAACTAGCCGCGCTTAAACAGGATGCGACGAATGCGATCGCTGCTGCTTCTACTCTTGCACAACTAGAGGAACTTCGAGTCGGCTACCTGGGTAAGAAAGGGCAGCTGTCCAAAGTATTAGGGGGTTTGGGTAAACTAGACGCAAGCGATCGCCCCCGGATTGGTGCTTTAGCAAACGAAGTCAAAGAAGCGCTGCAAAATGACCTGGATCGCAAGCGGACAACCTTGCAGGAAGCCCAAATCCAAGCCGCATTGGAATCGGAAACCCTGGATGTTACTATGCCAGGAGTTTACCGCCCTCTCGGTCGCAAGCACCCGCTCAACAGCACAATTGACCGCATTGTAGATATCTTCGTTGGTCTTGGCTACACCGTTGCCCAAGGGCCGGAGATGGAGACAGACTACTACAATTTTGAGGCACTGAACACTCCCGCAGACCACCCCGCCCGCGATATGCAGGATACCTTCTACCTGCCGGATGGCAATCTGCTGCGGACGCATACTTCTTCGGTGCAGATTCGCTACATGGAAGAAAATGAGCCGCCAATCAGGATTGTGGCACCAGGACGCTGTTACCGACGAGATACGGTAGATGCTACCCATTCGGCAGTCTTCCATCAAGTAGAAATTTTGGCAGTTGATCAGGGGCTAACTTTTACAGACCTTAAAGGCACTATTAAGGTGTTTTTAGAGGAGATGTTTGGTGCTGAGTTACCGATTCGTTTCCGGGGCAGTTATTTCCCATTCACCGAACCTTCTGCGGAAGTCGATGTGCAATGGCAGGGACGCTGGTTAGAAGTGATGGGCTGCGGTATGGTTGACCCCAATGTGCTGAAGAAGGTGGGTTACGATCCAGAAGTTTATACTGGGTTTGCCGCTGGTTTCGGTGCTGAGCGTTTTGCAATGGTGCTGCATCAAATTGATGATGTGCGTCGAATGTACAGCAGTGATTTGCGCTTTTTGCGTCAGTTTTAAGAAATTTGGTGGTAGGTGGTAGGTAGTAAGAAGGATAAAACTTATAGTTCTAAAGTTTTTCCCTTACCTCTACCTCCTACCCCTTTTATTCCTCAGAAAGAGGATATTCTAAATAGCTTACTGACTTGGTATTTTCCCGGATGAATCGAGATAACTGTGTTAAAAAGAATTAAGTCGCTCTCAGTACAGTAGCGATCGCTTTTCGGTAAACTACCTAAAGAAGTATTCTTTAAATGCGGGTGAATCCAGTAGGGAAAAATTTGCCTCTAGTATCGCTAGTGACAAGTATTGTCTGCCTTGGAGCTTGTACAAATCAGCCAACGGATAAGCAGCTGGAGGAATGGCGAACTGAAGCGATCGCTCTCAACGCCCAGATGGTGAAAGCCAATACCAACACTTCACCGGAGGAGTGGAATCTGGTTATTGAGGGGCAAGTTACCAAGGGCAAAGCCGTAACATTGAGCTGGCAACAGTTACAGGCATTGGCAACAAATCATGTAAAAACTACAGATCCCAATGCCGTACTCAACCTAGAAGAGATTTTCGACTTTCGCGGCATCCGTGTATCTACACTATTGAAAAAGTTAGCGATCGCGTCGGATATTACAAATATTACTTTTGTCTGCTTTGACGGCTACCAAGCAACGATCAGCGTGAAAGATTTGCTTGCCTACCCGATTACTTTAGCGATCGCTAGAAATGGTAAACCAATTCCCCGCGATCAAGGTGGCCCTATTTATTTAGTCATTCCGCATACACAATACCCTAATTTGAAAAAAAAGTATAACGAATTATCCTGGGCGTTTTACGTTACCCACATGATAATTGGTACTGAACCAGTAAAATTACGTGTAGGAACGCGCGAACTAGACTTAGCCGATCTTGATAAACTTCCCCAAGTTACAATTTTGGAAAATGTCGGCTACAGAATGGGTTGGCCCAGCGGCAAAGTCAAACTTCACGGGGTGCGTGTACGCGATGTTCTAGCCTTCGCAGGTATCCAGCTGCCCGCCAATGGAGAAATTGTAGTTCGCGGGAAGGCACCAATTTACCATGACCCCTCCAATCCAGTCCGCTTGGCAGCAAACGATTTGCGGGAGTGTGACATTCTGGCGGCGACCAGATGGGGCAATGACAAAGAACCGATCCCCGCAAAAATGGGCGGGCCATTGACACTAGCTTTTAGTTCTGAGTGTCAAGTAAGGACGGGGTTTTCGCGCCCTTTGAGTAGACAGCGATGGGTGACTTTATTAGAAGGTTTTTATCCCTAATAGGAATTAACACCGAACTATGGCCACCCCATAAGCTAAAACTCTGATAGATGTTAACTAGATTGTACCGACTAAATAGCAATCCTAATTCATTTATGAAATTCTCTTTTTCCCCTTTATGGAGCCTGCTGAATTGGCGGAAACTATTTTCTACAAAAGGTAGCTTTTACCCATTAAACCCACATTCCGCACCCGCAACTGGCACATAGACAGCGGCTCCAAGCGTAGAAGAGAATCCCCAACTAAACTATTGAGTATTTATACTTAATAGTTATCCGGAAAATCAGAGCG
>NZ_JACJOK010000029.1:0-95166 GCF_014695505.1 Trichocoleus sp. FACHB-90
TCATAGAGAATTAAAACAATTGACAGGTATTGAATCATGCCAATGTCGCAAAGGACGGATTCAAAGAAACCACATTGCCTGTGCTATGTTAGTCTGGCTTAGGCTGAAAAATTTAGCTTATAAAAGTGGACAAACCATTTACCTTCTTAAGCATGGATTGTTGTCAAATTATTTAGTTCAACAACTAAAACGTCCGGACATTCCCATGTTTATCGTTTAAGTTTTTGGGTACTTGGCGAGAGTGCAAGCGCCATTGCTTGTGACAGTTGCGTAAGTCCTGTGAAAAGTTAGTTGTAGAGACGCGATATTTAGCAGTCCTAAATGATTCGTGAAGGCGAGATCCCCGACTTCTTTAAGAAGTCGGGGATCTGAAGGGTTGGCACCTGCATTACCATTTCCCTACAGATGTATTGCACCCAACCCTTGAATTGCTATAGATGCTGGCAATCGCAATTTTTGTAACCTGGCATACAATTATAACTGCTGCACTTTGTCAAGCTAACACCAGTGGATTTGGGCAGTACAATCGGGCAATCAATGATACCTTTAATGCAACTAAAACAAATTAGACAAATTCTTGGCAGTTTATCTTTAATAATTCCCCTGACTCTGATAGCTAGTTGTACTCAACAGCAAGTCTCTCAATCCCCAGCGCCCACAACAGAAACACAGGCGAGTCCTACCGCTGACAGCACAAAACCTCGGTTAGCAATTGTTTTGGGTGGCCCCGCTAACGATGATTCTTGGAATGAAGCAGCCGACAATGCTGCTAAAAAACTCAAAACTCAAGGCTATGATGTCGCTATCTCTGAGTCTGTTGCTGATGCTGATATAGCGCGAGTTTTGCGCCAGTACGCTGAAAAAGGTTACAACGTGATTATTGGGCATTCCTACAATCACGGAGATGCAGTATTTCAAGTAGCCAAAGAATTTCCTAAAACTAATTTTGCATGGGCAGGCGCTGTAGGCAAAACATCGGAAAATGTCGCAGACTACGACCAACCTTTTTATCAAGGTGCTTATATGGTTGGTTTAGTAGCAGGAAAACTCAGTAAAACTGGTAAATTAGGCGCGCTTTACGGCTTTGATATTCCAGCTTGTCATGCAATGGGACAAGCGATGTTAGCAGGTGCCAAAACAGTCCGTCCCGATGCTACGCTGACAGCTACAGCTGTGGGAGACTGGTACGATATTGCTAAGGCGAAAGAGGCAGGAACCGCACAAGCAGAAACGGGAGTAGATTACTGGATTGGTTGCGGTCAAGCGCCAACTTTGGGAACAATTGAAGCCGCCAAAGCAAAGGGAGGCTATGCTACAGGTTATGTGGGAGATATGACTGCCTTGGGTCAAAATGTGGTTGCTGCTAATGTGCTGTGGAATATGGAACCTATCTTTAAGCAGATGTTAGATGACACAACATCTGGAAAATTTGCTAACAAGTATTATCGGCTTTCCGTTGCTGAAGATGTGGTTCAGGTGAATACTAATTCCACCGTCAAAGATAAGTTGGGAGACGAAACTTTGAAAAAAATAGAAGAGGCGCGCCAGGAAATTTCTTCAGGTAAACTCAAAGTTCCGTTTGTGCCAAAATAGCGATATGCACCCGCTTTCCTCTGCACCCGGTCGCGTTTAGGGTAGTTAATTGCCTTAACAACATTCACGGAGAAAATAGGACTGCTATAACCATTAGCAATTATGCAAACTCCTGTAGTAGAAATGCGGGGCATTACTAAAAAATTCCCTGGAATCGTTGCCAATGATAGGGTAAACTTTGAGTTGCAATTAGGGGAAATTCATGCTCTTTTAGGAGAGAATGGGGCGGGGAAAACGACGCTGATGAATATTCTCTGCGGCTTGTATGAACCAGATGAAGGGGAGATTTTTTTGGAGGGGAAATCGGTGCAATTTCGCTTTCCAGGGGAAGCGATCGCATCCGGTATCGGCATGGTACATCAACACTTTATGCTGGTAGAAAGTCTCACGGTTGCAGACAACTTAGTTTTGGGACAATCTGGACAACCGCTAATCCGAGAAAACCCGAAAAAACTCCATCAGCGTCTGCGAAACTTAGCAGAACAGTATAGCTTACAAATTGATCCAGCAGCAGAAGTTTGGCAGCTATCCGTGGGAGAACAGCAACGGGTGGAAATTCTCAAAGCCATCTATCGAGGCGCGAAAGTATTAATATTAGATGAACCTACAGCAGTTTTGGCTCCCCAGGAAGTAGAGGGATTTTTACAGACATTGAGAAATTTGGCTGCTGGGGGTACATCAATCATTTTTATTAGTCATAAATTAAAAGAAGTTTTGGCAATATGCGATCGCGTAACTGTACTGCGAGATGGACGCACAATTACCACAGTGTTAACATCTGCATCAAATGAGCGGGAATTAGCTCAAATGATGGTAGGACGTGAAGTTAATAAAGTTATCAGAGTTGAGAGACAGTCCCAATCCCCAATCCCCAGTCCCCAATTCCCAACCCCCAATTCCCAATCCCCAGTCCCCAATCCCCAATCCCCAATCCCCAATCCCCCATTAATTATTCGTGATTTGTGGGTAGAAAATGACCGAGGGTTGCCAGCATTACGGGGAATAAATCTCGCAGTTAATGCCGGAGAAATTGTGGGAATTGCTGGAGTCGATGGTAACGGACAGCGAGAATTAGAGGAAGCGATCGCATCTTTACGTCCAATACGCGGCGAAATAAATCTAAATGGCACCCTCGCCCACATTCCCTCAGACCGCTACACAATGGGGTTAATTCCAGATTTTAGCGTTGCTGATAACTTAGTTTTACGGGATATTCAAAAGCCACCATTCAACAAAAAAGGCTTATTGCGTCCAGCTGCAATTGTCCGCCACTGCACCCAGCTAGTGGAACGCTACCTGATTCGCACCCCCAGCCCCCACACCTACGTCGGGAAACTCTCCGGTGGAAACGCCCAGAAAGTAGCGATCGCTAGAGAACTTTCGCGCAGTCCTCAAATTGTCTTAGCCGCCCAACCAACACGGGGATTAGACATTAGCGCCATTGAGTACGTACATCAACAACTAATTGCCCAAAGAGATGCAGGTGCAGCAGTATTACTGATTTCCACAGAACTCGAAGAGATATTAAATTTAAGCGATCGCATCGCTGTACTTTACGAAGGCGCGATCGCGGGTATTGTTGATGCTAATGCTGATGTCCGCTACTTAGGATTAATGATGGCAGGAAAACATTAAAAATTAAACAGGAGGGAGAGTGGTAATTGAAAAATTAAAAGAAAACACTAAAAAGAAACACAAACAAAAACCATTTTCTTTTTTACCTCTTGCTGGTTGGGGAAATCGCATGAAGCCTTTCTTCGGCGCAATCCTCGCCCTCGCCTTGGGAGGAATATTAATTGCCCTAGCTGGAGTTAATCCCTTAAAAGCTTATCAGGTGATGGTGTTTGAGGCATTTGGGGGAACTCGCCAACTTACAGAAACAATTCTCAAAGCCACACCCTTATTAATTATTGGCTTAGGGCTAACAGTTGCCTTCCGCAGTAAAGTTTGGAATATCGGCGCAGAAGGACAGTATTATATCGGCGCATTATGTGGCAGCATTGTCGCCCTGACACTGCCCAACTTATCTCCTTGGTTACTAATTCCCCTAATGCTAATTGCAGGCGGAATTGGCGGAATGCTGTGGAGTGGAATCGCCGGATTGCTGCACATCAAGCGGGGCATGAATGTGATCATCTGCACCCTGATGTTGAATTATATTGCCATCTTGCTAGTTCAGTATGTCGCCCGCAGTCCCTTAAGAGATCCGAATGGTTTTTTGCCAGAGTCAACGCAATTTAGTGCAGCAGCACAAATTCCAACCGTGTTTGGCGGACGGCTGCATCTGGGCGTAGTGCTGGCGCTGGTACTGGTATTGGTAATATATATTTTGCTTTGGCGCACACCTCTGGGATTTAAGTTGCGGGCAGTTGGTTCTCGCGCCAGCGTCGCCCGCACAGCTGGAATGAACGTTACGAGGAGCATTTTCACCGCCTTGATGCTGAGTGGCGCACTGGCTGGCGTTGCTGGGATTATCGAGGTAAGTTACACCTACACGCGCCTGAAGGGGAACATTTCTGGAGGTTATGGGTTTAGCGGGATTCTGGTAGCCTTACTGGGACAGTTGCATCCAGTGGGCGTGTTAATCGCAGCTGTGTTATTTTCTGCCTTAACAATTGGCGCAGAAGGGTTGCAAGTTTCCTTGCAAGTGCCAGCTGCCGTTTCCCAAGTGATACAAGCGCTAGTGGTGCTATTTGTAATTGTCGGGGATGCGATCGCTCGCAACAAGTAAAAAGGCCCAAGAAACAGAGAATTCTTTCATTTTTTACCTTTATGCCTTGGGAACAAATTCTCACCTGGAGTTTCCTAATTGCCTTAATAGCAGCAGGTATTCGCCTCGCTGTCCCCATATTACTCGCCGTATTGGGAGAAATTATTACCGAACGTGCGGGAGTGTTAAACCTGGGACTCGAAGGCGTGATGCTAGTCGGAGGACTGGCAGGCTTTACAGTTGCCTACGAACTAGAGAACACTGCAAAACTACCGCTTATCGGCGCTTGGGCGGGTTTGGGTGCGGGACTACTAGCGGGAATGTTGATGGGGATGCTAATGGCAGTAATGACGGTGACATTCAAAGCCGACCAAGTAGTAGCAGGAGTCACAATGGTACTGTTTGGTCAGGGATTAACAACCTATCTCTACCGACAGCAGTTTGGTTCCCTGACGGCGCGAGTTACAGGTTTAGTAGATTTGCCCTTGCCAGTTTTATCGCAGATTCCCATCATCGGTGAGTTGCTGTTTACCCACAATGTCATGGTTTATATCAGCGTGGCATTGGTTTTCTGTTGCTGGTTTCTCCTATTTCGGACTCGCTGGGGCTTACAAATTCGCGCCGTAGGGGAAAATCCCGCCGCCGCCGACACCTCCGGAATTAATGTGGAACGCACCCGCTATGCAAGCTTATTGCTGGGTTCAGCGCTAACAGGTTTGGGTGGCGCAGTCCTGACAGTCGCCCAGCTGCACATATTCCGGGAGGGAATTACCGCCGGACGCGGTTGGATAGCTGTTGCTTTAGTATTCTTTGCCCGTTGGCGACCTGCGCGGGCGCTTTGGGGGGCATTGCTTTTTGGCATTGCCGATGCCTTACAGTTTCGCATACAAGCATTAGGTTCAAAGGAGTTGCCTTATGAGTTTCTGCTGATGCTGCCTTATGTTCTTACATTAGTGGTGTTGTTGCAACGTACCCCTCGCAGTGATGTTCCCGCTGCTTTGGGTGTGCCGTATTTTAAGGGGAAACGTTGACACTAGAAAAATTGTAAGTTGGGTTTCGCGCGAAACCCAACTTGCTTGCGGGGTACTTTTGTCAAAGCGAATAAAAAGTAAACAAAACTAGAAGCTAAATTGCGTTCGCAAGTTACCCACATAGATATTGGGGTTGTCGCTGAAGTTGTTCGGGTTGCCAATGAAATAAAAGGCGGGAACAATCGCTATATTCTGAGTTATGGGGAAGAAATATGCGGCTTCAACCTCATACTGAACGCCACCATCACCGCCACCAGCAGCCAAGAATCTACGACCATCCAATACGGAGAACGGTATCAGGTAAGATATTGTTGCCAACGCACCTCTTCTACCTAAATCGGGGAAAGCAAGCCCTAATTGCAACGATTGGGCGTTAATATCTCCACCGCCACGACCTGGGGTTTTGGGGTCAATGTTGGTACTCCCGTAGCTATAGCGTCCAAAGACACCAACACCACGGGTAATTAACCAATCAAAGTTTAGTCCAAAGGTGTGCGCGATCGCATTATTAATCGAACCACCAAAACCATCATCAGCTACCCCATAAATTGGTTCTCCCGGCGCACCGCCAATTCCAAACCCAGTGATGTTGCCGTTTTGGTCGAAAATCGGGAAAGACGGGTCGATATTGGAATAGTTGTAAATCAATCTGAGATTAATTCTGTCAATAGGCGAGAAAGTTAACTCAGCCGTAGCGGTGTTAGTGGGGCTAAATACACCTTTGCGCGGGTCGGATGCGGTGTTAAATATCCCACTGGGTAAAAATTCATTACTCTCACCTAAATAAGCAACGCGCAGCTTGAACTGCTGATTAATATCCCACAAAACAGCTGCACCTGCACCCCGGTCAATGGTATTTAATAAAGTGCTGCCGTTAGAGTTAAAGCTAGTTGCACCCGTCAAGAAAAAGCTGAAAGCATTGTTGTCAAAGTAGCGATACCAGTTAATCCGAGGCCCTACCACTACCTGAATATTTTCCCGGAGAGGGAAGCTGTAAAACAATTCCCGCACAATGACATCATTGTTGTCTCCTTGGACACCCGCCGTCTGGTCAAGAAATGGTGTTCCAAATGTGTTGTAAAGTCCCGCAGAAGCAAAGGCGTTAGCTGGTGAATCTCCATTACCCGCAGCTAACTGAGTAACCAAGCTATCTCTACCAGTAAAAGACGTTTCCAGCGTTAGCCACACCAAATTGCTCAGAGTGATATTAGGATCATCTTTTATTTTTTGCTGAATCGGTCTGAAATTCGCATCGCGTCCGGGACTTCTCAGTACGAGTGGCGTAAGAGAACCTGCGGCTTCAACTGTAATATCATCACTAGCAGAGGCTCCAGTAACATTAAACCAGGCAAGACCGCTGAGTTTAGTAGTAGTAGAAAACTGATTTTCTTCTAAGAAGTTGGTGCGACCTTCCAAATTATCCACGCGAGTGCGTAGCGTTGCTAATTCTGTGCCAAATTCACTAATTAATCGTTGCAGTGTCGCTAAATCTTCTTTGGTGACAAAATCAGCCGTACTAACGGCAATTAATTTCTCAATTTGCTGCAAACAAGCATTTACACCAGCAGCAAATTCATAACGACTTAAAGCTCTATTGCCGCGAAAGGTGCCATAAGGATATCCTGCTATACAACCGTAACGTTCTACAAGACTTCGCAATGCTTCATACGCCCAATCTGTCGGTTGCACATCTCGCAATTGCGAAACATTGGTAACTTGTTCCATCGCTGCATCGATGTTTTCTTCCGATTCCAAATTAAAATCGGTAGGGGAATTTACATCATCAATTGGCAATGGTTGGGCTACATTACCAGCAGGAGTAACCTCTTCTAATGCAGACTGCGATATTAAACCGTCTGGAATGTCCGTATCAATTTTTACTTCATTTATCGTAAGTTCGGCAACCGGGGTAACTTCATCAGTTGTTGATGCTTCCGGTGACACGCCAGCCTGTTGAACTTCACTTGCGATCGCTGACGATGGCAGAAAAGGCATTACAGCGCTAGAAAGTAACAAACCCAACCAGAAATTACTTGCAAGCGATCGCACGTAGTCGCTGGTAGTTGCAGGCTTAACCATAGTTCCTCACACCAGTTCAACCTCAATATACTGTTATCAATTTTACAAACTTAATTATGTAACCTAAGTAACAATGCGTAAAAAAATAAGCGATCGCATATAGTCCAGAAAATATAACACCCCTAAATGATTCGTGAAGGCGAGATACCCGACTTCTCTAAGAAGTCGGGTATCTGAAAGGCTGACATCTCATTACTTAAATAGGATGGCTATCTATAGTAAATTATTTTAATTAAGAGCGTAGGTTGAGTTAATTTACCTCAATTCAACCTACAATTATTCTCAACTTATTTATTAGATGGTTTAGCCGACTTTCCAGTTAACACCGACGATAATTGTCCTTTGTTGGGAGATATTTTTCTGCCCGTCTTCAAGTCGCGCACCTGGAAATGGAGATGCGGGCCAGTGCTGCGTCCTGAGTTACCAGTACCGCCGATAATTGATCCAGCATCTACCTTAATCTTGGGGCCATTGGTAATAGATTTACACCAAGATAGATGGAGAGCATCAAACTTCAAAGACGGGAAAGATGGAGAGGTCATCGTTGCCACCAGCCCCCCACCATTAGCATCTATCCAACACCACAAACCTGTTTTTGTTCCAGGTCTACCAATGGCGTAGATGGGGGTATTCATGGGAGTTCCCAAGTCTACTCCGCCATGAAAATGTACTTTTCCAGTGACCGGATGCACCCGTCTGCCATAAGAAGATGTTACTCCATAACCTGCAAGATAATCGCCCCTTTTTGGTGTCTTTTTCAGGTTGGGTGTCCAGTCATCAATGCTGGAAAAAGTTGCATCCGTAACTTTTTGGGCGTTCGATTGTTGGGCGGACGAGATGGGAATTTGTTCTACGAAAGGGTCAAATAGAAGTACAGGCGAGTTATTTGCTGCGTTTTGCTCTGTGACGTTTAAATCTATCTGGTGTTCATCGGTAGCGATCGCATCTTCACTAGATACCATCGCCGATGCAATGGGAACCGCTTCCACCGCAGGTTCAAAGCTTAACGCTACAGAATTTGGATCGCTAGACTGTTGTAAAGATGGCGGGTTTACTGAAGATATTTTTTGGCGACTTGTATTATCGGAAGAAATCGCCGCTACATCACTTTCCTGTTTTTCTTCACTTTTGTCTTTTACCGCCTCCCTTTTTAAAGAAGGTTTGGCTGAGGGTATTGTAGCCTTCTGAATATTCTGCCTTAAAGCTTTGCTAACTATTTTGACTCGCCGTTCTTGATCCAGAGCAATGCAATTCCATCGCCAAGATTCTGAGTAGGGAGGATAGCCGATAAGTCGGCTTCGATAGTAAGGTTCTCTAGTGCAAATACCAAATAGTCCACTAGCATCAAGAAGTCCATTTCGCCTGCGGAATGCTTCAACTCGTGCATATGTATAAGCACGCCTTCCCTTGAGTCCTTTCTTCAAAGCTTTCTGGTATGCTGAAGCAAACTTGGGGCCAGCAGAGTTAGATTGGTTCCACAAATCAGTTCCATTTACCAAAGCTTCAGCGTGGGCTGATGCGTCAATTGAGAGTGCTTTGAGTCTTCTTTCTGTGGATGCTCCTTGACGTTGCAGCGCCCTAAGACAACGCCGATTTGCCTCTTGCAAAGTTAGATTTTTGGCGCGATTCCAGCTGCAAAATCCCCTATTTACAACATGGTTGCCCGGATCTGTATGACCAAAATACAAGGATGTGGTTTCGCCAGTCAGAGTGAAGTTGCCCTCTGCGGCTCCTATAGCGATGCTACCAGGAGATTTTTTAGTAGCAAATAGCTTTGATGCAGTTTTGGAAGCGATCGCATTTAATTTCTCTGCATCATCACTCGTCGTATCAGTCTTAGCTGTAGGTTCAGTAGCCTCAACCCCAAAATCTAGGGTGACAGGCGTTGGGTTAAAAGCAACACTTTCTGTCTCCTCAGATAGCACCTTTAAGCTTACAGCAGCTTGACTTCCCAGCAGCAACATTAAGAAACTGCCGATCAATTTAGCAAAATGAAATTTCATAGCCCTGTGTAATTAATTAGCGAAATTAGTCAATATGCAACTTGAACAAAGCCCCCAATTTATGGGGAGTTCGGGGAATCAAACGTTACTGACATTGACTTACCGCAACAACATTTGCTCGATAATCTTCTTAGAAGGCTCAACCAAAGCCCAGCGACCATCCGGTTGCCGTGTTAGCACCGCAATCTGCAACTCTTTACCGCTACCGATAGTGTCACCTGCACTGAGGAAACCAAAATTAAGCGATCGCAACCCACACAAGCGAAACAAATAAACTGGAATTTCCTCACTGGAAAAAATCACGCAACTTGAGTTGTGGGGTTGCACCCGACCATCAAACGGCGCATACACCGCATCCCCCTTCAAAGCAATGGATAAATCACCCAAACCGCTAACCACCGCATGGCCCCCCACAACTTGACCCGGTTGCAGTTCCCAATTTTGGTAAAGCTTGATCTCCCTAGGCGCTTCCGTAGGAGGTTTTTTCGTGCAACCAACAATCAAAAGTAATATTGATGCGTAGCGAAGCGACTGCATTAGCAGTATCGCTACCCAACACCTCTGGGTTAAAGCTTTATCTCCCCTGGCCCCCCTTAAAAAGGCGAGAGAAAAGCCCCCCTTTTTAAGGGGGGTTGGGGGGATCTCCTGAGACGGGGTTGGGGGGATCTCCTGAGACTGAACATTACTAGCCCAGAAGTATTGAATCGCCACCCTAAAAACGTTTAAATCCATAGCCTACGTAAGTTTGTCTCTCATAGAGAACAAGTAGCGATGTCTGCGGGTCAAACGACAACGGATAAAGCTCCCGTTCAGTCGTCGCCCCCACACGAATACTCAAACCCGGCAACCTGCAATAAGGCTGCTTGACAATCTCCTGCACCTTGCTGCGTTGACTGCGTTCAGGCACAGTCATCAATTGCGCCAACTGCTCCCGCGACAGCACCGCCTTCGGCTGTACCATCTCAGAACATAAGAGGCTGCGCTCCTTGGTGCTAGGCTTTGGCACAGAAGACGGTAAATTGAACGGCAAACCGAAAGCAGCTAACAGATAACCACCGGCCAGCAGACCACCACCAACCACCACATATATTGGTTTGAATGATGGCGCTTGAAGCGGCTGGCGACCCGACGCGCCTTGAAGTGGCATATTAGGGAAGGTTTTCATTCCAAAAACGCGAAAATCACGCCCAAAACACAGCAAACTAAGCTTTTAAAGACCAACCATTTATCCTCGTTCCCAAGCTGGGACTGGGAATGAAAGCTGAGAGGAGCCTCCCATTCTTCCCAATGCTGCAAAATATAAAACTTACGCACCTCCAGTTTCGGGAACCAAACCCCTTCCAATCCCCCTAAACATAGAGATTGGCTTTCCCAACGGCACCCCTTCAATCTCGTTAGACTGTTTAATAGTTCCCCCTTGCAGAGTGTTGCTTTCGGCATTCCGAACCCAACCATACCTACAAGACGCTTTCATAGTGCAGAAGAAAAAAACCATCGTTTCCTTTGTGAAACTATCGTGGAGTTGATAACTCTATTCATAAACAAAATCCCGGAAAATTACCTTAGTTCATTACTTCATTTTGGCGACGCATTAAAGCAATTATTGAAGCAATCATAGGCATTAATAAAGCATATTTTTCAAAACCTGAAGCATTACCTGAAGCATTAGCATAAAAATTTTGAATTTCAACCATTTACAATAGTTTAAGTGAATCCGCTCAAAGCTTATGTCCACCCCGAAAGTGATAAAACCCTTAACCGTTGAAGAAGAAGAATATTGGAAAATTTTGAAAAATGAATTAATAGATGGCAAAGGAAGCGCCTATCTAAGTCAAAATGACTTTGCCAAACTTTGTCAGAAAAATGCCCTTAATTGTTCCACTGCCACAGCTCGAAGAAAACTCCTAAGACTTCAGGAAGCTGGGCGCATTTTTATGGAGCGTCAAGGTAAAGGTAACAATCCCTATAAAATTACTTGGTTAGAATACAGTCATTACAAAAAAGTTGATGAACCAAAGCAAATTACTCCCCTGACAGGAATTGTCCCTCTTGATTCCCCACTATATTTGAAACGAGAAGCAGATGAAATTTGTATCCAAAATTTGAAACTCGGCGCAAGTAGAGAAGGCTCTAGACCCTTTATCAGAATAAGAGCGCCTAAGCAGATGGGTAAATCCTCCCTATTGCGGCGAATCCAATACTTTTTAGAAAAGCAACAAAATCATATAGTTGGCTTTGTTGATTTAGGAGGAGACGAATATTTTTATACAGATGTATTTAACGACCTAGATACACTCTTGTATCAGTTCACAAGTGCGCTCATCAAAACCTTTAGCGATGCACTGCAAAGACGCGGACTCAATGATTTAAAAAAATTGCCTGATTTAAAAGAGCATTGGAACCCAAATTTAACCCCACAACTAAACTGTGCCAACTATTTGCACGACCATATTTTTACACCCATAAAACATCCGAAAACTTTACTAATAGATGGCATAGATGAAGTTTTAGGTAAACCTACTCAAGACCCATTCCTAAAATTTCTGCGCTCTTGGAATGAAAAACGGATGAAAGTCGTAAGCCAAGCTCCGATTATTTGGCCTAGTATTGTGATTGCCTACTCCACAGAACCATACTCTATCCTGGGAATCAGAGGCTCAGTTCTTCAAAATGTAGGCACAGTAGTAGAGTTAAAAGAATTTAGCCAAGAGCAAATAGTAGACCTTTCTACAAAATACAACTTACCCACGCCTTTAACAAAACCGGAAGTTGAGTTCCTGATGAAGCTGACCGGAGGACATCCGGCTTTAGTCAATCAGGCACTTTATCAAATTAGTCAAGGAATGACTTTTCCACAACTAGAAAACAAAGCAACTCAAACAGATGGCCCTTTTTGGGATTACTTATCTAGAGCCTCAGAACTTTTGGAAAATAATAAAAACCTCTTCCATTGCTTTCAAAAGATTCTCAAGGGCGATAACTGTAATGACGACCTCGCTAAATATCAACTAACCAAAGCAGGATTGCTTAAAATTGATGAGGATGCTGTAAAGGTTATTGAACTATATCAAAAATACTTTAATAATGGACATATTTGAAACTTTACCAACAATCTTTAGGTGGCTAATGGGCATTAATGGAATAGACAGCTTTTATCGGATTGAGGCAGGTGGTATCCCGCTAACAGAACAGACTTATGTGGAGAGAGATGCAGATGAGAAACTGCGTCAATTTACCCAACTAAATCGCGTAAGCAGTCGAATGTGTTTTATCCTAGCTCCCCGCCAAACCGGGAAGACTAGCTTGATGGTAAAGACAATTGGACAGCTGCCTGATGAGGAATTTATCTGTATTCAACTTGACTTTCAAGAGTTCAGTAGTAGTGCTGAATCTGACGAAACCCTTTATTACAGCCTTCTTAATCAAATCTGCCGCCAAATATCTGATATAGACGCAGATAACTATTGGGTTAAATTACTCAATGCTACTTGGAATGAAACCCCAGACCTCGATCCAAAACTAAGATTTAAAAATTTTCTAATTGAACATATCCTTAAAAAGAAAGATGACAAAAAGCTAATTATTTTTATTGACGAAATTCAAAACATAATTGGTTACAAACAGCAGAACAGTTTTATCGGGTTTATTAAGTCTCTTTCCCAAAGCGATCGCCCAGTTGCTCTCCGGAGACTGGCGTTTGTTCTGCTTGGCGTTGCCAGACCTACAGACCTGGTAACTGATTATAAGGTTGCTTTGAATTTGGGAGAGCGCATTGAACTAGGAGGACTGCTAGAAAGCAATTGTAACCCGCTTTGGCAAGGACTCGAAGACGTTACCGACGACCCGCAAACAGTCCTTTCCTACATCTTAGATTGGACGGGAGGGCAACCATTTCTTACTCAGGCTCTTTGTCACTTAGTTGCCGTGGGACGTAAAATACAAGACAGCACTGATATAGAAGAGTACATTGAAAAGCTAGTAATAAGTAATGTTATCAAAGATTGGAGGCGGCAAGATAGACTCTATAGGTTATCGCACCTAGAAGAAATTGAAAATTGGTTTATCCGAGTTGATTCTAGCCAGAAGTTAGAAAAGCTGGCAGCTTTAAGTCTTTATAGAAAAATTCTAAATAAAGACAAAATTGAGTTTGAACAAAACGATCCTAAGCATTGGGATTTGCTAATATCAGGATTAGTGGCTAGAAATAATGATGATTTTCTGAAAGTTAGTAATCGGATTTACGAGCAAGTATTTACTTTAAATTGGGTTAACGAAAAAGAAGAAGCTTTACAGGAGGGCATGATGGCAGATCCACTAAGTCGAATTTATAACAGAGATGTATTTCTGTTAATTGACCAGAGTGCATCGACTCTAAAAAAAGATGGAGGTGAAAAGACACGTTGGAAGCTTTTGGAAGAGTTAATCACAGGCCATGTGGCAACGATTTTAGAAAGAGATGATGGCAGCGACGCGCAGGTTAAAATCTGCGAACAAGTTTATGCAACTACGTTTAATCTGAATAAATATAGAGGCAATTTCTATATGATTTCAGATGCAGACAATGTGGAAGATATATTCTTGGAAAATCGCCCGGATGCCAATAGCTTTGTAGTGCCTACTCTCCGGCACTGCTTTGATATGTGGCTCAATGGACGGGAGAAAGTTACCCTTAAAGACATTAAAGACGGCAATGAAAAAGGAGCTTTCTTTATCATCTACACCGATGGACAATTTGACGATCCTCTTGCTTTTGAGCAGTTTATAACCGAAAGCACTCTGAAAGTTGAGGATCACCGCATTATAAAAATCCTAATTATTGGGTTAGGTAAAGGCGTTAATGTCAAATATTTTGATAATCTCGATACGCGGAGATATAAAGATGCTAAAGGCGATGATTGTAATATTGTTGTTTTCGATTTAGCTGAAGATTTAGATGAAGGCATCATTGAATTGATGCAGCGGCAACTTAGAGATTCTGCCAAAATGAGAAAGGGTTTTAGTCTGTAAGCCTGCCGGATGCTGTAGCTTCTTTGTAACAAGATAAAATTGAACTGGCTAAACAAGCGATCGCTAGTATTGCCGCATTAGCATTGCTGGCAGTACAAGCATTCAAAAACAAGAAACAAATTAGTAGTTTCCAACCTTTACACCAATGCGAGGAATTCATTTTATTAGAGGCAGTTTTGTCGAATAGGAACGATAATGATAAACTCTGTTCCTCTCCCTGGTGTGGACAGACACTCTATTTGACCGCCATGCTTGTCCACCACAATTTGATAACTGATAGACAAGCCTAGTCCTGTACCTTTCCCTACAGGTTTAGTCGTAAAGAAGGGGTCAAATATTCGCTGCTGTACTTCCGGCGGAATTCCTAACCCATTGTCGGCAATACGGATCGCTATTTGGTCGCCTTCTAAAACTTCGGTACAAATCCGAATCTCCCGATTTTGAATTTCGGCTCGATTTTGGGGGAAATTAATTCTTACCAAAACATCGCCTGATTTTGAAGCAATTTTAGGGGAGATTGATGAGGGATTCGGGGGATGACTGGTTCTTCCTCCAACCTCCGGTTTTTCCCAAAACATCGCCTGATTTTGGATTGGAAATTCCCCATTGCTCATTTTCCAGTCCTCACCCACCATTTCCAAAGCATCAATCGCATTAGTAAGCAGATTCATAAATACCTGGTTTAATTGTCCAGCGTAGCAATACACAAGGGGCAAATCACCATACTCTTTGATAATTTGAATCTCAGGCTGTCCGGGTCTTTCTTTCAGGCGACTTTGCAAAATAACCAAACTACTATCAATCCCAGAATGAATATCAACTGCCTTCATTTCGGCTTGATCTAGCCTGGAGAAATTTCGCAAAGATAGCACAATCTGATTAATGCGCTCAGCTCCCATCTCCATTGAGTTGATAATTTTTGGCAAATCTTCTTTCAAATATTCCAGCTCAATTTCCTCCACCTGGGAAACAATTTCTGGCACAGGATTGGGATAATGTTGCTGATAGAGTTCCAAGAGTTTAAGTAAGTCTTGAGCATAGCTATTTGCATGGCTGAGATTACCGTAAATGAAGTTTACAGGATTGTTAATTTCGTGAGCTACTCCTGCTACCAGTTGCCCAAGAGCAGACATTTTTTCTGCTTGAATTAGTTGAGATTGAGTACGTTGTAATTCCCGTAAAGTAAGTTCTAACTGTTGCGCTTTCTCCCGCTCTCTCTCTTCAGATTGTTGCAGTGCCTCCAAATTAGCCAGTTGAAGATGAATGTTAATTCGCGCTAAAAGTTCATTTTTTGAGATAGGTTTAGTTAAATAATCATTAGCCCCTGAGTTGAATCCTTCCACTAAATCTGATACTTGATTTTTTGCGGTCAACATTAATATAGGCAGTTCTGATGGTGAAAACTGTTCGCGGATTTTTTGACAAACTTCATACCCTGTCATTCGCGGCATCATTACATCTAGTAATATCATGTCGGGTCTTAAGCCGTTTTCAATTATTGACAAGGCTTCGATGCCGTTTGAGGCTTGGCTAATTGTGTAGTTTTGCTCGGAAAGGTAGTTAACTAAAACTTGTATATTTATAGGCTCATCATCTACTATTAATATTTTAAAATCTCCTTCATTAGTCTTGATTTCTGTTAAATCTTGCTGGGTACTATCGTCTTGAATACTAAGTTTCGACTTAGATATCTCCGGTAACTCTTTAAATTTTGTGAGTGAGGGAGTTTTATGTAAGGATGTTGTTGGTATCTCTACATTTTGTGAAAGTGGCAGAGTAAAGCTAAACCGGGAGCCTTTACCAACGGTGGACTCAACGCAAATTTTACTGCCATGCAATTCTACCAGTTGTTTAGTGATGGCAAGACCAAGGCCAGTTCCTCCGTAAACTCTGGCGGTTGTGCCATCAGCTTGTTCAAAAGATTCAAAAATTCTGTCTAATGAATCTGCGGGGATACCAATGCCAGTATCAGACACTGAAATCTCTAAGCAAGGGGTAAGAGATTTTTCAGTTGAAGAGTTTAGATTTAACTCTTCACTTTCTATGCTAGATTCTATTAACTTAGCCGACACTTGGACTACACCAGTATCTGTAAATTTAATCGCATTTCCAACCAAGTTGGAGAGTATCTGTTGCAAGCGATCTTCATCAGCATCAACGGGGGGAGTTAAGGAATCAATTGAGTTTCGCAGTTGCAAAGGTTTTGTGCCGATGAGAGGTTGGCTGAGGGTAAGCACGACGTTAGCGATCGCGTCCATTGCTACTGGCTTGATTTGCAGCGCTAAATTCCGGTGTTTCAGTTTGGCAAAATCGAGGATGTCGTTGACTAAGTTAGACAATCTTCTACCACTTGATACCACCATTGCTAGGTTAGAAATGGTTTTTTCAGGTAGTTTTCCAGTTGCACCATCAATTAGAGATTCGGCAATACCAATAATGCCATTAAGTGGGGTGCGGAGTTCATGAGAAGTGTTAGCTAAAAATTCGTCTTTAAGTTCTTCCATCCGCTTGCGATCGTTAATGTCAAAGAACGCACTGAGCATCGCTCGTTCGCCATTAAATGTAATTGGTTGAATAGATAGATTAATCCAAAATAGCGTTCCGTCTAGCTTCTTTGCCAGTAATTCGTAGTTGTGAACGTAGCCATTCTGAGCAAGTATTTTTACAATTTTTTGCCGCTCGGTGGGGTAGTATTGAAAGTCGGGAGCCTTGCGACCAATTAACTCTTTAGTTGATACACCCAAACTGGAACTACAAACATCGTTTGCGTAAAGAACTAAACCATCGGTTATGCGGGTGATGATTAACGGGATTGGAGTTGTTTCGGCAATAATCCGGAACCTTTCTTCGCTATCGCTTAACTGCGCTTCTGCTTGCTTGCGTTCACTGATTTCTTGCTTGAGATCCGCATTTAAGGCAGTCATCTCATCATATAATTTGGCATTTTCCAGAGAAATCGCAATTTGAGAAGACAAAATTTCTAAAACTTCCAGCCGTTTTGGAGTAAAGGCATTTGTCGTTAAATTGTTTTCTAGATAAAGCAGACCGAGCAGTTGCGTTTGTTTAATAATCGGTGTACATAATATAGATTTAGGTTGATGTTGTAATACATAAATATCTGACTTAAATAAACCTTCGTTAACGGCATCGTTTAAAACCAAATTTTCTTTTGTTCTCTTGACATAATTAGCAATCGCTATTGAAACTTTTTGGCTAGATTCTATGGGAGTATATTGCAGAACACTTATCTCACTTTGATCAACTGCCCCTTCAGCAGCAATAACTAAATTGCCAGATTCTTCTAAAATGAGAAAGCCTTTCTGCGCTCCTGCATTTTCTATGACAATTTTCATTAATTTTTCTAGCAGCTTGCTCAGAACAATTTCACCAGCCAAGGCTTGAGAAGCTTTAACAATCGTTGTCAAATCTAACGCTCCCGCTTCCCCGCTAGTAGAGGCTACACTGCCAGCTTTAGCTTCTTTAGTGTTTGTTATGGAAGTGGCAGAATAGAACTGGGAATATTTTTCTTCTAAAGCTTTTGCTTTAGCGATCGCGCCCCATTTTAGATAGCTATAACGTGCTTCTGTAAAGTAGGCTTTGGCAATCAAATCAAATCCTTTCGCCAAATAGAACTTCGCCGCTAATTCATTAGCAATAGCTTCATTTTGAATGTAATCATTTTCTTGTGCTGATTTGATTGCCCTTTCATATAAATTCATAGCCTCTTGAGGTTTGTCAGTAATTCGAGCCAACTCAGCTGACATCAGTAAGTATTTATGAAGAAAGTTTTGCGGACACGACTCAGCCCACTTTCTCATCGTTTCTGTATTAGCCAACATATTTTCCATTGCTGGCTCTTTCTCCATATCCGACAAACCCGGATAGAGATTTGCTTGAATTAAAGTGTAGTAAAAATAATGTTCTGGCACTAAAATTGATGCAAATACAGCCGACACCAATTTTTCAGCTTCTCTTGCCATTACCACGGCATCGGCATAATTTTCATATAGATAGAGTCTCTGAGACTCAAAAATACAATAAGTAATCTGAATTCCGGCAAGCTTTTTTATTTCGTTTATATGCTTCTCTCGTTCAAAACTCTCATCCTTTATCGTCTCACCCTGTAATATACAGATAATTTCTTGCGTCAACTTTAAAAAATCATAAAAAGCTCCAGACTTCTGCCTTAAGAATTCATTATATTTTTGATATTCTTGATATAAACTATCTAAAGCCTCTCCTTTCATGAAAAGCTTTACTACCAAGTAAAAAACCAGGTAAGTAGCCCATTGAAAATCACCTACTTCAATTGCAGTCTCAAACCCATGCTTCAGATATTTATAATCAGTTTTTAAATGATTTTTCCAATGATTAATATAGTTACTAAATACTGAATAAAGCCGTGGCTTCAAAGCTAAGTTATTAAACTTATCGTTAAGCTTTAAAGCTAGAGAGCCAAATTCATAAGCAGTTTCAAATTCATCAATCCCTGCCAGCGCTAATCCATAAGACATATAGGCAAAAGATGTTACATTTGAATTGCCATAGGTTAAAGATATATTTACGGTTTTTAAGATTACTACATACGCTAAATCTTTATTTACAAAGCGAGCAGGCATAATCGTGTTTGTGAGCAATTTTGTTAAAATGATTTGCTCTGGATCAGTCATCTCAGGGGCGTTAATTAATTCTGTAACTTTCTTGTTTTTAATATTTAGTTTTAAAATTTCGTTTTCCCGATCTATTAGACTTTTTAATTTTGTTTCATTATCGGGAATGTCAATGCCAAACAGCCTCAAACCTTCCTTGCTAATTTTAACAGCTTCTTGCGGCTTGACCAGCGCAGTTTTAATAATAACTTTACTAATATATACGTTAGCTTTTTCTATTTTTGAAGTTGCTTTATTTAGAATTACTTCAAAAAACTTTTCAGATTCTTCAATATTTCCATTCAGATATTCACAGTCGGCACGCTCCATGTGAAGAGATAGAGTCAGATCATATTGGGTTTCCCAGCTATGTTCTACTAGCAGCTCCATACCAGCAGTAATGTATTTCAAAGCTGGTTCAAATGCACTAGATAATTTTGCTTTACTGCCAGCGGTGAGATTTAATTTTGCTAAGAAATATTTTTCTTCTTGAGAAGCAATTAAGTTTTTACCTAGATTTAATTGATTAACAATATCAAAAATTTTGTCTTCTAGCTCTGAAGCACTAGCATTTATAATAATCAACTGTCCAACTTTGAGATGAACCTGTTGTTTATCTGCTTCTGGTATTAAAGAATAAACGGCTTGCTGTACGCGATCGTGTAAAAATCTGTAGGAAACTTCTATCTCCTGATTAGTATTAGTCCCATCAGCATCATCTACATAAGATTGAATATATTTATAGGCATCACCTATTGGTAAAATTAGTCCTTCTTTTACCGCTTCTTGGAGAGTATCGGAGGTTTCTATCTGTGGCTTTTCATTGACAATAGAAAGTATTTTTAAATTAAACTCATTACCGATACAAGCTGCCAGCTTCATCACATTTTGTGTAGTCTGGCCAAGTTTTTGAATTTTCTTAACCATTAATTCGACCACATTATCTGTGATCTCCATTGTCTGAATCTGCTCTAGATTCCACTGCCAGTAACTACTATCTAAGTTAAAAGTTACTAAATTTTCTTCATAAAGCGACTTTAAAAACTGGGTTAAAAAAAAGGGATTGCCGTGGGTTTTATGAAATATTAATTCTGCTAAAAAGGTTGTTTTTTCTATTGAGCAATGAAGAGTATCAGCAACTAATTGATTGACATATTTTATACTTAAAGGTTGAAGGGCAATATTATTTATAACAGTTCTATAAGCCTCAATTTCATTCAAAGCCAGCATCAAAGGATGAGTTGCATTGACTTCATTATCTCGATAAGCACCAATCATTAATAAATATTGGCTATTCGGAGTAGTCATCAGTAGCTGAAGCAACTTTAAAGAAGGAGAATCAGCCCATTGTAGATCATCCAGAAATAGAACTAGCGGATGTTCTTTAGTAGTAAAGACACTAATAAATTTTTGAAAAACTAAGTTAAAGCGATTTCGTGATTCTGCGGGTTCTAGTTCAGGAACAGGAGGCTGTTTGCCAATAATAAGTTCTACCTCAGGAATGACTTCAATGATTACCTGACCGTTGGAGCTGAGAGATTTTAAAAGTTTCCTTCTCCAGACAAATATCTGTTCCTCAGTTTCTGTTAACAACTGCCTCATTAATTTCTGAAAAGCTTGAATTAAAGAATCATAAGGAACGTTTCGCTTAAACTGGTCAAACTTACCACTAATAAAGTAACCTCTTTGCCGCACAATTGGCTTATGAATTTCATTTACCAATGCGGATTTACCAATACCAGAAAAGCCGGAAACTAGCACGATTTCAGTTGTGCCTAGACTAACCCTTTCAAAAGCGTTCATTAGCACCGCAATTTCAGCTTCCCGTCCGTAGAGTTTTTGGGAAATTTGAAATTTATCTGAAATATCATATTTACTTAGTGAAAAATATTCGATTCTTCCAGTATTGTTTAGCTGATTTAAACAACATTCCAGGTCAGCTTTTATTCCAAAAGCGCTTTGATAGCGGTCTTCAGCAGTTTTAGATAATAGCTTCATTACCAGCGCTGATAGTGCTTGCGGAATGTCTTTATTCAGAGCATGGGGTATTTCTGGTTGTTTAGCAATGTGGCAGTGGATCAATTCCATCGGGTCGCTAGATTGGAAAGGTAACTGACCCGTCAGCATTTCATAAAAGGTGACACCTAAAGAATAGAAGTCTGTGCGGTAATCAATTGAGCGATTCATTCTCCCAGTTTGCTCTGGTGACATATAGGCAAGAGTGCCTTCGAGCAAATTGGGATTACTAATTGTTTGGTTCTCGACAGACAATAGGGATGAAATGCTAAAGTCAGTAATTTTTACTAGACCAGTTTCAGGGTTAATGATAATATTTTGAGGTTTAATATCTTTGTGTATAATTTTATATTTATGGATTTGACCAATTGTTTCTGAAAGTTGAATAGCTATTTGCAGGAAATCCAGTAGTTCTATCCTTTGAGATGTAATATTATCTTTTAGGCTTTCTCCGCCAAAATCTTCAAATATTAAAACCAAAAAGTTTTTGTGCTTTTGTAATTTTATTGGTTTAACTATTCCTGGTAAATTCAGATTTTTTGTAATTTCATATTGATGTGTGAATTTGGCAACATCCGTTAAATCGGGATACTCTTTCCGAAGAAATTTAGCGATAATCGGTTGCCGATCGCGATCGCTATATCCCCGGTATACAACTGTTTTTGAACTTTCGTGAATTTTTATTAAATTTTTGTAGCCAGGAATGGTAAGCATAATCTTAAATTTATAGAAACTTAAATTAATCAATATTTAGGATAGATGCAACCCCGTAGCTTTATCAAAGCACTCAACATAACCAATCCTTACGAGTAAGAGGCAAATTCCATTCTTTATCAGCCTGCCGTCGCAGTAACATTTGATAGACTGCCAGATAGTTCTGTTCAAAGGATTGGGCAAAACCAGTCAGATAAAGCCGCCATAATCGCGCTTTCGGTTCTCCGATTAAAGCGATCGCTTGCTCCATCGCTACCTCTAGGTTAGCAGCCCAACATCTGAAAGTTTTGCCGTAGTGCGATCGCCAAGTTTCAACATCGACAATTTCCCATCCCCTTTCCTCTGCGGCAGCTAAATTGGTAGACAGATTGGACAATTTTCCATCCGGAAAAATGTAACGCTCAATAAAACGATCGTTAAGACTAGAACCATCCGATTGTTCCATCGCAGTCATGCCGTGGTTAAGGAACAAACCTCCAGGCTTCAAAGCAGATAAAGTATTCTGAAAATATATTGGATAGTTATTAACTCCTACGTGTTCAACCATACCAATAGAAACAATTTTGTCGAAAGTTGGCTGCTTGGGTAAGTCTCGATAGTCTAAAAGCTCAACTTGCATCTGTTCGCCCAAACCTTCTTTTTCAATTATTCTCTGATTAAAATCCAGTTGTTCTTTGCTCAGAGTAATGCCATAACCTTTCACTCCGTAATGGCTTATAGCCCAGCGTAGCAAAGCACCCCAGCCACAGCCAATGTCTAGTAAATACTCTCCTGATTTCAGCCGCAGCTTACGACAAATTCTATCAAGTTTAGCTTCCTGAGCTTCTTTGAGGCTCATCTGTTCACTTTCAAAATAAGCACATGAGTAAATAAGCAAAGGATCGAGCCAAAGGCGGTAAAAATCATTGCCGACATCATAGTGATGTTGAATAACTGCTTGGTCACGTTCTTTAGTGCCAAATTTAAGTTTTTGCCAAGGTGAATTTTCTTGAAGCGATACAGGTAACTGGGGTAAAGTCAGGGCTTCAGTCCAAGACTTGATTAATTTGCTGCGTTTGATGTGGGAGTAGGAAATATTCTCTAATCGTAGTAGGTCGTTGATGTCACCTGAAAAGTCCACAAAGCCCTGAAGATAGGCTTCACCTAACACCAAAATATCTTGAGTGAGAATGAGAATCCTGATTACTCCGGGATGATGAATCTGCAATGTGAATTTAGAAAGATGGTTATTAGTGCTTGTGGATGATAGTTGCTCTGTACCCCAGCAATCAATGCACAATTGCAGAGGTAGTGTAGACAACACTTCAAGCAAGATTTCGCGGATACTGGAAGGAAGAGTAGGGTAAGGCATTGATATTGAGTAATTCGTAATTATATTGCAGCTATTGAGCGATTATAGCCATGATTTAGGAATGGTATTACTTACAATGCACACTTGTATATAATTTATCGGGCGCGGATACCCTGTGTCTTCCAGATCCAGGTTACGAGAGCAAGGTGTTAGTGGTTGAGTGAGCTTGTCAAAGCGATCGCATAACGTGGTGTCCCCTGTTCAGCTTGCTTTAACCGTTTTCATAACCCCAACTTGTTAGAGATTCTGGCGCGGGTGATACAAATCCAAAATTTCCCGCCTGGTTTCTGCTCCCTCAAGTTCCGCATATTATCGCGATTATCGTGAAGACAAACTGGGAAATTGGGGTGACATCAGGCTAGATATCCTGGCCACCCCAATTGACAATTGTAGGTTTTGGATTTTTAACTTCTTCGGGAACCGTATTGGGTTAGGTTTGCCTTATCCCAGAAGTATTGACGCTAGAACGCTTTAGCCTACCGGAAGGGATGTTTAGAGCCTCAAACGCTGAAAGTCAATCCCAGCAAGCATTTAACAAATTCGCTGGCAAATATTTTCCCAAAATTCCTCTAAAGCCAACAGATTTTTTCCTTATTTCAACCATGAGGATCGATCCGTAGGCACTCCCCAGCCCCTAGTCCCCCATTGCCTGCCATTTCGATAAAGTTTTTGTAAATGGAAAATTACCTCTATCTTAAGTATTATTCGTAAAAGTTATTAGATGTGATCTGGTTTACAGCCGATTAGGATAGATATTTACACTAATGGCACGGAAGTTCTGAATATGTTTTTTCGGTAAAGATACCGGGGAACTATGGACATATTCATCGTGGTAATGCCAAGATGCGCTGAGACAAAGAGTTACAGCGGCTTACGAGATTAAGCACCTAAGTAATCCTACTAGGTTGCTTGGTATTTTATTTACAAAATTACAATTCTCTTTCAGCTGCGCTGGAGTTGGGGGTACTGTGCGTTCCTGACATCTCCATGCGCCCTGAAAGCAGAGTGATGCAAGCCAAAACCGACTTGCAGCAGCTTTTAGTGTCAATTAGCAGGCAGTTGGAGTTTTTTTTTACGAAGACTCTTGCAGTTGCTAGTAAACCTCAACTTCAGCACAAAAGCGCGTGTTTCGATTCGTTGAAGTCCTATTCAATTGCCTTTGAGGAGATCAAATAAAGTGGCTGAATCGTTCTTTACCCTTCAAACATACACACCTAACAGCGACGTTGCCGTAGGTTTTAAACTAAACCAACTCATCTATAGCCGCGCTGGAAACGATACTCTACTTGGTTATCAACCTCTTACACCTAATCTCAATCAACCACAGATTGATTTTTTTATTGGCGATCTAGCAATAGAAGATCCCACTTTTCGTTCGTGGAGCGACACATTTATTCTTGGGGATTGGAGCCGGCCCTACTATGCCAACGGCGACCCAGATGTCCCCTTAGGTGTAAACGACTTTGGTTTAGTTATTGACTTCAACTCTGGGCAGGATTTCGTTCAGTTATTCGGCACCGCAAACGATTACCAGCTGGTAGACCTGGGGATTGGGTCGGCGCTACTCAAGCAACAGCAAACTGGACTTGATGTCGTCGGCTTTTTGCTTGGTAGTTCTAATTTGAATCTAGGAGGTAACTATTTCCAATTCCGAGGTTCCACCCCACCACCAGGACCAGTCCTACCACAGGCTAAGCAATTGGGGACTCCGGGTTTTGATGTAACTCCTGTCACCGCCACCGATACTTCCGGCAATGTGTATGTAGCAGGAGGAACCACTGGTTCTCTAGGAGGAGCCAATAACGGAGATTCTCGCGATCCGGTAATAGTGAAGTATGACAGCAATGGCAATCAATTGCAGACTATACAGTTTGGCTCTGCCAATTTTGATACAATTTATGGTATCAAAGTTGACGTTCAAGGCAACATATACGTAGGCGGAACGACTGAAGGTAATTTGGGGGGACCCAAGCAAGCAGAAGGTGCTGATGCCTTCGTAGCTAAGTTTGACAGCAATGGAAACCAGCAGTGGATTCAGCAGTTTGGACGTGAGCTAATTAATTCCGCCTTTAGCCTCGATATTGACGAAGATAGCAATGTCTACCTATCGGGAATAACTGTTAGGTCATCTCCAGATTTTGTTACAGATGATTTCTGGGTGACTAAGTATGACACTAATGGCAGCCGCCAGTGGTTTACAGAGTTTGGAAGTCCCGCTTTTGACGAACCTTACGCCGTTGCTGTCAGCAACGATGGCAGTGTTTATGCTGGTGGATGGACTCTAGGCGATTTTGGGGGAACCAATGCCGGACTTTATGATGCTGCCTTAGCCAAGCTAGACAATGATGGTAACGTTGAGTGGACTAAACAGTTTGGGACTGCTGATTTTGACTGGATTTGGGGTGTAGACACCGACACTCAGGGCAATGTTTACGCTGGAGGATGGACTCTGGGTGACTTAGCAGCAGAGAGTGCCGGGTCTTACGATCCCTTCTTAGCTAAGTATGACAGCGACGGAAACCAGCTGTGGATTAAACAATTTGGCTCTGCTGGTGACGATCAAACTTTCCGCCTAAACATCGACAATGACGACAATATCTTCCTGACAGGATATACCAACGGCAACTTGGGAGGAACCAATGCTGGGTCTTTTGATGCCTGGGTGTCTCGGTTTGACACTGATGGTAATCAAGTGTGGATTCAACAGTATGGAACCCCCGAATTTGATCAAGGCTACGGTATCAGCACTGATAACGCCGGGAACCTCTACGCTACAGGTATTACTCAGGGTTCTTTTGGGGGTACTAATGCTGGATCTTTTGATGGTTGGGTGGCTAAGATCGACAAAACGTCGGGAAACTTGCAAAACTTTAACGGTACTCCACAGTCTGTTAATCCCTTTTCATCGCTAAACTTGTTTGCTAGTAACGTAGGTTCACCCCAAATCACTGGCCAGCAGATAGACTATCTGACAAACTTTTTTGAGGAGTTTCTTTCTTCTACAGGTATCGGGACGGATGGATCGGGGTTAGCAAATCTTATTCGTAACCCTTACGTTATCGAACCTACCCCTGTGCCTGAAGCATCTTCTGGAATTGGTTTATTGATGTTTGCTGCTGTCTCATGTGTCGGTGCTATGCTGCGAGGGCGTAAAATAAGTCCGAGCAAGTCTAGAATATCGATTGAGTAATTACCAGCAAGGTTGTCGAGTAACATACTTGTCGTCTCCCCATATATCATGGTTCCGTAAAAGCGACATTAATTTGGGAATGACGGCAAACAATTTGTTACTCGACAGGAGGGGTAGGAGCGCGATCGCGTTCTGAATTCCCAATACCAAACAAATTATCAACCAGGCTCCCAAAAAAGTTAGCCATCACACCAGTAGTGAAATAATCCATCATAGTATTAACCACAGCTTTTATAAGCAATGGAAATACCATATCCAGCGAGCCACTCAGTACAGCTCCGGTATAGGTGGCGGCAGTTTCATCGGGAATTGCCTCCCATAATGAAGACTCAGGAAGGATGTTAGTTTGTTCGTTAATTGTCTGGTCTTCCATCCACAACTCCTAAAGATGGAGACGAGATTGCTAGTAACTTAATACTGCTTAGGAAAACTCCGAGGGGTTTTGTTTCCACTGTTGTTAATCCACTAGAGAAAATGTCAGCTCGCCTTCAGTAGCCAACTTGCCATCAACTTCAGCACGCGCTTGCATCTTACCGAAACGTCGCTGTTTTATCCACAACAATTCGACTGTCATTACCAGCTGATCGCCTGGTATCACTTGACGGCGGAACCGGACTTTATCAATACCAGCAAATACAAATAGTCCGCTTTTCGACTCTAGCATCTGGGTCAGCACCACGCCGCCAACTTGGGCCATCGCTTCTACAATCAGTACCCCAGGCATAATCGGTTTACCTGGAAAATGTCCTTGAAAATGAGGTTCGTTGAAGGTAACGTTTTTAATTCCCACAATTCGTTCCCCTGGAACATATTCAATAATTTTGTCTACAAGTAAAAAGGGGTAGCGGTGGGGCAATATTTTCTGAAGTTCTTCGACTGTGAGAATTGGGTTAGTCGTTAAAGCAACTGGAGCAGGGGCAGAAGAATTGGTTAAATTAACGTCGAGTACAGTTGTCATGAGTAAATTTTGATTGGGGATTTGATTGGAATGAGTTATAAATCAGTCGATAAGCTGAGTAACGGATTTAATTTGTAAAAATGTAATCAGCAAGATGCTCACAAAACTTTTTTATATTTTTTAATGCTTGTTAGCATTAAAAAATATAAAGTGCCAAGGTGACATTGTGAACGGCGAAACTAAAGGAATTAGAAAGAGAACTTCTACCCGTTGAGTTGGGCAAAGCTGCGGAACATAATCAATATCGCAAGCTGAATCGGGATTCTTTAGATTTATTGTGGGAGGAATTGCATCTGTCAAAGTAATCAAACCAATGCCGCTGTAATCCCCAAGCAGTTTTTTCCAGTATTCTTTTACTGAGTTTCCCACAACAGTAATTGCTCCCAGTCCTGTGACTACTACTTGTTTTTAATTCAAGTGACATTAGTATCACCTCCTGTTTTGCGGAACGCGATCGCCATCTCAGTTTTGAAACTAAGCCAATAGCCAAAAATCGCGTAGAACATGAATTTGTAGGAAGTCAGCGCTTTCCATAGTTTTATTGGTTCAAAAATAACGTTGATCGTGCCGTCAAAAAGGCGTTGATACTCATTCCAAGCACGAGAGTTTGTGCCGAACCAGCGTGTATCGTGATAAGGTTGGTCAAAGAAATCTACAGGCTCCCACCCTTGGCGACACCCCAAGGATTCAATAGATTTGCGAGTATAGAGATGAAGGTGATAGGGAACATGAACCGGGTTATAGTAATCGGAAACATTGGGCTGGGTTAGGTCGATATTTGCTGCGTTTGGCGTGCCAATCAGAATATGACCGCCAGGGGCGAGAAGGGCATCCAACTCACACAATAGTGCTTTGGGATCTTCAACGTGTTCGATTACATCTTGGAGCAAAATGTAATCGAAAGGGCCTCGCTGGAGAGTTGCGCGATCGCCAAATCCTTCCTTTGGGGCATAAGGGTCATATCCGTGGCAATTTGCAAAGCCGTTTTGTCGCAGATACTGTACAAACATACCGTTGGCGCAGCCATAATCGAGCAGCGAGTGAGCTTTAGAAAACCCTTGCTTTGTCAGTTGTCGGCATAGATTTCTATAGGATAAGCGCAATGGTAATTTAAGTACGGTTTGGGCAAAAGGGTATTTTGCATAGTAGTGTCCGAGATCAACGACATCTAAACAATGAATCGTCATGCAACCTGGGCATCGCCAAACCTTGAATATCTCATCTCCAAAAGCTTTGACGTTACAAGAAAATGTTACAAACACAGATTCGTCATTCGGATCGATGCGATGATTGCAGATCAAACAGTCAAGGCGCTGTTTGTTTTTTCTTGGCTTATAAAATACGGACAAGGCAGAATTTTCAAGATAGTTAGGATTTGAGTTAAACTCAATCATGTCAGTTTCACCTAACAAATGTTCTTAAAAGTTGAAAAAGTCTCTAAGTTCCCTCACATCCTACTTAGACTTTTCAAATTTTTATAATCCTTACTTACCCCTAATAGTTTCTGATAGTAATTGCTAAGATTTTGACATCCTTGGTCGAGAGAAAACTGCTTCGCATCTCGCGAGGCGTGTTGAATAACTTCTGTGTTATTGATGGATAATACTCGGTGAATGCCATTAGCTAATCCTTCAACATCATTAGCTGGGACGAGATACCCATTGACACCATCGAATATGTACTCTGACACTGCGCCGCTATTAACAGTGACAACGGGAATACCTGAAGCCATTGCTTCCACGATTGTTCGCCCAAAAGTTTCGTAAGGTGAAGGGCTGCAAAATACATCACATGAAGCTAATACATTAGCCTTTGTTTCTCCCAGTAGAAACCCTGTAAAGTGGATATCGGGAACTTGTTGGGCAAGACGTTTTAATTGGTTAACGACATTATCAGGCCCATCACCAGCAATTATCAGAGAATAATGAGGGCATTGGCGTTTTAATTTTGCAAAAGCTTCGATTAGTAAATCGGCTCGTTTCTCGAAGCCAAGACGGCCCAGAAATAGCAAAACTTTGTTGTCTTTCTCTTTAGCACTTAACCACGGTTCTAACCATTTCCGGTTCCGACGACTGGGGCTATATGTGGAAACATCAATTCCTAGAAAGGGAATTGTATTAACCTTGGGAATTCCCAATTCTTGACAGCTTTGGCTTGCAGATGTACTAGCGCATACTGTCATATCGAGTTGACGATATAAATAACTTGCTAACTGAGAACTACGCGCAGCCTTTCGCAACCATTGCCAACCCGGATAAGCTGCTGAAAAATTGTACAGGTCGGTATGATATTCGGCTATGTACGGAATATGATACTTCCTGGCATAGCGTCTACCGGGTAACTGCCATGTGCTTAATAAGAAAAAGCGTTCTACATCCGTTATTATAATCAAATCAGGTTGGTAGTAAGCTAGTTTTTTTCTGATTTCCTGTGCTGCGCTAAACTTGGGAACATGGGTCAATTTATAAGGTAGCCAAGGCTTTGACGGATAACGTTCAATAATCAACTTTCCTTTTAAATTTAATGGCACTAATGGGGTATCTGGCGCATTTTGCCAATCGGGTGCAAATACAACCACACGATACATCTCTTGCTTGGCAAACCATAAAGCGCGTTCCCAGTTGAAGTGAGAAACACCACTCACGTCAGGAGGAAAGCCTGTTACAAGAAAAGCTAGGGTGTACATTTTAGAGGAGTCCATTAAATTCAATCCTCATATTTATTCAAAACAAGCAGAAATTTATAAAAGAGAATTAATTTTGTATTCAGAGAAGACAGCTTATATCAAATCCGTTTGTACAATAATTGTTTTTAGTCACACATTCAAGAAGTAAACCTCTTAGAGGAGCCAGTGGTTTTCGTGCGATCGCACAAAAACCACTGGCGTATGTCACACAATAAAATTGTCGGCGCTTAAGTTACTGGCAGTAAAGTTCTCCAGGGTGACTAGCGTCCGGAAAGTATCGCGAGCATCGCCGACTGGGTTGATTTGAACCGCAGTACTCGAACCCAGTTGAACCAGTTGCACGTAGTCATCGAATGGCTCTGTGCTTCTGTAATTTGGGCTGGCGAAGATGGGACTAAGGTCGATGAAATCCTCATTGGCTGAAAAATCAGTTATAGTGTCGCCCCCGTCTTTGTAGCTTTTGTAGACAAAAATATCGCTGCCATCAAGACCAGTGATAATATCGCGACCTTTAGCACTAATAATCCGATCGTCGCCATTAGTGCCAGTCACATTCTTTCCACTTGGTTTATTGTCAGCAGTACCTGTAAAGCTTTGCAGGCTTCCGGAGTTTGCATCTAGTTTGGCTACCCAGCTATCGACACTTCCAGCAGGGCTATCCCCAAAAGAACTCTCAGTAGCGCCTGTAACGTAGAGGCTACCAGTAATGTCGTCAATGCTAACACCGAGAGCCTGATCGAGATTAGGAGTGCCAAACTGTTGAGTCCACTTCCGGTTTCCATTGGTGTCGTACTTGACCACCCAGGCATCAAAAGACCCGGCATTGGTTCCTTTCAAGCTCTTATCGGTATATCCTACAACGTAGATATTGCCAGCTAAATCGGTCTCCACGCCAAAGGCTTCATCATCACCACTCGTACCAAACTGCTTAAGCCACTTCTGGTTTCCATCGCTGTCATACTTGACTAACCAAGCATCATAAAGCCCAGCATTCTTTCCCCCCAAGTCTCCCAGAGTCCATCCTACAGCGTAGGCATTGCCCTGAGTATCGGCATCCACATCCCAGGAGAATTCATAAGTCGAAGTCCCAAACTGTTTAACCCACTCTTGGTTCCCATTGGTGTCATATTTGCCTACCCAGCCATCATAAAGCCCAGCATTCTTTCCCCCCAAGTTGCCGAGAGTCCATCCTGAAGCGTAGACATTGCCATCGCCAGTGACTGCAACGCCGTAAGCTTCGTCAAAATCAAGATCGTTGGGATTAGCGCTAGTACTATCAAACTCCTTAAACCACTGGCGCTTGCCATTGGTGTCATACTTTGTTACCCAGTAATCGTCCGTAGCCGGAAGCGTTCCTCCTGGTTCGCCTGACTTAACAGTTATTCCCGTTACATAGACATTGCCATCGTCGTCAACATCGACATCAAAGGACTGATTAATAATGTCAGTTCCGAACTGGTCAATCCATAACCGTTTGCCACTGCGGTCATACTTGGCTACCCAGGCATCAGTAGACGTTCCTTGCTTGGGTTCCGCCAAATTGCCTGCGGTAATTCCTGTTAAGTAAACGTTGCCTTGGCTATCAGTAGCCATACCATAAACAGTGTCAGCACGGGAAGAACCAAACTGTTTAATAAACGTCTGGTTGCCATCGCTGTCATACTTGACCAATAAGGCATCGCGCTCCCCAGCATTGGCTCCTCCCAAAGAACCACTGGTTCCTCCTGCGGTGTACACATTACCAAAGGCATCCGCAACTACACTAGCAGTGATGTCAAAACGGGAGGTTCCCAATTGCTCAGCCTCTTTTACTACTGGCTTATTAGGTGGGGTGTTCCCTTTTCCCTCATACCGGAAATAGCCACCCTTTAAACTCAGATCGTAAACAAAAGGCAAAAAGCCAATAAATTCAGATGTACCTTTTTTCGGCTGATAGTATATCTCTGTTCCCAGACCCGATTCTGCCAGTAGGTAGTCTTGTCGAGAACCGTGTAGTTGAATGATATCCTGGCTGGGGTTGAAGTCTAAAATTAGAGCAAAGTCCTTGAAACCGCCATCTACGTAGTAGGGCTGTTTTGAATCACCAAGAACAAATCTGTCTGTCCAATCACGCGGATTGGGCGGCTGTATTATTGGCAAGTCGCCGATTAAAATATCAATTTGGACTTGGCCAGATTTATTATTAAAAGGGTCAAGCCCAATCAGGGTATCGTTGCCATCGCGAGCATAAATGACTTGATTTTTTGCGGTCGCTGCGGCAAGGTCGCTGCCGGGAGTGTAAACTTGAATTGTAAATTCTGGGATAGTGACTTCATTGCTAACCCTGGAGATTTCACTTTCTCGAAATCCTTCGGGAAGGTTCTTTTTAGGGTTCTTCTTAGACTCCGGGATATCCACTCCAGACTTACCCGAAAACAGGTCTTTAACCTTTTTGCTAATACTCCCGCCTGGTTTGATTCCTTCAGCTAAAATCTGATCGTAAAACTTCTGCTTGTCCACAAGTTACTCCTCCGATATTAGTTCCTAACCATTAATTGCTAATGATTAGTAATTCCCCTCACAGCAAACATTCAAACTAAATCAACAGCTTATCAATCAACTGGCACTCATGCCCGCACTTTCGGTGCATTTAGGAATCCACTACGACTGAAGTATGAGAAATAGGTTTTCAGCAGTTTAGAGTCTACGCGAGGACAAGCGATAGCAGAATCTGCAAGCTTGTTTACTGTATCTTGACAGTTGAGTTTGACTCTTCGTTGTCCTAGTCCGGCAAAGGTCAGTTGTTCATCAGACCATCTCCGCAGAAAGAAAGGTAAAAGACCGCTTAAAGCATTGTCTTTAGAACCAACTGTTTCTATTAACTCTGCTTCCCATTCTTCATAGGAAATCTGTCGCACTGGATAGCCCAAATCATCGATCCAATTTGCTACTTCATCCCAACTTGAAAAGTTAGGATTGTTTAAGTGAAAAGCTTTTCCGAGTGATTCTTTCTGCCTTGATAGATAGACAACCGCTTGGCTGACATAATCCACAGGCACAATGGTTATGCCACAGTTCATATTTGGCATACTACCCATTTGGATACAGCCTTTAAGAAATCGGCAGGTAAAATCATCTGTATTCCAAATTCCTGTTTTGCTGTCTCCGGCAATTAAAGGCGGTCTGTAGATAGAAACTGGAAGTCCGCGATCGCGTGCTATAGTAACTAACTTTTCCGCTACCCATTTTGTTTGGGTATAACCAAGGTCTATTCCGTCAATATGAATAGTTGGCTCTGATTCTTTCACCTCCTTTCCGTAATAACCAGATGAATCAAAAACGGCATCAGTCGAAACATAATGCAGTGGCTTGACTTTAAATTGACAGGCTAACCTGAGGATTTCTTGCGTACCCAAAACATTAGTCGGCTTTAATGCTGAATAAGGATAAACAAAATTCAAAGTTGCCGCATTGTGATAAATAATATCAATTGTGCGGGCAAGATTTTCAAATTGTTCTGTTGAAAGACCCAACCGTGGCTGAGATAAATTTCCGGCGATTGAAATAATTCTCGAATTGTACTTCTCCTTCCATAGGTCGTAAGATTTCAGATTGTTTCGGATTTTCAGCTTGCCTACTTCAGCATCAGCAGCCCGTACTAAGCAATAGATGTTTGCGTTAGTCTGTTCGAGGAGTTCTTTAAGCAAAAAGGCTCCTAAAAATCCACTGGCACCAGTTAAGAGAATCGAAGCTGCTTCCGTCTGTTGAGCATTTGCTGTGTTGGGATTAATTGCCTCATCTAACACAGCTTCATCGTAGAGATTTAAGACATTTACTGTCACATCTACTGTAGAAATATCTGGTGTCAGTTGCTTAAGTAATAGCGCTGCCAGCAGGGTAATATTTGATGCTTCTAGAAACTCCCTGACAGGTAATTCGATTTGTAATTGAGAGCGAATCAAACTGACAACCTCAACTGCCATGAGAGAGTCCATTCCTAGATCAAATAGACCTTGCTGCGGATCTGGCAATTGAGGTAGGCGCAGCACTTTTGCAACTTCACTTTGCAGGTGAGTTATTAACAGAGAGTGGCGATCGCTTACAGGAGTTGTCTCCAATCGTTGTAGAATCTCCGATCGTTGCACCGACTGTTGTGGCGTTTCGGGCGATCGCACCTCAAGCAGTTCTAATAGCGATCGCTTCCCTCTGGCTTCATAAAGGTCTTTGAATAAAGTCCAATCGACATTCGCCACTGTTGTCTGAACGCAACCTGCTCCTAGAAGATATCCCAAGGCGGAAAGTGCTTGCTGTGGTTGCAATGCTTCCACTCCCATCCGCGTCAAGAATGTCTGGAATTCTTCTAGCGCCATACCGCCGCCAGCCCAAGGGCCCCAATTTACACTTAAAGCTGGTAGCCCAAGTCCAAGACGATAATGTGCCAACATATCTAGGAAATGGTTCGCCGCCGCATAGTGGGCTTGTCCTTTAGAACCCCACACCGCAGATATTGAGGAGAAGCTAACGAAAAAGTCCAGCTTGATTTTTTGGGTAAGTTGATGCAGAATCCAAGTTCCTACTAACTTCGGACGCAACACAGAGTTAAGGGCGTTTAAATCCATGTCTGCGATCGCTTCATATCGAGAAACCCCAGCAGCATGAATAACCCCTCGTAGGGGTGGCATTGAGGCTTCAACTTCCTCAAGCACTCTGAGCATATCCCCCCCATTGCAGACATCTGCCTGAGCAACTAAAATCTCGGCTCCTGCTTCCTCCATCTGGGTAATAACTTCCCGCGCCTGGCTGGAAACTGCACTGCGTCCAGTTAGTACCAAGTGTTTAGCGCCCTGTTCCAGCATCCACTGGGCAACTTTCAGCCCCAAGGCTCCCAAACCCCCAGTAATCAGGTAAGTGCTATCAGCATTTAACGCCACGCCTTGAGATTCTGGTAGTTCCTTTTGCACCAAACGGGCGACATAACGCTGTCCATCCCGGAAGGCGAGATGGTCTTCCCCTTGTGCATTTTCAATTTCTGCTAACAGCTTCGCGGCTTCATCTTCAGTTGCTTCAGGGGCTAAATCGAGCATTCCACCCCACAATTCCCGGTGTTCCAGAGCCACGACTTTGCCCAGTCCCCATAAGGGTGCTTGAGCAACTCCCGGAAGCGAACCACCAACTGGTACTGCACCCCGCGTTACTAACCACAACTTGGGTTGGGAATTGGAAATTGAGAATTGATTTTCTTTCCCAGTCAGAGTTTGCACTAAATTTAGTACACTAGCAACGCCTAGAGTTTGTGCATTTTCTAGAGAGGGAATTGTTAACTTATCTGCCAATCCCGCCTCTAAACTCCACAGGTGGAGGATTCCCTGTAAAGGTAGATTTCCTATTTCTTGGAATAATCTCTCAAAGTCGGCTGGATTGGAAGGGTTGATCGTGTAGGTTCCGGGTTCTGTGGTTTGATAGGTGTCTCCCGGATAGACCAGAATACAGTTGCAGCGATCGCGCAAAATCGCTAAATTTTCCCCTACACCCTCCAAGTCTGCAAAAATCAGCCAACGACCAGACCTCTCCCCTGCGAGGGGAGGGGAGCTGAACTCAGCGGGCTGAATCGTTTGGTTTTCCGTCAACTGACGCGGTTTAAGTTGCCACTCTATCTCATAAAGCCAATCTTTGATAGATGCTGCTGTTAGCGGCTGTTTATTTTGCTTAACTAATAATTCCAGCAGCTTCGGCAATAATTTCAACTCATCTTCTGAAAGTTTCCCTATGGTTTCTAACTGCTGAATTAGCTGTTGAGTATCCCCCTGGTTCAGAAGCTTAACCATTGGGGTGAGAGGCTTTTCGTTTGAGTGACCATTTTCAGAGAACTCTACCCAATACCGCTGTCGCTGGAATGGATAAGTTGGTAGTTGCAGACGGCGACGGGGGTAATCTTGGTCAAAGCCAGACCAGTCTACAGCCACTCCACGCACATATAGTTCTGCTAAACTCTGGAGGATTTGCTGCCAATCGGAACGCTCTGGACGCAAACTTGGTAAA
Organism: Trichocoleus sp. FACHB-90; assembly: GCF_014695505.1. Classification (NCBI taxonomy): domain Bacteria; kingdom Bacillati; phylum Cyanobacteriota; class Cyanophyceae; order Leptolyngbyales; family Trichocoleusaceae; genus Trichocoleus; species Trichocoleus sp. FACHB-90. Next base: position 36,006 of record NZ_JACJOK010000029.1, read on the forward strand.
GATGCGAATGTCTCTGCATCTGGCAAGCAGTAGCGTCCCATCCCCAACAAAATCGGCTTCGGCCCGATCTCGACAAATACCTTATAACCCTTCTGATAAAGGGTTTCCATGCTCTTGGCAAATCTGACTGGCTCAAGCACATGACGACACCAATACTCAGGGGTGGCGATCGCATCTGTTGCTAGTTCCCCAGTAACATTGGAAACTAACTTGACTTTTGGCGAAGAATATGCGATTTCTGCGGCGACTCTCTCAAAATCTGCCAGCATGGGCGACATTAAGGGAGAGTGGAAGGCATGGGAAACGGTCAACTTTTTCGTCTTGATGCCTTCAGCTTGCAAAGATGCGATCGCTTGTCCGACAGCCTCAGCCTGACCAGAAATAACAATACTCTTTGGGCCATTAATGGCTGCGATCGCAACCTCTTGGATATATGGTTGAATGACTGCTTGCACTTTGCTTTCCGAAGCAAACACCGCCACCATCTCACCACCTGCGGGCAAAGCCTGCATCAAACGGGCGCGTTCGGCAATCAATTTTAGACCATCTTCCAGGCTGAATACCCCGGCAACACAGGCGGCGACATATTCCCCTACACTATGACCCATGACAACATCCGGAGTTAGACCCCAAGATTTCCATAACTGGAAGAGTGCGTATTCCAGTGCAAATAATGCAGGTTGCGTGTATGCGGTTTCATTTAGAGGGGAATTGATCCCTGATTCGGGATATAGAACTGATAGTAAGGGTTGTTCTAAATAAGGACGCAGAATGCGATCGCAACAATCAAGTGCTTGGCGGAAAATAGGTTGCGTTGCGTAGAGTTCGCGTCCCATCCCCACATACTGCGAACCTTGACCAGTAAATAAAAATGCTATTTTCGGGCGCTTATTGCTTTTTCCCGGATTGCTGACCAGTCCGACAGTTTCTTTACCAGCAGCAAAAGCCGTTAACTGCTCTTGCAACTGCACAGTAGATTCAGCTGTTACAGCAAAACGATGGTCAAAATGCGATCGCGCTGTATTTGCAGTAAAGCAAACATCCTCCAGGGATGCTTCAGGATGCGTCGCGAAGAAATTTGCATAACGTTGTGCCAATTCCCTCAAAGCATTCTCAGTCTTTGCCGAAAGGGTAAGAAGATGCAGAGGACGTTCGAGAGTTGTGATATCATCCGTTGGCTGATCGCACGTCACACCCAACCCCTCTAAACTTACCCAGATGGGAGCCGTAGCAGGAGGCGGGGTAAGGTTCTGCGGTGCTTCCTCCAAAATTGCATGGCAATTCGTCCCACCGAAACCAAACGCACTAATCCCAGCTAAGCGTCTCTGTGTACCAACATCCCAAGCTTGAGACTCAGCAGGAATAGCAAAGGTCGTCCCTTCCAAAGAAATATAAGGATTCAGCTGCTTGAGATGCAAGTGCGGTGGAATTTCTTTATGTTGCAGCGAAAGTACCACCTTGATGACACTAGCCATCCCAGAAGCAGCTTCCAAATGGCCAATATTAGTTTTAACCGAGCCAATCCAACAAGGTTGATCTGGCTCGCGATTCTGCATCAGCACAGCTTTTAGAGATTTAACTTCGATGGGATCTCCCAAAGATGTGCCAGTACCATGAGCTTCAACATAGCTAATCTGCGTTGCTTGCACATCAGCATTTTCCAAAGCTTGACGGATCACCGCTTGCTGAGAAGGGCCATTCGGTGCTGTGAGTCCATTGCTTAGACCATCTTGGTTAACAGCCGAACCTTTAATCACTGCTTTAATGTTGTCTCCATCTCGGAGAGCATCCGAAAGACGCTTAAGGACTACAACACCGCATCCTTCTCCCCGGACATAACCATCCGCACTGGCATCAAAAGTCTTACAGCGACCGTCCGCCGCCATCATCCGCGCATGAGAGTAGGTAATAAATGGCTCTGGAGACAGCATCAAACTAACTCCACCTACCAAGCACAAATTAGACTCTCCACTCTCCAAACTTCGGCAAGCATAATGCAATGCAACCAGAGAAGAAGAACAGGCAGTTTCAATTACCACACTTGGCCCGCGCAGATTCAGAATGTACGATAGGCGATTGGCGGTAATAGAGAGGGTGTTGCCAGTGCCATCGTAAGCGTTTACCAGGTTTAAATCTTTGGTTAGCAATCGGCAATAGTCATAGTTGCCGATTGCCATGAAAACCCCTGTTTGAGTGCCACTAAGCTTTGATGGCACGATTGCGGCATTTTCCAGGGCTTCCCAAGCTACTTCCAACGCCAGCCTTTGCTGGGGGTCCATTCGCTCCACCTCGCGGGGAGCAATCCCGAAGAAGCTGGGTTCAAATTGATCCACTTGTTCCAGGAAGCCACCCCAGCGGGTACTCATTTTTCCCGGCTTACCTGGTTCTGGGTCATAGAATGCGTCAATATCCCATCGCTCTTTTGGCACTTGCGCGATCGCATCCACACCGTTACTCAATAGTTGCCAGAAGGCTTCCGGATCGTTAGCTCCCGGAAAACGACAACCAAGACCAATAATTGCTATAGGTTCCACTGCAAAGCCTCTCATGGTCAATTTTTAGGTTGGGATTACTGTCGGGAAACCCAACCATTTATCCAGTTGACAGGACACTTGGGTTGAGTACCGAACACCCAACCTACACAGCACTTTCTTAGGCGACAGATCGGGATAACTCGTCAAAAGCCTTAATATTAGTTTTGATAGCCCGCTCAATCGAGCCTCCTGTAGCCATCAGGCGCATTTCACGGTTGACAGGCCAAAGGTAATCCATCTCCTCAAAAAACCTACGCAAATCTATCAGCAGGCGTTGGTGATACTTGAGATTTATATAGAAACCCTCGTGTTCTTGACACAAACACTTCTCAACCCACTGGAGTGCTTCTTGGGAGGACATATTAAATACAGGAGACTGAAGCAGCTTGTAAAACGAGAGCATGAAAGAAGCATCAGTTCTAAATATCCCCGGTAGTCCACCAGAAAGACCGCTCAAACCGACGCTTTGCGCCCGATAGATGGTTACATTAGCGATGAATTTCTCATATGCTGTTGGCTTCGAGAAATCCTTATACAAATCTTGAGCGATTAGCTCGCTCGTTGTAGTGTGGAAAGATTCATCCATCAGATGGTTATAGGAGACAGCTGTCGGGGCTGGGATAAACTCGCCTTGCCTCTCTAAGTCCCTGTAGTATTGGACATAGCGGTATTCATAGTTCTTAAGCAACATATTGGCTAAAAACCGCGTGACGTAGAACACGCAAGCCAAGAAGGGCGAACTGCCACAGTTTAAGGTAAAAAACTGTAACATCGGTTTTGGCGCTATTTGCCCCAACAAGCCAGTCGTTTGTGCTGGAATAAACTCGCCTTTTTGCTCCAATTCTCTCAAATAGTGGGAATAATACTGTGCTTGGTTCTTCAGCATCACCTTATTGGTGATAAAGCGAAAGGCGGTATCCTGAAACGCCGACATCGGCGAACTTTGCAAGTTAAAGCTGAAAAGTTGTGGTTGATTTTTGTTCAATTGGTTTGACTTCCCTTGCTTAGGCGCACTAAATGCTGTCTTCCCTAGCAGGGCTTTTTTCGTTTTATAACCAATTGTGTGAAAGGCATGAATGTGATGACGTTCCTGTTCTGTTTCTAGGTCTAGTTCTTGGCAGAGTGTTTTGTAATCACTCATCTGAGAAAAAACGCCAGCAGTCACCTGATTGTAAAGTACGGCATTAGCTTCGGTAGCAGCAGTTTGGTTATACTGCGTTGCCCAATAAACGTGATTTAGAGCTTTCTTTTGGGAGTCGGAGGCTTGTTCATAAAGTGGGGTGCCGTAAAGCATTGAAAGCTCCGGCTGACTCCAATAATAATCGCTGTTGCTGCTGTAGTTGAAGTTTTTGTCTAATTCCTCGATTTTCTCAGTGTAGTCGGAATCAGTGTTGCGACGATAGTTGATTTCGGTGATTTTGATATGCTTCTTTACCTTTTCCTCCGATAGAGTCGAAGATTCAAATTTTAAAGCTGGTGTTGCTGTATCTACCATAATTAACCTTTTCCTAAAAGCGTAAGAGTGCAAATGTTGATTCTTCCACTAGGAATTTCTTATTTCCAGTTCCCAGTTTCCAGCCCCCAGTCCCCAGCCTTACACTTTGATTTTTAATTCCTCAGCCAAATGCCTAGCCAAACCCTGAATAGTAGGGTAATCGTACAGTAGGGTTGGATCGAGTTTTCTTCCCATCCAATCTTCCATGTCTCCGGTCATACCAACTGCTGCTGAGGAGTCTAGACCGTATTGGTCAAAGGGAATCGTGACATTAACTTCATCCGGATCGATTTCTAGTAGTTCAGCTAGATAGGAGACAATCCACGCTTGAATTTCTGGTGCCGTCGGCGCTTCTTTGATAATCACTCCCGAAGCCGTAGACATATTTGTGGCTTGAAGATTCTCGATTTGCATTGTTTTAACCTTCAGGGTTTCAAGTGCTATTTTTTGCTGACTGTCAGTTGTACTGATGGCTAAGGAATGAGTGCCATAAATGTAGGTAATTTAGCTGCTGTTTAGACTCCAGCACAACTGATATAAATTCTCAAGATTTCCCGTGCCTTTGGTTCAAGCCGTATTAGCTTTATTTGCGGTTGAACTAATGACCAAGCTGACAAAAATTGGCTTCAGGTTGCCATTATGACAAAAAGATATTTTTTAAAGACAACCTGATATCGACGATTTGTTCTCGCTTATCGTGCGAAATGGTGCCTGAGAGCTAAAAAGTTCTCATTGTTCTAATCTCCTCTTTGGTTACTCTTCCCCAAGAATATTAAAGAGGCTGCTAGAAGAATCTTAGAAAATGTTTGATGCTATTACAATGATTAATTTGTCGATCTGACTAACAATTCTTTCGATCTTGTTTGTGTCGATCTAGCTGCGATTGGTGTTTCTCCAAGCTTGGGGAGTTGTGCCGTGGAATTGGCGAAACTGGCGGAAGAAATGAACCGCATTGTGATAGCCCACTTTAGGAGCAATATGCTCTACTGCCTGGTCAGTCTCTAGAAGTAAGGAACGGGCTGCTGCCATCCGGCGCTGGATTATCCAGCGTTGCACGGTTTGTCCGGTCTGTCGTCGGGTCAGGTTAGTTAAGTAAGCTGGGGAGTAACCAACTGCTTGAGCGACATCGCCGAGAGCGATCGCGCGATGATAATTAGCCTCGATGAAACGAAATACCTCACTCAAGGGAGGGTTGGAGGGAAAAGTTAAGTCCGCAGCAGTTGTTATTGTTATAGTTGCAGTTTCTGTGGATGATGCTGCTGGGACTGGCGGAGATGGTTGGGAGTACAACTGGCGAAGAACGGTCTGTTTTTCCAATTGGGCAGCGATCGCTTTGTGTAATTCTTCTAAAGTACAGGGTTTGGTGAGATAGTCATCCGCTCCTAGTTCCATAGCTTTGCGGAGATCGTTCCGAGTCAGCTTGGCAGTGACAAAAATGAAGGGGATAATCGCTGTCACCGGGTTAGAGCGCACCGCCGTCAGGACATCGTAACCATCGAGTTCCGACATCATAATGCCGGAAATTATCACATCGGGTAAGTCCTCCTGTGCCAGATGAATCCCAACTCGACCGTTGTCAGCACTGATAGTGTAGAAACCTTTAGCTTTAAGACCTTTGAGAAAAAGGTTCCGGGTATGTGTTTGCTGTTCAATTACCAGAATTTTTTTCACCACATCTGCTCCCATGCACACCCTTATCCACAAAGAAAGTGAGGAAAATAGCTACTCTGTTGTCAGTTGCCGTTGGAAGGTTGGAAAGTTGCTAGAACAGAACTTCGTTTCAACTTGACAGCTCTTAAGATGACGACTGACTAAGGCGTGTCAGCTTAGCTGTTTGCTTGTGGATAATTTCTGTAACACAGATTCGACCTCAGCCTGTAGATTGAGAAACTTAGATTTGCCCTGAGGATTCTCACTCCAATCCTCGATGACATTCAAACTTCCACTGAGAAACCCAGACCGACAAGCATGGCGTTGAATTTTACCACTCGAAGTCTTGGGGATACTGCCAGTTTTCACCAGCACTGTTGCATAAATCTGTAGAGCGTGTTCCGCCGCCACAGCCTGACGAATAGCCCCGACTACCTCATTCACATCCAGCTTCCGCAGGTAAGTCCGCTCGACTTCCTGAACGATTACCAGTCGTTCGCCTTTTAATTCCACCGCAAACGCTGCCCCACAACCAGGCCGCAGTGCTGGATGACTTTTTTCTACTGTCAGTTCAATATCCTGGGGATAATGGTTTTGCCCCCGGATGATAATCACATCTTTAATCCGCCCGGTGACAAACAATTCGCCATCCTGCAAAAATCCCAAGTCCCCTGTACGCAGAAATGGCCCTTCTTTCGTATCTGCTAAATAGCCGTGGAAAGTTTTTTCTGTTTCCTCTGGTCGGTTCCAATAGCCGTCAGCTACACTCGGCCCGGATACCCAAATCTCTCCGATTTGGGTATCTGGACACGGGGTTAAAGACTCAGGATCGACAATCAGAATTTTCTGGTCTAACCAAGTCTGACCGCAACCGACAATTGTCCGGGTGCTTTCCGACTTGCCAACAGATGCCACTACGCGGTTTCGCTCAAGGGCTGCGCCATCAACCTGACGAATAATTGGTGGAGCTTTTTTCAAACCTCCCGAAACAATCAGGGTTGTTTCCGCCATTCCGTAGCAGGGGTGAAATGCTTCTTTGCGGAAACCACAATCAGCGAAGGTGCTGGCAAACTGCTCTAGGGTTTCGGCGCGGACGGGTTCAGCTCCGGTGAAAGCTACTTCCCAGCTACTCAGGTCAAGAGTTGCTCGTTGTTCTGGGGTAATTTTACGAATACAAAGGTCATAAGCAAAATTAGGCCCGCCGCTAGTAGTCGCTTTGTAGCGGGAAATAGCTTCTAGCCAGCGGAAGGGTCTTTGCATAAACGCTACTGCTGGCATCAAAACCATCGGAGCGCCAACATATAGCGGTTGCAGCACTCCCCCAATCAATCCCATATCGTGGTAGGACGGCAGCCAGGTTACGCCCTGAGAGTTGGGCGTATCAGCGAAACTCTGATGGATCAAGGCGGAATTGTGCCACAGGTTGCCGTGAGTGATCATGACTCCTTTGGGCGTACCGGTAGAGCCTGATGTGTATTGGATAAAAGCTAGGGTACTCTGGCTCAAGCCTGGTTTCTGCCATGTCTGGGCTTGGTCGCTGTTGATGTTATCTGTGGCTAGCCAGTGCAATCTGCCGAATTCTGCATCTTCGGTAAAGCGATCTTCTATGCTGCCAGACAAGGATGTGGTTGTGAGGGCTATTGTTGCTTGGCAAGAAGATGCGATCGCTTGCAATCTGGACAGATTCTGATTGCGCCTTGGTGGATATGCGGGGACAGCTACAACAGAGGCATATAAACACCCAAAGAAGGCAGCAATAAACTCTAAACCTGGTGGATAAAGCAGCAAAGCACGAGAACCTGGGGCATCCAGGCTCTGAAGTTGAGATGCGATCGCTCGCGCTTGTCGATCCAATTCTTTGTATGTCAGCCTAACAGCTTCTGTTTCTCCGTCCTGCAAAAAGGTATAAGCTGTAGAGTCTGGCTGATTTTTCGCTCTGTAGTCCAGCAGGTCTACCAAAGTCGAAAATTCATGCCCGATGTCTGCCGAATAATCTAAACAAGTAGTCATTCCGTACTCCTGAGAATATCTTCAAATACCTGCTTCTCTATGGATATCAGTTCATTTCCTTTAAGGACAATTAACTGGATTTAATCTAACTTACTATTGAAAAAACAGTAACTTTGTTTACTCTTCTGTCAGATTATCCCAAAAATTAAGTAAATATTTATTTCTTCAATAAATATACTTTATTCAAGCTTCCATAAAAACTAATTCATTCAGCTCTTTACTTCGCTGAAGCTAGATGTTTCCACGTTGTATCTGTTACCTGTACAGACAGATAATAGTGGAAATTAAAAAGCTTTCGACCTTTGAACGATTCTCAAAAAAACATTTTCTAGATAGACTTTCTTGAGAAAAATACTGTAAATTTTATCAAATCTGTAACCCTTGATACCCAATATGGAAGGCAGACACTTTGTGTGTTTTGCCTATTTATAAGTCTGGAAGCCTCACTTTACTAGGGGTCTCAGATATTTTTACAATCAAAAACTTCTCATGTAGACTTGAAAGTTTTGGCGGTAAGAGAAAAGTTTATTTGCCCTCTCCCAGGCTCGGAACACTTTGTTGAAAATGGATGTTTTGGCGATTTTCTAACGGAAACCTAGCATACTTTTCATAAATATGTCTAGTCGTTTTCCGCAACTTCATCAAAACAACATAAATGACTACGTGTTTCTACTGAATCAGCCCAAAGGCATACTCAATGTTAAATAAGTATGTTGTTATGGATACATCAGAGTATTAGAGAAAGGATAGAAGTGTTTAACAGTAAAGTTTGTAACTAACTATCTGGGGAAAGAAAAAAGCTAAAAACCAGCTTCGAGGAGAGCATAACGTTCGGGCTTTTTAGCAAAAATGATTATTTACATCATCCTTTTGATATATTTTCATTGATTTGGCAAGTAAGTTTTCGGCTTTTTTATAAATTTCATCTAAAAAAAGTAGCAAAAACTACTTGAAAAAAATAAATTGGCATTTTAGTATAGAGCGGGATGATGAACTATAAATCCCCAAAATTCCCCAAGAATAAGCAATTGCGCGGCTAACTCACTTACCTGGAGCGCCACTATATCGGTCATTCGTCCAATCTCCATCTTGTAAAGACTAGCCTGGTAAAATCAGGCGGTAAGTCATAGTAGTGTATGTTACTTGGCTGGATAAAAGCCTCATTGAACGAGTGAGTTGCATCAATTAATCTTTGAATCGCAAAATCTCATGAGTCAATGAAGCTGAATATGGCATTTATAAACGCCTGACAAATAAAGTCAAGGGCGAACAAACTCTCACCGTGACTATCAGGCTATGTCTTAAGTCCGCCCCAGCGGACGATAGGTGTCTCCTCACTCTGGAGGGTGTGGGTGACAAAAGCGGGATGCACTTTTCCACAAAATATAGATACCTTTACCTTGAGTTTTGTGCAATGTTCTCTTGTTCGTCTAGAGGTCTGTCTTTATGAACGATAACCACACATCGGATATTTCCTGAATTGACTCATTCCAATTAAGACAATAAGCTTCTGGCGGTTTAAGATGAGTTTTGCGCCGGGGTTGAGAAATTGGAGCAATGGAGAAGCAGTCAATAAACTATGAAGCCTGATTCTATTTCAAAAAATAAACCCTTTTTGAAGCCTTCAGGACGATGGACTATCATTGCTACAGTTGTCACAGCTTTAGCCCTTAGCGGAGCTGCTTTACAATATGTATTGAGATTCCAGCGCAGTGAGTCCGCCTCCTTATCAAATCCTGTAGCGATCGCTCCCACAAATAAAGCCGTTTCTGCTTTAGGACATTTAAGACCAGAAGGGGAAGTAGTTTACTTGTCTGCGCCTACTGCTCTTAATGGATTGGGAGCAAGTCGAGTTGCCAAACTTTTAGTCAAGGAAGGCGATAAAGTTACAACAGGACAAGCAATCGCTATTTTGGATAGCCTAGAAAATCTCCAAACATCTGTAAAACTCGCTTTAGAAGATGTCAAAGTCGCTCAAGCCAATCTTGCTAAAGTAAAGGCTGGAGCCAAAACAGGAGAATTGGAAGCTCAAAAAGCGACTATTGAAGGCTTAGAAGCTGAATTGGCTGGACAACAAGGCGCTCAAGACCAAGCGATCGCGCGGCTTTTGGCTCAGTTTAACAACGCTCGAATCGAGTACCAACGTTATGATAAATTGTTCCAAAGTGGTGCAGTTACAGCTTCACAATTAGATAGCAAGCAGCTGCTCATGAAAACGACACAAGAGCAGCTAAATGAAGCCAAAGTTAATCAAAACCGGATTCAAGCAACTTTTCAACAGCAAATAAAAGCAGCCCAAGCAACTCTGAATCAAATGGCTGAGATTCGTCCTACAGATGTGCAAGCTGCTCAAGCTGAAATTGATAGAGCGCTTGCCAATGTGAAGAAAGCTAAAGCAGATTCAGAGCTAGCCTATATTCGAGCGCCTATAGAGGGGAAAATTTTAAAAATCAATACCAGACCCGGAGAGACAGCTGGCAATAAAGGCATTGTTGCTTTGGGACAAACAGATCAGATGAATGTAATTGCAGAGGTTTATGAATTAGATGTTAGCAAAGTAAAAGTTGGGCAAAAAGCTACTATTACTAGCCATGCCTTTCCAGGCAATTTATCCGGAACAGTCACTCAAATCGGGCTACAGGTTAATCCACAAGATGTCTTAAGTACCGACCCCACAGCCGACGTAAATCGGAGAATTGTTGAGGTAAAAATTAGTCTAAACCCAGTGGATAGCCAAAGAGTTTCAGCTTTAACTAATTTACAGGTTAATGTAGTAATTGATATGTAAATGCCCCTAAAAATAGTAAAATTTTTAATAAATTTTTCTCGTTAATAAACTAGAGCAATAATGTTTGATATACCTTTAGCATGGCTGCAACTAAGTAGAGAGAAACTTCGTCTACTGGTTGCTTTAGCAGGCATTGCTTTTGCAGTTATTCTCATGTTTATGCAATTAGGATTTCAAGCTGCTCTCTATGATAGCGCTACACGACTACATCAGAGTTTGCAAGGCGACTTGGTTTTACTCAGCACTCGTTCTAAGTCTCTGGGTTATACGAGAACTTTTTCTTGGCGACGTTTATATCAAGTTTTGAGCTTTGATGGCGTTGAATCTATTAGCCCTATATATGTTGGCTTTCGAGATTGGAGAAATCCTGAAGATGGAACCTTTCGAGCCATATATGTCTATGGCTTTCGACCTGGAGATTCTGTTTTTAAATTGCCGGAAGTCGCCCAGAATATAGATAAGCTTAAACTTAGTGAAAATATTTTGTTTGATCGAGCTTCTCGTCAAGAGTATGGATCTATTGCTCCAGAATTTGAGCAGGGTAAACTCATTACTACCGAATTAGGCGGGAGAAGAGTCAACGTTGTTGGTTTATTTACACTAGGGCCTTCTTTTGGAGCTGATGGAAATGTAATCGTCAATGATTTAAATTTTTTGGATCTATTTAGAGATCGTAAATTAGGAGAAATCGATATTGGACTTATTCAGCTTAAACCTGATGCTGATGCTCAAAAAATCCTTAAGCAGATAGAAGCTACTTTACCTAAAGATGTTAGAGTTTTAACCCATCAAGGTTTTATAGATTTTGAGAAAAGCTACTGGAAAACAAGTACACCAATTGGTTTTATCTTTACTCTAGGTGTAGGAATGGGATTCATTGTTGGTACAGTTATAGTTTATCAAATTCTTTATACAGATGTTTCCGATCACCTTTCAGAATACGCGACTTTAAAGGCGATGGGATATAAAAACTTATATTTAGAATTAGTTGTTTTCCAAGAAGCAATTATTCTTGCAGTTTTAGGTTATATCCCTGGATTTGCTCTTTCACTAGGGCTGTATGATTTAACTAAAAATGCTACATTTTTACCTATTGCAATGACCTATGACCGAGCTTTAATAGTATTGCTATTGACAATAGTGATGTGTGCTATTTCTGGTTTTATTGCTGTCCGGAGACTGCGTAGTACCGATCCAGCAGATATTTTTTAAAGATTTACGCATACAAACTCTAGAAAGCTAATGGATCAAAAATCTATTGTCTCTATTAAGTATCTCAATCATTATTTTGGTAATGGAGCATTACGCAAACGAGTTTTGTCTAATATCAATTTAGAAGTCAAAACCGGAGAAATAGTTATTTTATCGGGGCCATCTGGTTCGGGAAAAACAACCTTATTGACTTTAATTGGGGGGTTGCGCTCTGTTGATGAAGGAAGCCTTAAAGTTCTTGACCAAGAGATTCGGGGAGCCAGTGATGCACAACTCATCAAAATCCGTCGCCATATTGGTTATATTTTCCAATCTCACAATTTGCTGCGCTCATTAACAGCTCAACAAAATGTACAAATGTCTATTAAATTACATGAAAATGTTCCTATTCTCGAAGCACGTAGAAAATCAGCAGCTGCACTTGAGGCTGTTGGGTTGGGGAACCGGATTAATTACTATCCAGAAAATCTATCAGGAGGACAAAAACAGCGGGTAGCGATCGCACGCGCTTTAGTGTGTCATCCCAAGCTGGTTCTAGCTGATGAACCTACTGCCGCTTTGGATAGTAAATCGGGTCGAGACGTAGTGACACTCATGCAGCAATTGGTTAAGGAACAGGGGTGTGCTGTTCTCATGGTGACTCACGATAATCGCATTCTTGATATTGCTGACCGTATTGTTCATATGGAAGATGGTCAACTCGTTACGATCAACAGCACGGCTCACTAGTTTTATAAAAACTCAGTAATTATGACGGAGGTGTTTTAGATGTGTTGACTAACTCAATCTTATTTAAGGAGCAACCGTAATTGTCCCAGTATCCCAACCGTGCTAATAACTAGGAGGAAATATGCACATCACGATTTTGACAATTGGTTCGCGTGGTGATGTACAACCTTACGTAGCTCTAGGGCTGGGGTTGCAAGCGGCAGGTCATAAAGTTTGTTTGGCCACCCATGCCATCTTTGAGAATTTTGTGCGTAGCCAGGGGCTAGACTTCGCCCCCTTGGCTGGCAATCTCAAGGAATTGTTTGCAACAGAAGAGGGGCAAGTCATTTTTTCAGAATCCGGTCGCAACACCATTCGCTTCACACGCAACTTTATCGGTAACTTCATCGGCCCGATCATGGAAGACTTACTAGCTGACTCTTGGCGTGCCTGTCAGGGAGCGGAAGCGATTATCAGTATGCCGCTGGCGATCGCGGGCTACCATATCGCGGAAAAATTGGGCGTGCCGTTTTACAGCGCATGGACTAATCCAGCAACCCAGACTCGTGCTTTCCCCATCCCTTGGGCCCCGACCGGGCTGCGTTTGGGCGGCACCTACAACTGGCTAACCTACATCTTGTTTCAGCAACTTGTCTGGCAATCCATTCGGTCTTCGGTTAACCAGTGGCGGCAAAAAACCTTGAATTTGCCCCCCATGCCGCTCACAGTCCCTAGTTGGTTCTATAAGTCGCCCACTTTCTACTGCTACAGCCCTGCCGTGCTTCCCAAGCCGCCGGACTGGCCCGATTGGGTGTACGTCACCGGCTACTGGTTTCTAGATCGCCCACCGGACTGGCAGCCCTCAGCCGATCTCGTTGATTTCCTAGCTGCTGGTTCACCCCCGGTGTATGTCACCTTCGGCAGTATAATTGACCGTAACCCGGAAGCGCTGGCAAAGTTGGTGCTGGAAGCAATAGCTCTTACGGGAGTGCGGGCAATCTTGGATACGGGGTGGGGGGGTCTGAGCAATCCTGAATTGTCAGAGCAGGTGTTGTGTGTCACATCGGACTCGGCTCCCCATGACTGGCTCTTACCGCAAATGGCGGCTATGGTTCATCATGGCGGTTCGGGTACAACGTTTGCTGGTCTGCGTGCTGGTTTACCCTCAATCATCGTCCCCTCCTTTGGTGAAACCTTCTTTTGGGGGCAGCGGGTTGCTGATTTAGGGGTAGGACCGCCACCGATTCCGAAAAAACAGCTGACTGTAGAGCGGTTAGCAGACGCTATCCATACCGCTACCAGCGACAAGACCATGCAGGCTCGCGTGGCTGCCTTGAGCCAGCAGATTCGGTCAGAAGACGGTGTGGCGCGGGCAGTTGAGGGCTTTCAAAACTCTATTGCCAAAAATTTTTCAAGCACTATCTGTAGTGATGCTATAAATTGAAATACCACGACAAATAGTATTTTTGCAAGTTTTTACAACAGAACCCTGCTCAGCAGTCCAGCGATAGCCGCAGTTAAGTCGCAGCGACTATAAAGCGATCGCTCCGTTCTAATGGCTTGGAGACGTATCTGTAACACCGCCAATTGTGACTACACCAACCTTTAATTCTTGGGTTAGATGTCCTAATCCGAATCCAGAAGCATACTTTCGCTTATTCTGTTTCCCGTATGCGGGAGGCGGTGCTTCCATTTTTCGCACATGGTCGAACAGTTTACCATCGTACATAGAAGTTTGTACTATTCAACTCCCTGGTCGAGAAGATCGGCTTAAGGAAGCACCCTTTACTCATATCTCACCTCTGGTCGAGACACTAACAGAAATTATCCATCCCTATTTGGATATTCCCTTCGCTTTTTTCGGTCACAGTATGGGTGCGCTGATCGGGTTTGAACTGGCTCGTAAACTCCGCTCCGAGCAAGCGTCAACCCCAAATCATCTCTTCATTTCGGGTCGCCGTGCGCCTCAGATACCCGATCGAAATCCTTTAATTCATACGCTACCAGAGCCTGAATTTTTGTCAGAGCTACGTCAATTGAATGGTACACCCAAACAGGTGCTAGAACATTATGAATTGATGCAACTGTTAATGCCCATCTTGCGAGCAGATTTTTCAATCTGTGGAACATATACTTACCTAACTGAACCTCCCCTTGATTGTTCTATCTCTGCCTTTGGTGGAATAGAAGATTCAGGAGAGACACCAGAAATGATTGAAAGCTGGAGTGTGCAAACAAGTTCTTTATTTTCCCTAGAAATGCTTCCCGGCGACCACTTTTTTATTAACAGTAGTCGGCAGTTACTTCTAGAAATGGTTGCTAAAAAAATAGAGCAAGTTATGGTACTAGGGTTTGTGTGAAATCTTTTATAGAGTAATCCTATTTGAGTTGTCAAGTGCCAGATCAAGTAGGTTGGGTCTGTGCGATAGCAAAACCCAACAAACCGAATATTAGCGTTGGGTTTCGATACCTCAACCCAACCTACATTTTTTTTAAATGAATGAATTAGGATTGCTATAGTTGAATTATGTGTACCTAGTTATTTGGATAACCTATTGCACCAGAAAAATCTGTGTTTAAAAGTCTGGCACCATCAAATTTAGCATTTGTTAAGTCAGCACCTCTGAAAGATGTCTCTGAAGCACTTTTAATTTTTTTAATAGCTAAAGTTAGGGAATTCATTACTAACAGAATCGAAATTAGTGATAGAAGGCTCCAAATGACTCCCAAAATAAGATTATGTGTACTTAAAGACGCGATCGCATTTGCTCCCAGTAAGAATGCAAACCCATATCCTGCTACTGCTTCGGCAATTATAACCGCGATCGCTACTAATGAACTTCTAATTTTGAAACTAGCATAAGCCATCGCTACGCCTCCTATCACTGCACCGAAAATCGCTATTTGCGGATTATTGCCTGTGGTAGTTCCGGCATAGAAGAAACCCAGCAAAGCTCCTGACGCTGTTGCTGAGATTGTCGTTGCGATGCGTCCTGCGATCGCTCTCGTTCCTGAAGCGGCGGTAGGAATACCTAAGCTAATATATAAAGCTAATATATAAGCCCAACCAGGTTCTTGTGTAGTCCGACCGAGAACGCCAAATATCATTCGAGCGATCGCATCCGTCACACAGGTCGTTACTACTACTGCAACTATAATTAAAATGATTAATTTTTTAGGAGATTGACCAGCTATAACTCGCTCAAAATTGGCTCCCTGTAATAGAGCATTACTAAAATCACAACCGCGAATATCGCACCCGCTGAAGTCTGCATTGTTGAGATTTTGTCCTTTGAAAGAGCGGTTTTGTAAATTTTTATTGGTATTAGCAGGGTTTTGATTGGTCATACTCAGTATATAAAAACGTTTGAAATAAATATGGAATTCTTCAATATAAGATTATATATTAATACTATTTATATTTAGAAAGGCTTATGAACCCCGAAGGCGCAAAGGGCGGGAAGGAAGAGTAAAAAGAAAAGCTTTGTTTACTTAAAAATTGGTATACTAATGATTTTTAAGCACAATTTTTAAGAGTGAAAACTAATTAGCTTGCTATAATAAGGTTTTTATTATCGTTTCTGGATAAAGGGATGCCTGCTCAACGCCAGATTTATCTAAATCGATTTTTGCTATTTGCTGGAACTGGGTTATTGATATTACCATTGATACTCTACGGTAGGCTGCATTTTTTACGCCCGCCCCAGATGAATAAAGGGCAAGCATTGTTTCAAGGTATATTTTACAGGCGCGATGTCCGTTCAACACCAAGGCCGCTGATGATCCATATTGTCACTGTTGACTTGACAACACCAGGAGTCAAAGTGTTAGTTACTCCGGGAATGGCAACACCAGACGATACAGAACTTAATGCGCGGACTACATCAGAATTTCTTAATGAATTTAAACTGCAATTGGCGATAAATGGTAGCTTCTTCTATCTTTTTCGCGAACAAACTCCTTGGGATTATTATCCCCACAGTGGCGATCGCGTCAACGTAGTGGGACAAGCGATCGCAAATGGACGTATTTATTCTAAATTTGAGTCAAAATGGCCTGTGGTGTGCTTTTTGTCAAGCAATATTGCCCAAATCTTTGACAGTGGATCTTGCCCTAAAGATACGTTTGCTGCGGTTGCGGGGAATGAGGTTCTGGTTGCACGGGGTAATAGTGTAAGCAAAAATTTTAATGGCAATAATAATAAGCCATACCCGCGTGTTGTAGTGGCTACTAATAGAAAAGGTGACAAACTCTGGCTAATTGCTGTAGATGGCAAGCAGCCGCTTTATAGCGAAGGGGTGACAATAGCTGAACTGACAAAGATTGTTATGGAGTTAGGGGCATATGCTGCACTCAACCTGGATGGTGGCGGTTCAACAACTCTGGTGATGGCAACTCCTTCGGGAGCAAGTTTATTAAATGCTCCGATTCATACTAAACTACCTATGCGCGAGCGTCCTATTGCTAATCACTTAGGATTTTATGCTTTACCCTTGCAGAGGTAGAGGGTAAAGCAGTGATGCAATGAGATATATATGCTTTATCTAAGCGATCGCGTCCTTTAAAGAGGAAAATTAGAATTAGTTTTTATAGTGTCGCTTACTTAAATTTCTATGGAATCCGCCGCGATCGCACCCAATCCCTTACCCAACTATATTAATGGGGAGTGGTGTGCTTCCCACGCCACCGAATTTTTGAATGTGGTGAACCCTGCTACCGCCGAAGTGCTGACGAAGGTTCCTTTGTCGCCCCAGAGTGATGTAAACGCAGCAGCAACAGCAGCAGCAACCGCTTATCATAGTTGGCGGCGCACTCCACCCACCGAAAGAGTGCAATACTTATTCAAACTCAAATTTTTATTAGAAGAACACCTTGACGAGTTAGCCCGGACAATTACTTTGGAATGCGGGAAAACCTTAGCAGAGTCACGCGGGGAAATGCAACGGGCGATAGAAAATGTAGAAGTTGCCTGTGGAATTCCCATGCTGATGCAGGGTTACAATTTGGAAGATATTGCCCGTGGAATTGATGAAATAATGATTCGTCAACCTGTGGGAGTTGTAGCAATAATTGCACCTTTTAATTTTCCGGGGATGATTCCATTTTGGTTTCTGCCTTACGCGATCGCTTGCGGCAATACCTGCATTGTCAAACCCTCAGAAAGGGTGCCGTTAACAATGCAAAAGGTGTTTGAATTGTTAGAAAAGACAGGTTTACCTAAAGGTGTAATTAACCTGGTAAATGGTGCAAAAGAAGCCGTGGATGCAATTTTGGAACATCGAACTATTCGCGCCATTAGCTTTGTTGGTTCCTCACCAGTAGCACAGTATGTTTACAGTCGTGCTGCTGCATTTGGTAAGCGGGTGCAATGTCAGGGAGGGGCGAAAAATCCGATTATTGTTTTGCCAGATGCAGACATGGAAATGACTACCCGCATCACCGCAGATAGCGCGTTTGGGTGTGCGGGACAACGTTGTTTAGCAGCTTCTTTAGCAGTGACGGTGGGAGAAGCGCGTCACACTTTTACAGAAGCGATCGCTAACTCTGCACAAACCAGAATGGTAGGCTATGGTTTGGATGAAAAAGTGCAAATGGGGCCAGTAATTACGTCTCAAAGTCGCGACCGAATTGAAGGGTTAATTCAACAGGGAGCAAATGAAGGTGCGACTGTATTAGTAGACGGACGCAACCCGAAAATTTCTGGTTATGAACAGGGTAATTTTATTCGACCAACGATTCTGCAAAATGTTAACCCGAATAGTGAACTGGCGCGTACAGAAGTTTTTGGCCCAGTATTAGGGTTGATGCACTTGGATACAATTGAGGATGCGATCGCGTTAGTTAACAGTGGTCAATGGGGAAATATGGCTTGTTTATTTACCAACAGTGGTGCAGCAGCGCGGAAGTTTCGTTATGAAGCCGAAGCAGGTAATATTGGCATTAATATTGGTGTAGCAGCACCGATGGCATTTTTTCCTTTTAGTGGTTGGAAAGATAGCTTCTACGGTGACTTACACGGTCAAGGTAGACACGCGGTAGAATTTTTCACGCAAACTAAAGTTGTTGTTGAACGCTGGCCTAAAGATTGGTCGCGCCAGTTTTAAAGTTCAGCGCTCATTTGTAAAGTTTCCAGTTAAGCTATAGCGTTTCTCAGTTGGGTGGAATATATCGCAGTTCTGACGTTGTTGCTAGGGACATGGCATTGCCATGTCCCTACAGATCTATAAATCCAACCCTTGAATTGCTACACTGTTGATGGCTTCACTTTGGGTGCGTATCTTTTGCGAGTAAATACTGCTAATAAAAATACAAAAAATGTTAGCGTTCCAGCTAAATATAATGGATAACCATAGGTAGTTGGATTAGATTGATTAATCACCATTCCAGCAATTACAGGGCCAAAGGCGTTGGAAATGCTTAAATAAGAGGAATTAAGACCCATTGCCGTTCCTTGCTCCTCTGGCTTAGAATTTAAGGAAATTAAAGTATTAATTATCGGCTGAACTAAAGAATTGAGAATGGAAAAAAGTATAGTTACTGACACAAAATAAATAATACTTGGCACGATTGGCATTAAACTAAACGATAAACTGCGAACAAATAAAGCTAAAAATAAGATATTAACTAGCTCAAATCTTCTAGTTAAAATCGATATCCCCAATGTTTGCATAATGACACCTAGTACCCCAAACAATAGAAACATCAGCGTCAAAGACTTACTGTTTTGACCCAGTACATTAATGAAGTAGGGCTGAAAAGCATAGGTAAAAATTGTGAAAGTGGTGCCAATAAAGAAATTTATAATTAAAAGAATCCCGATTTTGGGAGTAGCAAGACCTTTAATTAAATTGCCCAAGCCCAAGTCAAAAATGTTGTGTCCTCTCTCAGCCTTAGTTTGGATGGTTTCAGGTAGAAAAAAGATAGTAATTAGCAAAGCCACGAACGCGATCGCGCTCGAAACAAAAAAAGAAGCTCCTAAAGAAATTTCCTGCGCTAGTAAACTAATCGCTGGCCCCAATATAAAACCTAAACCAAAAGCTGCCCCCAAAATTCCAAAACCTTTAGCGCGATTTTCTGGGGTAGTTATATCAGAAATAATCGCCTGGGCTACGGAATTATTACCCCCTGTAATTCCATCCAGAAATCGAGCTAAAAATAGAACGATTGCTGTTGTAGCGTTTCCCGCGATAAAATTGGCGATTACTGTCCCCGCTAAACTGATAATTAGTAACGGCTTTCGTCCAAAGCGATCGGAAAGTTTACCAATTACAGGAGTGGCAAAAAATTGCGCTAAAGAGTAAATCGAGAATAAGAAGCTAGTTTGAAAATCGTTTAGTCCGAATTCCTTGCCATAAAGATAAATTATCGGGAGTAAAATTGTTAAACTGAGTGAGTTAATAAAAGCAATTAAAGCAGTAATCCAATATTTTCGATTCATAAGAGTTATATAGTAGTTCTAAACGAGTTGTAAAATGTTTTTCATTTGTAGCGGAGGCATCTCACCTGCGATATGCTCTCCCGCTTGTCCTACAATTTACCAGAAAAAATCGATATGTCTGAACAAGAAGTCTTCGTCTTTCCTACATCTTTTGCCCAACAGCGGTTGTGGTTCCTTGACCAGTTAATATCTGGCAATGCCATCTATAATGTACCGACAGTAATACGTTTAACAGGTTCACTGAATTTAGCAGCATTAGAGCAGACATTTAGGGAAATCGTGCGCCGCCACGAAGCTTTACGCACTACATTTAAGGTGTTAGACGGGCAACCCGTGCAAGCGATCGCGCCCAACTTAAGCATACCTTTGTCCGTAGTAGACCTGCGGCAGTTCCCAGAATGCGATCGCGAACTCCAAGGACAGCAGTTGTTAGCAGCAGAATTCGAGCGTCCTTTCGATTTGTCCTCTGGCCCATTGCTGCGAATAATGCTGTTTCAGCTTTCTGAGACAGAGCATATTTTATTACTAAATATGCACCACATTATTTGTGATGATTGGTCTATCGGCGTACTAATTCGGGAATTGGGGACGCTATACACAGCTTTTACAAACGTTACATACGTCTCTACATCCTTGCCAGAACTACCTCTTCAGTACCCCGACTTTGCCGAATGGCAACGCGAATGGTTGCAAGGAGAAGTGTTAGAAACCCAGTTAGCTTATTGGCGGCAACAATTAAACGGCATTCCCGTGCTAAATTTGCCCGTTGACCGACCGAAGCCAGCTTTTGCAACCTATCGCGGAGCCACACAAACTTTAGAGTTATCGAAAAAGCTAAGCGATGCTCTCCAGACGCTTTCGCAGCAAGAAGGTGTCACCTTATTTATGACTTTACTGGCAACATTTCAAACGTTGCTCTACCGCTACACTCATCAAGAAGATATTGCCGTGGGTTCGCCAATTGCTAACCGCAACCGTAGCGAAATTGAAGGATTGATTGGCTTTTTTGTCAATAGTTTAGTGCTACGCACCGATTTATCTGGAAACCCAACTTTCCGAGAAGTTTTAAACAGAGTACGGCAGGTAACGCTAGGCGCATACAGTCACCAAGATTTGCCTTTTGAGAAGCTAGTTGAGGAACTGCATCCAGAGCGAAACTTAAATCGTCATCCGCTCTTTCAAGTAGTATTTGGTTTCGAGAATGCACCAATGTCGGCGCTAGACTTGCCTGGTTTAATACCTAGCTTTATGGATATTGACTTTAAAACAACTCGCTTTGATTTGGAGTTGCACCTGTGGAAGTGTTCGGAGGATTTCCGGAGTTTATGGGGCGGGAAATGGGAGGATTCGGAGGGGATTAGAGGCGTAGTAGTGTACAACACAGATTTATTTGATGAAGCCACCATTACCCGAATGCTAGGACATTTTAAAATGTTGCTGGAAGGCATTGTTTCTAATCCAGAACAAAGAATTTCAAATTTGCCGCTATTGAGCCAAAATGAGCTGCATAAATTATTAATTGAGTGTAATGAAACTACGTCAGATTATCCTCATAGTAAATGTATACATCAGTTGTTTAAAAATCAAGTAGAGCAGAATCATGATGCTATAGCAGTAATCTTTGAAGACACGCAACTCACCTACCAAGAGCTAAATATACGCAGCAACCAGCTAGCACACCACTTACAAAAAATGGGGGTTGGTTCGGAAGTTTTAGTTGGTATCTGTGTTGAGCGTTCTATAGATATGATTGTGGGGTTGCTGGGTATCCTGAAAGCCGGGGGAGCTTATGTACCTTTAGATTCTAATTATCCGCGTGATCGCTTAAATTTCATGCTTGATGATTCTCAAGTTTCAGTATTGCTGACACAGGAGAAATTAGTTGATAATTTTGGTAGCTTCCGGAACCCAGTTGTATACCTCGATAAGGATTGGCAAACCATTGCCCAAGAAAGCGAAGAAAATCCGCACAGCGACGTAACAAGCGACAGCTTAGCTTATGTAATTTACACTTCTGGATCTACAGGTAAACCGAAGGGAGTTGCTGTTACTCATAAAGCTGTAAATCGCTTGGTATGCAACACAAATTATATAAAATTATCACCTAATGATAAAATTGCCCAAGCTTCAAATACTTCTTTCGATGCAGCAACATTCGAGATTTGGGGAGCGTTACTTAACGGCGCTCAACTTGTGGGAATTAGTAGAGATGTCACACTTTCGCCCCACGAATTTGCCTTACAACTGAGACAGAAAGGCATCAGCGTTTTGTTTTTGACTACAGCCTTATTCCAACAGATTGTTAGAGATGTTCCGCAAGCTTTCTCTTCCTTACGCTATTTGCTATTCGGAGGTGAGGCTGTTGATACTCGGTGGGTTAAAAAGGTGGTTAAACAAGGAGCGCCTAAGCAGTTAATTCATGTATATGGGCCAACAGAAGGTACAACATTTTCTTCTTATTACTGTGTGCAGGACGTACCAGAAGCAGCCACATCTATTCCCATCGGTCGCCCGATTGCGAACACACAAATTTATCTATTAGATGCCGATTTACAACCTGTACCTATTGGCATTGTTGGCGAATTATATATTGGTGGTGATGGTCTGGCGCGAGAATATATTAACCGCCCTGATATAACTGCTGAACGCTTCATTTATAATCCTTTTAATAATAAGCCAGAATCGCGGCTTTATAAAACGGGTGACTTAGCCCGTTATTTACCAGACGGCAACATTGAGTTCTTAGGTCGTATTGATAATCAGGTAAAAATTCGCGGTTTTCGCATCGAGTTGGGAGAAATTGAAGCCATCCTAAATCAGCATCCAGCAGTGAGGGAGACAGTAGTAATTATCCGAGAAGAAATACCTGGTGATAAACACTTGATAGCTTATGTTGTTCCCGACCAGCAACAGACACCAACAAGCATGATGCGGCAATTTCTCAAAGAAAAGTTACCAGAATACATGGTGCCTTCAGCGTATGTCGTACTAGAATCCCTACCCCTGACACCAAATGGCAAAGTGGATCGCCGTGCCTTACCTGCGGTAGATACGCTCAGTTTTGAGATGAAAGAAGATTATGTTGCACCACGCGATCGCGTTGAGGAAGTGCTAGTAGAAATCTGGGCTAAGGTTTTGGGGAAACAGCAGATAGGTGTCCGGGACAATTTCTTTGAATTGGGCGGTCATTCTCTATTAGCAACGCAGTTAATTTCCCGCATCCGCGACGCTTTCCAAATAGAGTTGTCTGTACGCAACTTGTTTGAATCTCCGACTGTAGCTAGTTTAGCTAGGCACATCGAAACAATGTGTTGGGCAGCGAAAGGTTTGGATAACAAGAGTTCTACGGGAAATGAGCGAGAAGAGGTTGAATTTTAAGTAATTCTACAATCTCATCTGCAAATATTCTAGGGCCAGCAAGCGCAAGTAATCTAGCATCCGAATATAAGCTTTTATTTGCCCATAATCTCCATCTATTGCGAAGTAAATTCTCGCAATAGATGGAACATTGAAGGCTCTCATAGCTTGCAATCGCTCAATTGCCTCTGGTTCATTTTCAATCCAACCTCGTGCTTGAATTTGACTAGCATAGCCCCGAATCTCTACTGTTAGCAGTTCAATTTCCTCTAGGACAGTAAATTCTTCATCAGGATTTGGAGAGAGAGAAGCAATTTCTTTTCGCTCTCGTTTGCTATTTTGATAATCGACAGTTAACTCCTTTAACAGATGACTAATGTAGTTTCTAGTAATTTCAGCACTTTGAGTATTGAGCATGGCTTCAGTCATCATTTACTCCATAAGTAACTATTTTTTCAACACCAAATCGATCGGGTCGGACAATTAGATATTCATTCCCTTTTCGGTAGACTGCTGAGCCATCCCGACGATATCCAGTTTTAGGAACTCGTGCTGCTCCTTTCTTATTAAAGTTGTGGGCTTTTCGTAGATACTTTAATGGGTCTAATTCTTTTCTTGAAGCATGATCTAAAATATTCTGAGCTACACTAATATAAGTAGAGGCATCCCATTCAGCTATATACTGCTCTATTTCGGCAACTTCTCCCTCGGTATAACCTTCACAGAGCTGGGCTAAAAAGGGATCGACAGGTGGCTCATCCTGCATCAGGTTTTAATTTTGTTATCATCAAGTTTCAGTCCTATCACAACTGTAACCCTCGACTGGCACCCAATGCAATGCTCAGTTTTATGTCAGAAAATACTAGAAAAGCGCTGAAAAATCTAGTTTCAGCTAGTAGGTTGGGTTGAGTGTAAGCGAAACCCAAGCACTGCCTTCCTCTGTTGGGTTTCGTGCCTCAACCCAACCTAATGAGTTAATTTTATAAATTATTTAGGATTGCTATAGTCCAGTTTTTAATAGGACTTACGCATTGACAAAATAATTAAAATATGAATAGTTGACGAAAGAATAGAGTGCTGGGCAGCATAATAAATAGTTAGCCAGTGGAGCGTCCAATGAAAATACGATTGTTTCATGAGCAAGATGCTGTTCAAATAGCGCAGTTGTTCCACGAAACAGTGCGTAAAATTAACATTCGTGACTACTCGATTGATCAAGTCAAGGCATGGGCACCAGATAATATTAATTTTAGGAACTGGGCAAAGGTCTGTTCTAATCGATTCACTTACGTTGCTGATGATGAAGGTGCGATCGCAGGTTTCGGCGAGTTAGAATTTAGCGGACACATAGACTGCTTTTACTGCCATAAAAATTATCAGGGAATGGGTATCGGGCGTAAGATTTATTCTGCAATTGAGTCCAAAGCTCATGAATTAGGAATTAATCGCTTGTACACTGAAGCAAGTATTACCGCAAAGCCATTTTTCTTGCACATGGGCTTCTCGATAGTTAGGGAACAACAAGTAGAACGTAGGGGAGAGACTTTTGTTAATTACGCAATGGAGAAGTTTATAAAAAATGCTGTCTAGCAAGTTACTCAAGTGTTGCGTCAGGCAATGCTCACCACGATGAAACAACATCCAAACCCCATAAACTGGAAAGCTATACATGAGTTACACGGGGTGCATCCCAGCAAAAATCCCTGGCAATTGGAAATCGCAACCGCACAAACAAAGCCTGCCGACCCAGGCTAAATTGAGTCCGCGCAGGCAGACTTGGTCTGTGTAGCCACAGACTTCCAGTCTGTGGGCGATTTGCAAATACGGGATGCTCCGGTTACACGCCTGCGGACTACCCACCCCAAAATGCAGAAACAACAGCGTTTATTTCATCTGGCCCTATTATTATGTCTCGTCGTGGTAGTATCGCTGGCCTTCAACGCGCTCCTGTTCCGCCAAGCGAGACACTACTACCTGCTACTGAACAAAACCAATCTAGATCCCTTGGGACTAGGCACCTTTAGTGCCGACTCTCTAACAGATGGTGTTCCTGCCGCCTCCACAGCAACCGTGGTATTCTTTGGCGACTCGCGAGCAGAAATGTGGCCCGCTCCGGCAACGCTCAAGAGTTTTTCTTTTATCAATCGAGGCATCAGCTCTCAGACTTCAGCCCAGATATTGGGACGCTTTGACAATCATGTTGTGCCGTTGCAGCCCAATATTATCATTGTGCAAGTTGGGATTAACGACTTGAAAACAATCCCGCTATTTCCTGAGCGAAAAGCTGCCATTATCAACAACTGCAAAGCTAATATTCAGCAGATTGTCGCACGTTCGGTAAATAGTGGTGCCACCGTTATTTTGACAACCATTTTTCCTATTGGCCCAGTACCTCTGACTCGTCAACCTTTCTGGTCGCCAGATATCGCCCAAGCGGTATCGGAAGTAAACGCTTACCTTTACTCGCTAAAAGCAAAGGATGTCTTGATTTTAGATGCTTACTCGCTCCTAGCACACAATGGTCAAGTGCAAAGCAACTACGTTCGCGATACTTTGCATCTCAATGAGAGGGGGTATAACGCGCTAAATCAGGAGCTAACTCATGTGCTATCCACCTGGTTGACGGACAAAAGTCTCAAGGGGAAGTAATAAATGGTTTGCCTACAACAGCTAAGGTTGCGATCGCAAACCACAGGTAACTAAGCTAGTTGGGGTTGAGCCGAAATAAAACCAAATAAGTCAGCATTTATTGCTACTCACACGCTCATTTTAGTGCCTGAGTTACGAACACTTAGCACAAAATGTACTGACAACTTCGGAAAAGAGCTGATTCTTCTCCATCAATACCATGTGTCCACCCGGCTTAATGGTCACGAGTTCAGCTTGAAGCAATTCCGCTTTCATGCGATCGCTTGCAATAGGTTTAGTCGCTATATCAGAAGCGCCGCAAACGACCAACACTGGAACGTTAATCGTTGAGAGTGTCCTTGTTTCCTCGAAATTGAACATTGCCAATGTGCCACGAGCGAGAACACCAGGGGAACCAAAGGCTGACAATAGAGCTGCAAAATTGAGTTGACCGCGTGTTTCAGTACCCTTAAATCCAGACAGTTCTACGTTAATGTGCAGCAACCCATTGAGAAATGAGAGCCACGTCATCACCCATAAGATAGGTGACAGCAGAATCGTGAGGTACAACAGAGGTTCGAGCAGCGGCTTCTGCAATTTGCGTATCAAACCGCTAAAAATACAAGTTTTTACCGGATTGGTGTAGGTGGTATCCACAAGGATTAACCCAGCCACCCGCCGCCCCAGATGTTCTGGAAACAGCCGAGAGAATGTTAGGTTAATCATGCCGCCCATGC
Source organism: Trichocoleus sp. FACHB-90 (assembly GCF_014695505.1). NCBI lineage: Bacteria > Bacillati > Cyanobacteriota > Cyanophyceae > Leptolyngbyales > Trichocoleusaceae > Trichocoleus > Trichocoleus sp. FACHB-90. The sequence goes on from NZ_JACJOK010000029.1 coordinate 62,563, forward strand.
TGTGACCCAGCAGGATAACCGGCTTGTCTCCCGCTATGGCAACAACGGCTTCTAAATCTCGCGCATATTTTTCTATGGAGTAGTCGTTATTTTTCGGTCTAGTAGATTTTCCTAGTCCCGGCAAATCCCAAACAATCACTCGGAAGCGATCGCTTAATTGTCGCTTGGCATAGTACCATATCGTACTGTTAGGCCCCCAACCATGTGACAAGATAATCGGTTGACCATCTTCAGGGCCATAAAACTCTACTTGCAGGACGCTACCATCCGGTCGTTGTATGCGCTGCACGGTTCCAGTACGCATGATTTTAGGTTCTTCAGCACCTTTACGACGCAGCAGTGGCAAACTAATAAAACTACCCCCAAAAGACCACAGAACCAGCGCTAGTCCAGCCACTAAGTAGGGCATTCCCACAAGTTCCCGTTCGTACCATTCATAAAGAATGTAAATCCCCCCGCCAAGTACCCCAATAGATAACAGTTGTACCAGCCATAACAAAAGGAAATTGGGGGGCATGAACAGCATGAGACGAAACCTTCACGGTAGGATGTTCAGTAAGTTGTCTTCCAACGTCATACCGAGGTTAGACTACAGTCGGCTCAATAGCAATTGACACTCCCACGCCTAAAGGCAGTGGGATTCTTGGCTCTACGAGTCCACTTAACTAGAATCCCTTGCGAAACTATAGCCAGAGATGGTTCTCTCCTCAAGCTTTCGCTCCATTTCAGAAGCCCGTTCGGATATGCCCTACCCTACGGTTTCAAACCTAAATATTTGGTTCTCTGATACTTGTTGCTTAAGCTTTAACCTCTAGAAGCTTTCCCCTAGAGAACCCCCTAAGCTTAGTAATCATCGGTGCGTAGCCCTTGGGCTACTGGGTGTTTAGAGAGGTTGATTACCCTAACCTCTGTATTAAATAATACTTTTATTCCAGTTATAAGTCAACAAAAAGCCGTCCTTATAGGACGGGGCTTTAAACCCTTATTTCTGGTAAACTCCTCTAGCAGGTAATCTCTTAAAAGGGGTTTAATCTTGAAAATAGTTGAATTTTTATCTTATCTTCGTAGCTTAGATATTCAGGTTTTTGTCGATGAAGAACGCCTGCGCTGTAATGCCCCTGAAGGAAGCCTCACAGCAGAATTGCGTGCAGAGATTGCGGAACGCAAAGCTGAAATTATCTCATTTCTAAGGGCAGCTAACGTTACCACAAACGCCACACCTATAAGTCTTACACCCATTTCACGGGACAGAAATCTCTCCCTATCCTTTGCACAACAGCGGCTGTGGTTTCTGGATCAATTAGTACCCAATAATGCTTTTTATAATGTTCCGGCAGCTATGCGTCTGGTAGGTTCGCTAAATTTAGCGGCGTTGAAGGAGGCTTTTAACGAAATTGTGCGCCGTCACGAAGCTTTACGCACCACTTTTGTAACTGTGGAAGGACAACCCGTACAAGCGATCGCATCCACATTAACTGTACCTCTACCAGTAATAGATTTGCGATCGCAAAGCGTCTCTGTTGGCGAAGCCGCCCTGAAAGGGCTAGGAGAATTAGAAACCGAAGCGCGACGCATCACCACCCAAGAAGCTCAACGCCCTTTCGATTTGTCCAAAGACCCTTTTCTGCGAGTAACGCTACTGCGGTTGGATGAGTCAGAATATGTGCTACTGCTGGTGCTGCACCACATTGTCTCCGATGGCTGGTCTATGGGGGTACTAATTCGCGAGTTAGCGGCACTCTACACAGCCTTTGCTTCTTGTAAAGACGATAAATTTTCCGTCTCTAAACCTTTACCAGAACTACCCATCCAGTATGCAGATTTTGCCCACTGGCAACGGGAGTGGCTGCAAGGGGAAGTATTGGAAACACAACTTGCTTACTGGCGGCAGCAGTTGGACGGCATTTCTATCCTAAATTTGCCTACTGACAGACCTCGACCAGCAGTTCAAAGCTATCGGGGTGCAACGCAACTTTTGCAACTACCGAAAAGCCTAAGTAAGGCCTTAGAAGCCTTAAGCCAGCAAGAAGGCGTAACTTTATTTATGACTTTACTTGCAGCATTTCAAACCTTGCTGTACCGCTACACCCAGCAAGAAGATATTGCAGTAGGTTCGCCAATTGCCAACCGCAACCGCAGTGAAATTGAAGGGTTAATTGGTTTTTTTGTCAATAGTTTGGTGTTGCGTACCAACTTTGATGGAAATCCAACGTTTCGCTCACTTTTGAGTCGAGTACGAGAGGTATCGCTGGGAGCGTATGCTCACCAAGATTTGCCTTTTGAAAAGCTGGTGGAGGAACTGCATCCGGAGCGCAACTTGAATCAAAATCCCCTGTTTCAGGTGGTGTTTGCATTACAAAATGCGCCAATGTCGGCACTAGAACTACCAGAGTTAACCTTAAGCCCGCTGCAATTTGTTGATACACAAACAACGCGGTTTGATTTAGAGTTCCACTTGTGGGAGCAAAAAGAAAATAATGGGTTAGGGGTAGATAGTTCAGAAGGAATTAGCGGCTTTGTCGTATACAGCACCGATTTATTCGATGCAGCCACTATTAACCGGATGCTGGGGCATTTCCAAATATTGCTAGAGGGTATTGTTGCAAATCCAGAGCAACGAGTTGCCGAATTACCGATATTAAGTGAAGCTGAACTAGATCAACTTTTGGTGGAATGGAATAATACCAAAGTAGATTATTCCAAAACTTTGTGTGTTCATCAGCTATTTGAAGCACAAGTAGACCAGAATAAAGATGCGATCACGCTAGTATTTGAAGATAAAGAACTCACCTATCAAGAGTTAAATATACGCAGCAACAAACTTGCACGTTACTTACAAAAACTGGGTATTGGTGCGGAAATTTTAGTAGGACTGTGTGTAGAGCGATCGCTTGATATGATAATCGGGATGTTAGCCATCCTGAAAGCAGGTGGAGCATACCTACCTTTAGACCCCAGCTACCCCCCTGAGCGTTTGAGTTTTATGCTTCAAGATGCTCAAGTGCCAGTTTTATTAACACATGAACAGTGTATCGAACGCCTTGGGAAGCATACCTCACAAATAATATGTTTAGATAAAGATTGGGAAGCGATTGCCCAAGAAAGCGAAGATAATACTATCAGCAATGTTACAGCAGAAAACCTGGCTTATGTTATCTATACCTCTGGCACTACAGGAAAGCCGAAAGGGGTTAAAATTGAACATCGCAACTTATTAAATCTCATCTTTTGGCATCAAAAAGCGTTTTCAGTTTCCCCGCTTGACCGCGTAACACAGGTTGCAGGGATTGCGTTTGATGCTTGTGCGTGGGAAGTTTTGCCTTATTTGAGTGCAGGATCTAGTATCTATTTGACGGACAATGAAATAAGAATAGTGCCTGAAAAACTGAGAGACTTCTTAATATCGAAATCAATAACAATTAGCTTTTTACCGACACCTTTAGCTGAGAAAATTTTGTTATTGGATTGGTCTAATAACGCAGCTTTACGACTATTACTGACAGGGGGAGACAAACTACACCAGTCTCCTTTTGCTGAGTATCCTTTCCAGCTAGTTAATAATTATGGCCCAACTGAGAATACTGTTGTTACAACTTCCGGGATAGTTGCTGTAAGAGAGAAAGAAGATCCCCCTAACCCCCCTTTAAAAGGGGGGCAAGAAGGGAGCGTAGATGTAGTAGCATCAGGGAATGCGATCGCGCCTACAATTGGTCGTCCCATTGCCAACACTCAAGTTTATGTTCTAGATAGATATTTACAGCCTGTTCCCATCGGCGTTGCTGGTGAATTGTACATTGGTGGTGATGGACTAGCGCGAGGTTATTTAAACCGTCCCGATTTAACTGCTGAAAAATTCATTTCTAATCCTTTTAGTAACCAAGCAGAAGCGCGTCTTTATAAAACAGGCGATTTAGTTCGCTATCAACCAGATGGCAATATCGAATTTTTAGGACGCCTCGACGAACAGGTGAAAATTCGCGGCTTCCGCATAGAGTTGGGAGAAATTGAATCGGTACTCAGTCAGCATCCGGCAGTGCTGCAAAATGCTGTAATAACTCGTGAAGATGTACCGGGGGAAAAGCGTTTAGTAGCTTATGTAGCGCTAAATTCTGAATACAGCGAACAGAAGCAGATGGAAATGCAATTGCAAGATGAGCAGGTTTCGCAATGGCAGATGCTCTACAACGAAAATTATAATCAACCTGCTGCTGGTTCAGATCCAACATTCAATATTGTCGGTTGGAATAGCAGTTATACTAATCAACCGATTCCAGCAGAACAGATGCGTGAATGGGTTGATAACCAAGTCGCGCAAATTCTGGATTTGCAACCGAGTCGAGTGCTAGAAATTGGGTGCGGAACAGGTTTACTGTTGTTTAGAATTGTGCCTCACTGCAATAAATATTGTGGGACAGACTTTTCCTCTGCTTCACTGAACTACATCCAACAACAATTGGCACAATTACCTCAAGTAACATTGCTTCAGAAGTTAGCGACTGACTTTGAGGGAGTGGAGTCAGAAGCTTTTGATACGGTGATTCTGAACTCGGTTGTGCAATATTTTCCCAGTATTGATTATCTAGTGCGCGTACTGGAGGGAGCAATAAATGCGATCGCTCCCGGTGGCTTCATATTCATCGGCGATGTGCGTAGCCTCCCGCTACTGCAAGCTTTTCACGCCTCAGTACAGCTTTATCAAGCCGAACCCTCCCTCACCCGCGAACAGTTGCAGCAACGAGTAGAAATGCAAATATTCCAAGAAACTGAGTTAGTAATTGATCCAGCTTTCTTCAGTGCATTAAAGCAGGGATTTCCCCAGATTAGCGACGTACAAATTCAACTAATCCGGGGTCATCACCACAATGAATTAACGCAGTTTCGTTATAATGCGATTCTGCATATTGACCCTAAAATACGTTCTGAAAGAACCCCCCTCAATCCCCCCGAAGCGGGGGGAAGTAAGAATACTCCGGCTCCCTCCCCGTTGCGGGGAGGGCTGGGGAGGGGTTCCTCGCTAGACTGGCACGAAAATAACTTAAACGTATCCGCTGTAAATCAGCTATTAATTGATAACCAGCCAGAAATATTAACCATTACCAATGTGGCTAATTCGCGGGTAACAGCAGCAGTTAAAACAGCAGAATGGTTGTCAGGGGCAGCAGAATTTAAAACGGCGGGACAGATGCGCGAAACATTGCAAAACCTCCAAAATTTAGGAGTAGATCCAGAAGATTTTTATAGCCTAGACGTCCCTTACAAGGTTGATATTAGTTGGGCAAATTCCGGCACTGATGGACGCTACGATGTAGCGTTTGTAAGGAAAAAAGTAGATAAGAAAACTACTTTGCCACTCAGCGCTAAATTGCGATCGCTACAATCTTATGCGAATAATCCCCTACAAGCAAAAGCAGCCCGTAAGTTAATCCCTCAATTGCAGACTTATCTCACCCAAAAGCTGCCTGAGTACATGGTGCCATCGGCTTTTGTGGTGCTGGAATCTCTACCGCTTACACCTAATGGCAAAGTCGATCGCCGTGCTTTACCTGCACCCGAACCAGTCAAACTAGAATTGGCAGGAAGTTATGTTGCACCTCAAACTCCGGTTGAGGAAGTGTTAGTGAAAATTTTTGCTGAGGTTTTGGGAGTTAAGCGGATAGGTATTCGCGATAATTTCTTTGAATTAGGAGGACATTCATTACTCGCGACTCAGCTTGTTTCTAGAGTGCGCGACACATTCGGGGTGGAGTTACCTTTGCGTAGCGTATTTGAGGCACCGACAATTGCAGAATTATCGAAAGCGATCGCTAGTTTTCAGCAGACCACTACTCAAAGCAAAGCCCCAGCCTTAGTGCCAATTTCTCGTGAAAATCGTCGCATGAAGCTATCTTCTCTCAATAAAGAAAACCAACAACCGTGAACCAGATAAAAACCAGCGACCAATTTCCAGAAAATTTCATCTGGGGTACGGCTACCTCCGCCTATCAAATCGAGGGTGCAGTAACAGAAGGCGATCGCAAACCCAGCGTCTGGGATACCTTCAGTGCCACCCCCGGACGGGTTGAGAATGGCGATACGGGTGCTGTTGCTTGCGACCATTACCACCGCTACGAAACAGACGTAGAACTGATGGCAAAACTGGGCATCAAGCATTATCGCTTTAGTATCGCTTGGCCCCGAATTATTCCTGATGGTCGGGGAAACGTGAATGAGAAGGGAATCGATTTCTACAAGCGTTTGGTTGATTGCTTGCAAAAACACGGGATTACTCCCCACGCCACCCTGTTTCATTGGGACAGTCCTCAAGCACTAGAGGATTTGTACGGTTCTTGGCGCAGCCGGGAGATGGCTTCAGATTTCGCTGACTATGTTACTGCTGTTGTCAGTCGGTTAGGCGATCGCATCACCAACTGGATGACCATCAACGAAATCCCCTGCTTCACTGATTTTGCCTACGATGTGGATAAAGACCCACCCTTTGCCCCTGGTACTCGCGTCAAAACTCGCAAAGAAGTGTGGCAGACTTCTCACCATGCCCTCCTCGCTCACGGAATGGGCTGTCAAGCTATCCGTGCTGCCTCGCCCGTTCCCTGTTCCGTAGCACTTGTAGACAATATTTCTGTCACCGTTCCCCTCACCGAATCAGCGGCTGATATAACAGCGGCTCAGCAAGCTTTCCATACTTCTTGGCTCAATGGAGGGATTATTTTTCCTGCCGTGACGGGTGCTTACAGTCCAGCAATGCTTGAGAAGTTGGGAGCCGATGCCCCAGATATTCAGTCGGACGATTTAGAAATCATTCACCAGCCCCTCGATTCACTAGGTATCAATATTTACACAGGTACTTATGTTCGTGCGGCTGACAATAAAGACGGCTTCGAGTTTCTTGACTTCCCCAAAGGCTACCCGCGAATGAATATGCCTTGGCTGCATATCGTTCCTGAGAGCATCTATTGGGGAATTCGCCATATTAGCGACACCCTTGGGCGACAAGATTTGCCCGTGTTCATTACCGAAAACGGTTGCGCTGCCGAAGACGAACTGAACGCTCAAGGCGAGGTAATTGATACAGACCGCATTATGTATTTACGCCAGTATTTGAAGGCGGCTCATCGAGCCGTTAGTGAAGGCTATCCCCTGAAAGGTTACTTCCTTTGGAGTTTCATGGATAACTTTGAGTGGCCTTACGGTTATAGTCGCCGCTTTGGAATTACCTATGTCGATTACAAGACGCAACAACGCATTCCCAAAGCCAGCTTCAATTGGTATGCCGAGTGCATTTGCCAGAACCGAGTAGTTTGAGATGAAATCGTGCGAACTGACAGCGCCATAATCATACTGATGCAAGTAGTGGAGTTTGCGCGATCGCGCCACTATCAACAGTGGTTGAAAGCTTTAAAGACAGCAAGGCTGAAAGTAACGCTCCAACCTTACTACCAATTTCATGTGGTAGTTGGCGGATGAAGCTATCATCGCTGAATAGAGAAAGCAAACAGAGATGACGGGCAGCCTAAAATTGGTAGAAGATATCATTTACTGCAAGCATTATTGGCATCAGATAGGTTTCTTAGCCTGTCTGGATTTAAGGATTATTTGTAATGGCATACTTCCTTTTTGTGGATGAGAGTGGGCAAGATCATCGGAATTCACCTTATGAAGTTTTAGCTGGTGTTGCAATCGAGGATCGTGACTTATGGAATTTAATCCAAGCAATCCAAGCAGCAGAAATTCGCCACTTTGGTACGCGGTATAGTAACGGAGACAGAGAACTTAAAGCCAGAGAGCTTCTCAAGAAGAAGGTGTATCGACTTGCAGCGCAGCTAGAACCAATTCCACAGGATGAAAGACAGGTATTAGCCAGAACCTGTCTTGAAGCAGGAGCCACTGCCGGAAAACGTGAACTGACAGCATTAGCCCAAGCCAAGCTAGACTACGTTAGCGAGGTATTTGATATCTGTTCACAATTCCGGTGTAAAGCGTTCGCTAGTATTGTGAGTCCAAATGCCCCCGTACTGCGCTCACCGGAGTTTCTGCGGAAGGACTATGCTTACCTTTTTGAGCGCTTCTTCTATTTCCTTGAAGATATTAATCCTTCAATATCTGGTATTGTCGTCTTCGATGAACTCGACAAAAGTCAGAGTCACCTGTTGGTACAACAAATGGATCGTTACTTCAAGCATTCAACCAAAGGAAGACAACGATCTGGTCAAATCATTCCAGAACCGTTTTTTGTTCATAGTGACTTGACAACGGGGATACAAATTGCAGACCTAGTTGCTTATATCGTTTCCTGGGGATTTCGTACTAATGATATGAGCGAACCAGCGCGGCAAGAGCTTAATAATTTAGTTAACCAGGTTTGTCAGATACGGTATCGTGCTATTCGGGAAGTAGAAGACAATCCAAACTTTGCTATATGGAGCTTTGCGGTAATCACCGACTTACGCACGAAAGAACAGCAAAACTAGGAATAAAAAAAAGGCAATGCAGCATATTATGCTTCAAAGCCTCCAAATTCATTATAATCATTAAAACTGAAATGTCAAGGTTTTGTCATGCTAGAGGGGCAACCAGTGCAGGCGAGCGCTTTCTACACTGATGATCTTTAGAAGCCTAACAGGGCTAAGGTGAACTTGAAGGGAACCGAAACGCCCCGAACTACTATTGAGTATTGAGGATAATCTGTTTCAGCCGAAAACCGCACATCGCACCAAGTACAACACTCTGGTTGAACGCAAGTTGCCTATTATATTTCGTTTCCATCCCAGTTGGAGTCTGACTCAATTTTTTCACCGGGGAAAAACGAAGAGTCTAATACCTGCTCTAAACTATAAAGGCACTCTTCGGGAAAATCTTTGTAATTCAAAGAGGTTTCGCGAACAGCGAGGTCTACTCCATCCTGATAAGGTTTCTTCAACGCTTCAGGTAAGTAAGGTTTCAAGCTGGGACTTTCCTCAAGAAAATCCGCAATTCGGCGACGCTGTTCTCGAATTGTGGCAAACCAGCTTTTAGAACGATGACTAGACTGAAATTCCCACTTAAGCAGATTCAAGAGTAGAATCCCCAAACGGTTCCTTAACTCCTGTCGTTGTTGTTTTCCCAACGATTCAATCTCCTCAACCAAATTTGAGATATCTAAGCAGTTCCATGCACCATCTTTGAGAAATTTAGCTTGTTCAATCGTCCAAGCATAAAAGTCTGCCTCATACTGTCCAGAAGTTGTAGACATTTCCGTTTGTGTTTTAGTCATAGCGATCGCAACCAACTATAAATTTACTTGCTCTCAAATTTGCGGCAATCCAAGCAGCTTATGAACCCGTATCTTTGCAAAAATTCTCTTATGACGGCTGGGGAAGAAGTCAATACCTCTGAGGAAACAGAAGTTTTTGTATTTCCGGCATCGTTTGTCTAGCAGCGGCTGTGGTTCCTCGACCAGATGTTCCCAAGCAATACCTTCTACAATGTAGCGACTGCACTTCGCCTAAAGGGTTCGCTCAACGCTTCAGCGCTGGAGGAGACGTTCAACGAAATTGCGCGATCGCTACGAAACCTTACGCACCACGTTTGTCGTAGTGGAGGGGGATCTCGTCCAGGTAATTGCTCCCAGCTTAACCATACCTGTGTCAGTGATAGATTTGCGGCATCTACCGGCAACCGAACGGGAAGCTGAAACTCGACATCCCAAAAACCGCTTTTAGGTTGGATTCTGGCTTTCATCCCCATAGCTAAGCCAAAGCGTATCAAAAAAAGCCTGCGACTTTTCCATCTCCTGGGGTAACACCTGCATCTCCACCACCGCCTCTACTCTGCCCCCTTGTTGCGGTAGTGAAAGAGGCTGAGATTCCCGCCCCAGCTTATGGAAGCGATGAACTTCATCAAACCGTTTTGAATTGTCACGCCCACAAAAATATGGGCTTCTTTACAAAACCAACCCAAAGTTTTTTTAAGATTTAGGGTAGAGATTGCTATTCTGCATCTATCGCGAGGAATAATAGTATTAGTAGATGACGTTATGTTTTTCTTTAGGCAATGAGGAAGCAGTTTTAGCAGCAGCGATGAAACTTCCAGAAGCTAGGTCACTAAGGCTTGTGGATATGGAAATGACGATTGGACGATAGTGGTTAATAATTCAACCGTTGCAGGATGAGTGAAGGTTGTACTTCATTCTTTACTCGCTGATTAAGCAACTCGGTCACAGTTTCATCTGAAAGTTCAGGAAATTCCATAAGCGCGAAACGGGGAAATTACTGAACTTTTGAACACCTTATTAACCAGTAATTACACGGAAGTTTTGGGAGCAGCGAACGAGTTTCCGGAAACACTTTGCTCTTGAAAGCTAGATTTTACTATAACTCTAACGCCCTGAATTGGAGCAGAACATGATTCAAACTACAGATACAGCTAAGTTTACGACGACTGACCTAAATCGCTTTGCTGAAGAACTCAATCGAGATGGAATTTGTGTAATTCGGGGTCTGTTTGAGAGGAGATTGGTCGAAGAGTGGGCAGATGCTTTTAATGAATTGTTCCAAAAGCGCCAAAACCAACCGGGAGGTTTGGCACCTCGCGAACAATCCCGCTACTATCTAACTTTTCCTTGGGTTTCTCCCTTTGCCAATGTAGATGTGTTTGCGAATCCGGTAATTTTGGGGATTCTCGATCGCGTATTCTACCAAGAATATAAGATGGTGCAATTGGGAGCTGATATTCCAGTACAGGGTTCGGATTACCAAGAAATTCACCGGGACTTTCGCCCACTGTTTGCCGATCAGATAGTAACGCCACTTTACGCGCTGGCGGTTAACTTTCCACTGGTAGAAGTGACGGCGGACAATGGCCCGTTTCAAATGGCGCGGGGTACTCATGTCATGCCGCGTGAGGAAGGATTAGTAAAGATCGCTGCTGGCGAAATTCCCATAGAGTCTTTCTATATGCAGCCTGGTGACGTGATGATTCGCTCGCCGTTGGCGCTGCATCGAGGCTCGCCAAACCGGACAAACACACCGAGACCGATGGTTGTCATGGGCTATGTGATGCACTGGTTGCATACCGCGAAAGTGGACTTGACTGTGCAACGGGACTATTATGAAAGTCTGCCAGAGCAAGTAAGGGAATTACTGCGGTGCCAAGTGGTAGAGCAGTTGCCAGAGAACAAAGTTGAAACCTACGTGAATTTCAAGTATTAGGACGCTAATGTCTCAATTTGAGCCGACACCTGAAGAATTTCCTAGCAAACGCACCTACACAAATCCGGTGTACAACGGCTATTTTGCCGATCCGTTTGTTTGGGAACACCAGGGACTATATTACGCAATCGGCACGGGTGCAGCAGAAGCAGAGGGAGAGGTGGACGAAATCGGCAAACAGCGCGTCTTTCCTCTCTTGCGCTCTGAGGACTTTGTAAGCTGGGAGTTTGCGGGTAATGCACTGCTGCGCCCAGACGCTGCCTTGGGCGATAACTATTGGGCACCGGAAGTTGCTTATTGCGATCGCAAGTTCTATCTCTACTACTCCGTAGGACACGAAGACAAGCGGCATCAGTTACGGGTGGCAACAAGCGATCGCCCGTTGGGGCCTTATCAAGACATCGGTGAACCCCTCATAGACCCTGAATCGTGTCCTTTCGCCATCGATCCTCATGCCTTTCGGGACGACGATGGGCAATGGTATCTGTTCTACGCCCGCGATTTCTTGGATACAGAAGGAGGAGTAAGGGCTGGAACGGCGCTGATGGTAGACCGATTGATCGGGATGACAAAACTGGGTGGAGAGGGAAAAGTTGTTTTACGCGCCCGCTCTGACTGGCAGCGGTTTCTGGCAAACCGTTTGATGTACGGCGATCGCTATGATTGGCATACCTTAGAAGGTCCTAGTGTCCGCAAACATGGCGATCGCTACTACTGCTTTTACAGCGGTGGGCGCTGGGAAACGGAAAACTACGGTGTTGATTATGGTGTTGCAGATAGCGTCATGGGTCCCTACTCGGATGCGGGGAATGAAGCAGGGCCCCGCGTATTGAAAACTGTTGTCGATCGGGTTCTCGGCCCCGGTCATAACTCGATTGTTGTCAGTCCCGATGGTCAAACTGATTACATCGCTTACCATGCTTGGGATACGGGCAGGTCAGCGCGGCGAATGTGCTTAGATAAATTGATTTGGACGGCGGATGGCCCGCGCTGCGATGGTCCCACCTGGACATCGCAGACTATAGCAGTTCTCACTTGAGTGCAATATACACTCGGAACCTCACCCCCAACCCCTCTCCGTGAACGGAGAGGGGGGAATATTGAACCCCTCCCTGTGAACGGGGAGGGGCAGGGGTGGGGTTAAACCGTATTGCATCCAATGGAGAATTGCTATATCTAATTAGCGCAAGCGATCGCGCTGCCGAAACCGAAGCAATTCGAGCGATTGCTGGCGGCGAGATGTCAAGTGCGATCGCTGTTGAGGAGTTTCATGTATACGGGCAATTCTCTAGAAAGATTTTTAGCCTAGAATCCAGGTTACAGAAATTGGCAACCGTCCTTCTTTTCACCAAAATCAGCAAAGAACCTTAGCCACTATGCCACCCGATCGGGAACTTTGGGTAACTTGATGATAAAGCTTGTTCCCTTATCTTCAGCGCTTTCAACCTCAATCGTCCCTTGATGTGCTTCAGTAATACTCTTTACCAAAAATAAACCTAGTCCCCATCCCGTTTGCTCCTCAGCAGAGATAGTTCGACGAAATTGTTGAAATAGGATTGATTGAGCGTCTAGGGCAATTGGATCGCCTTCATTATGGATAGTAAGGCTGATCTGCGTTTCAGTTTGCTGAAGCGTGAGTGTAATCGGCGTGCCAGACGCCCCATATTTCACAGCGTTAACTGCTAAGTTTTCAATCACCCGCCGTATTTCTTTACGGCTGCAATAACTCTTGATCTCAGAATCACAAACCATAACAAACCGCTCTCCATAAGCGAAGCTCAAATCCTCGACTACCTCCTGCACCAGGCTCTCTAAATCGCATTCTTCAAATTCAATCTTTAAGCTCTGCCCGCTCCGCAGCCGACTTGCATCGAGCAGATTTTGAATCATCGAATCCAGCCGATTGACTGCATTGACCATCCTCACCGCTACATCCACGTGGGTATCTCCTCGTTCCAGCCGACGCAGAGTCAGTTGAGTTCCCATTTTTACAACATTAAGGGGGCCTCTGAGGTCGTGAGTTAGCGTCACCATAAATAGCTCTTGAATATCTCGCAGCGTCTCGGAGAATTGAGTGGCAGCGTCATTAACGGCTTGCTCAATCGAGCCGATAATGATGTCTCGTTCCCTCACTTCTAAAGGCGCTTCTTCCTCTAAAACTTGAAAGATGACTTGACGGAGGATATGGTACTCGAAAATGAGTTGACTCATGGAGTAGTCAGCATAGCCCGCCCGTTCATGCCCATGCTTCTTGCCAATTCGCGTGCTTTCTACCTCGTCGGATGCGATTCGGGCAGGTGTCCTGTCAATTCTGTTTGAGAGTTCATCTACCAGTTGGTTTAAGTACAGAGGTAGCGAATTTTGTAAGACAAGAGAATCCTGATGCATTGATGCTTTGACTTCATCACGCGCCCGTTTCTCCCACAGATGCATAATTCTTTCAGCATTTTGCTTAAGACGGTCAGAAGCTTGATTAGACATCGTTTTTGATTCTCTGCATGAGTAGAGATAAGGGAACGTTTCCAAGATGTGGGTTTGAGTGGGTTCGAGCAGGTTCGAGCAGCAACTAACAGAAGCTACAATGCATCTGTATACCCGGTCAAGTCGCAGACAAGGTTAAATTATCAAAGATGGTAAGTAGTTTGCACAAGCAGCCGAAAGATGTAATTGTAGCGAACTGCAAACACAAACGCTTCAAAGCGCTTTCCAAAACAAAACTGAAAATACATTAAATTGGAAATAAAAGGTTAGTCTAAACCCCAATAACTGCAAATCAAATCACATTATCTGTAAACCGACTAAAAACATAATTATGAAGCCACATTATCTGCCAATAGCTTTGGGGTAAGCGAAAAAAACTGCTCAAGGATTATTTTTAACCACTACAGTCCGATTTCTACCACTTCATTCGGGCATATATGTCTGGTCAATAAGTCCTTTGAATTCGGATACTTTTGGTAATGTATTCTAAAAACTAGGGTTGGTCAATCAAACTGTTACTTGATGAAGAGGAAAATCTTGATGCACAAAAGAAACCAAGAAGGCAGTTTTCTGATGGCTTTAGTGTGTATCTCTCTCAGGGTAAAATTATGTCAGTTTCGTTTCCTGACGATGAGATTTAACACCTCACTGCACTAAACGGCTGGATGAAAGCGCTTTACCTATCGGAGTTGACAATTCTTAATGGGTCTGGGTCGTCATGGGTCTAGGAGCGATCGCCCTAGCCCAAAAACAGATTGCTGAATTCTGGCTGTCATCCTCATCGCTAAGCCTGAACGTATCGAGAAATGCCATCCACTCCTCCATCTCCTGGGGAGGTACTGCCATTCTCACTACAATTCGCCCGTAATCGGCGCTGTTGTTGCAGTCGCGACTTCAGTTCTTGTCAAACCCAGCTCCCGGCTGATTTCGGTAGTTAGAAAGGTTTTATTTATACTTGGTATAAAAATTTCCTATATCTTTTTAGCGACTCAATTGCCATACAGTGGTTCTACGCAACATCTGATGCGTAGAACCACTGTGTCACTTCAGTCATGATTAAAACCTTTTTCAAATTCTTGGTTATCCAGGATGGGGAGTGGATATGGATACAAGCCTGATCGTTTCTAATATCCTGAATCCACCAATCCTATTTTTCTTTCTAGGTATGCTGGCAGTTTTTGTTAAATCGGATCTTGAAATTCCGGCTCCTTTCCCCAAGTTACTGTCACTTTATCTGCTATTTTCCATTGGCTTTAAGGGAGGAGTGGAACTGATCAAAAGCGGCTTGACCCAGGAAGTCCTATTGACCATGCTGGCAGCCATATTGATGGCGTGTGCTGTCCCGATCTATACCTTTTTTATCCTCAAGCTGAGGCTAGATACCTATGATGCAGCAGCGATCGCCGCGACTTATGGCTCCATCAGTGCCGTAACTTTTATCACGGCAGGAGCTTTTTTGACCGAGTTGGGGATTGATTATGATGGTTATATGGTTGCAGCCCTAGCGCTTATGGAATCTCCGGCTATCATCGTCGGGCTGATTCTGGTCAATCTATTTACACCCAGCCAGGGAGATCGGGACTTTTCGTGGCCCGAAGTGCTACAAGAAGCCTTCCTGAATAGCTCCGTATTTCTGCTGGTTGGTAGCCTGATAATCGGAGTCCTGACTGGAGAACGCGGTTGGCACACTTTGGAACCCTTTACTCAGGGATTGTTCTACGGTATCCTGACCTTCTTTTTGCTCGACATGGGGTTGGTTGCGGCTAAAAGGATTAAGGACTTGCAAAAAACGGGCGTTTTTCTCATTTCTTTTGCAATACTAATCCCAATC
Organism: Trichocoleus sp. FACHB-90; assembly: GCF_014695505.1. Classification (NCBI taxonomy): domain Bacteria; kingdom Bacillati; phylum Cyanobacteriota; class Cyanophyceae; order Leptolyngbyales; family Trichocoleusaceae; genus Trichocoleus; species Trichocoleus sp. FACHB-90. The sequence goes on from NZ_JACJOK010000029.1 coordinate 78,058, forward strand.
CTCAATGCAGGCATTGGACTTTTGATTGCAAAATTCATCGGAATGCCCAAGGGTGACGCGCTCTTATTTGCGGTGCTTTGTGCGAGTGCTTCTTATATTGCTGTTCCCGCCGCTATGCGCTTAACGGTTCCTGAAGCGAATCCTAGCTTGTACGTTTCTACCGCGCTAGCTGTAACGTTTCCTTTCAACATCATTGTGGGAATTCCTTTATATCTGTACGGAATTGAGATGCTTTGGAGATAACATCATGCATTCAGTTAAACGAATAGAAATCATCGCAAATTCATTTGAACTTGGCAAAATTTTAGATGGCTTAAAAAAAGCAGGTGTAACGGGACACCTAGTCATCCGCAATGTTGCCGGACAGGCGCTTAGAGGCGGTTCTGAAGATTTGGATATGACCATGTTGGATAATGTCTACGTGGTTGCCTTTTGTTCCCCGGAAATACTTAAAGGTGCTGTGGAAATTATTCGACCAATCCTCAACAAGTTTGGAGGTAGCTGTTACATTTCTGATGCGCTGGAAATTCGCTCGACAAGATGCGTTGCGTCACTGTAAGGTGGCTGCTTCTGTCCTCTATAAAATTTTTAGAGACTAAAAAACAAAAGCAGAGTCGAAACTAGACTGTGAACTTTGAATAGTTCATTCTGTAACTTTTACTTCTTCTTAATACCTATGAATGAGAACAATGGGTTAATAGGGCGGCGCAATTTTTTGAACTTAACAGGAAAGGGTGGAATAGCCCTGATGGCGGCTGTGGCGGGAAGTGCATTCTGGGGCGTGCAAGCAAACCGAGCGATCGCAGCGACCGTTGATCCTCCCAGCCCTGATGCCGCCCTAAAACGGTTGATGGAAGGCAATCAACGGTTTGTGCAACACAAGGCTAAGCATCCCGATCAATCAGAGGCACGCATTAAAGAAATTGCCCAAGCACAACACCCTTTTGCAACTCTGCTAACCTGCGCGGATTCGCGGGTGTCTGCGGAAATTTTGTTTGACGAAGGACTCGGTGACTTATTTGATATCCGGGTTGCCGGAAATATCGTGACTCCAGAAGTGCTTGGCAGTCTGGAATATGCTGTAGCTATCCTCAGCACTCCTGTGATTATGGTTTTAGGTCACGAACGCTGTGGTGCTGTCACCGCCGCAGTGCAGGGGGAACATCTCCCTGGAAACATGAATTCTTTTGTTAAAGCCATCAAACCTGCGATCGCTAAGGCAAAAGATGAATCGGGCGATCCGGTTGATAATGCTGTAATTGCAAATGTTCGGTATCAAATTGAGAAATTAAAACAAAATTCAACGATCGTGTCTGAACGATTACTGGATGAAAAGCTCAAAATTGTCGGAGGTCGTTACGATCTTGATACTGGAAAAGTCACGTTGATTTAAGATTGCCTACAACAAGCATCTCAATTTCCCTCAACGCTGATGCCACTGCTGCGAACATTCGCTCTGCTATCGGTGATACTAGATAAACTCGCCCCTACTGTCTCTGCTGAATTATGGTTGCAATAGATAGCTAGGGGCGAACTGCCCATCCAATATGCAGACTTTGCCGACAGGCAGCACGAATGGCTACAGGGTGAGAGCGATCGCGCTTCCAAAAAGAGCGATCGCATCTTTTAAGATAGATTTTGTGCCAGCATCACTTATTGTTAGAATTTTCTCAATCGCTAGGAAAGATTTTGCTCTGATAATGTCATCAGATTGCAGAGCTTATAAACTACTCTAGCCCCAACGTTACCATCCCACTCACTATTCCCCACTTCGCATACATCAAACCCAATAATCTGTCTGCCGCTATTGACAACTTCGCGGAACAAGAAAAAGGTTTGCTCTAGTTCTAAACCTCCAGGAACCGGAGTTCCTGTATTCGGGCAAAGTTTGGGGTCTAATCCATCGACATCAAAACTAATGTAAACATTCTGCGGTAATTCTGCAACGATTTGTTTGCAAATTTCCAACCAGGAAATTCCAGCATATAGCTTTTGTTTTAACTGAGGATCGTAGTACGCAGAAACTCGCCCTCCAGACTGTTGAATCAGATTAACTTCATCTTGAGAAATATCGCGAATGCCCACTTGAACTAACTTCGATATTTGGGGCAATTTCAGCGCATTAAACATAATTGAGGCATGAGAAAACTCGAAACCCTCGTAAGCATCGCGTAAATCCGCGTGAGCATCAATGTGTAAAATTCCGAATTCCGGGTAACTTTCTGCCAATGCCTGAATAGCTCCCAGAGGTACGCTGTGATCTCCTCCGATTGCTGCAACCTTTTTACCCTGTTTTATAGCAGCTTGAGCCTGTTCAAACAGCCATTTATTGACAGCTTGACACTCTTGATTAACCGTTTTTAAGACTTGCGTGAGGTCGGGATCGTCTTCGACACGCTTCCCTAGTTCCATATGTTCGATAATTCGAGCCGCATCTTGCCTCAAAACCTCATTTTTCTGCTGGATATCTTTGGGAATTTCTACCATGAAAATACCTTGCTTCCAGCCTTCTGGATTGTCAAAGTCATATAAATCCAGTTGACGAGAGGATTCTAAAACTGCATTTGGCCCAAAAGCTGTGCCGGAGCCATAGGAAACAGTCACTTCCCAGGGAATGCCAAACACAATAATATTGGCAGAATCGTAGTCAAATGGAAGTCCTAAGAGATTACCGTTATCGACACCGATACCGCTAGGATCAAAGTTTAGGAGGATTTCTTCTCTGGTAGCCATTGAGTATGTCCTGAATCAAAGTGGGTTAGCAAAAAGTGGCTTGATAAATGTTAGCGTTGATATTGCAAGTTTTGGGATGAGCCAAGCTAAGTCGGTTGCTATCCCAGTCTATCTTCCACAAGGACTTGTTAACATAACAAATTAGCGATCGCTGATGCCAAATAACATCAAGACAACTTGGAGTGGTTATCATGCCGATAAGGACAATCTGAGGGCTGATATTTGGTCGTTGCTGAAGCAGCAGGGGGTAGCCATCGGAGATCCGCAAGGTCACATTCCTAACTTTGTCGGTTCCCAAAAAGCGGCTGAACAGTTAGCAGATTTACCAATTTGGCAACAATCAAAAGCAATTAAGTGCAATCCGGATTCACCGCAAATTCCGGTGCGATCGCGTGCTTTAAAAGATGGGAAACGCTTATACATGGCTGTACCTCGCTTAACGAATACTCGCTGCTTTGTTGAATTGACGGCTGAGGATTTGCAGCAGCGCAACATCCCGCTTGAAGAAGCTGCGCTCGCACGGAAGGCGCTAACTTATGGGCGATTGGTAACTTTTGAAGAAATGCAGCCTATCGATTTAGTTATGGTGGGTTGTGTGGCGGTAACGCGCAATGGGGGTAGAACTGGTAAAGGGGCGGGATTTGCAGATTTGGAACTTGCGATGTTAAAAGAATTTGGGTTAGTTCAGCCGGATACTCCAATTGTGACAACGGTGCATACGTTGCAAATTGTTGAAGAAGAACGTTTGCCAATGCAACCTCACGATTGGGGACTGGATTGGATTGTTACTGCTGATGAGGCAATCGGAACAAATACAACTTATCCACGGCCAGCAGGGCTAGACTGGGATACAATTCGTCCTGACCAATATAAGGAAATCTCAATTTTACGGAAACTGAGGGAGAAACTTGCAAATCAAGCCATTTAACCTGGACAACGACAGTGAAGGGAATTATCAACGACAACAGATTAAATAATAGACAAAGGCTGCATTCTTTTTCACCATAATGCGATCGCTACTTGCTGTAGCGCCTGCTAAAATTTCTGGTTATTTAAAAATTTCATAGATGAGAGCGATCGCTTTAAAATTTATTAGCGCTAAAGTAATTTATGGGTAAAGCTGTACTAACGCTTTTCCCATAATAAACCCTTAACCTATAGGGGCGATCGCTTATTCTGTCAGCCAGGGAATGACAGCTGTGAGTGAAGACGCTTCCGACCGCCTGGGTTGAATAAAGCGATCGCGCCACGAACAGCAGGGGTGTCAGAGGTCGTGGCGCACATTCATCAAGTAGAATTCGCATCTACAGTCAGCATTTAAAGTTAAGAACTTGGCAATCGCCTGCTAAGAGCATTGCGAATTAAAATTATCAGAATTCCTAAACCTGTAAATACTAACGCCGCAATGTTACTTTTTGGCTCGGCGAAAGCAATGAGAAATAGGTTGGAGAACAGCGCTAAAGCCGGAATCGCAGAAGGAACCTGAAACCCTTCGGTTCGAGGTTCTCGGCGTTTGATGACTAGCAATGAGATGTTGACAAGAGAGAACATTGCCAGAATCAATGTTGAGGTTGTTCCAGCCAAGAATGCAAGCGGAAATGCCAGGGCGAGAAAAATCACGAGCGGCAGAATGACAAGCAGCGTTCGATAGGGAGTTGCTCGGCGTGGATGTAATTTTCCTAACCAAGCTGGAAGCAGTCCTTCGCGGGACATTCCGTAAAGCAGACGCGATGCCGTGACAAAATTCAGCAAAGCAGTATTTAGAACGGCGAACAAGGCGATGAGTGAAAAGACGACTGCTGGAAAATTTGGCTGCGATCGCTGAACGACATCGAGAAGAGGAGCGTTTGAGGCGGCAAGTTCCGCCGAACTGAGTACCTGAACGGCAAGCCAGGAGACGAGAACATAAACGACACCTGCAATTCCCAGGGAAAGCAGAATCGCTCTGGGAACATTGCGCTGGGGATTTTTCACTTCCTCGGAAACATTGACAATATCCTCAAACCCAATGAAGGCGTAGAAGGCGAGTGCCGCTCCCTGAACGACCGCTATCCAACCGACAGCTGGCGCGTTGGGGACGGGACTGGGAATAGGATTCGCTGCGCCTGCTGGGTTTCCGATGAGAAAAAGGGTCGCGACGACGATGACAATCACAAGACCCGAAACTTCAAGAGCCGTGCAAAAAATATTCAGGGCTGAGGACTCTTGCATTCCCCTAAAATTAACAAATGCAAGACCCGCAAATAGCGCCAGGATAATCAACCAATATGGAATCGCTGGAGCAAAAGCGTTGAGATAGCCTGCAAACGCTTTTGAGAGCGTCGCCATCGAAACTAGGCAGGTACAAAACATCAACCAGCCTACCAAGATTGAGAGCCAATCCCTGCGAAATGCTCTGTGGATGAAACTAGCGACTCCTCCGCTTTGCGGAACTCTGTTGCCAAGTTCGGCGTAGCTTAAAGCGGTAAGTGCCGCAACAATCATGGATGTCAGGAAAGAAGCCCAAACCAAAGAGCCGGAAAGTCCGGCAATTTTTCCGATCACTGCATATATTCCGGCACCGAGAATATCACCAACCCCGTAAATTACCAGCGTCGGCAATCCAAACACTCGCTTGAGTGAATCCGCTTCTGCATTCGGTTCCATAGAATTTCTCTTGTCCTTCTACTTGCCCAATCTTGTAATCTTTATGCTCGTCAGTATAGGGGGTACGGGGTGCTATCGGCAGCAAGAATTGAGAAAGCGATCGCTTAGTCTATCGAGCAATGCTGGCTACTTTTCTATGTCAACTGGCTGTCTCAACCCCATCATGAATTGTTGGGGTGCCAGTAACATCCAAACGCCAGACAGCGATGCGATCTAATTGTGCTAAGTCTGGGACTTGTTCGGGCGATCGCGCTTTTGCCACAACATTCCAACCTTGCTGCGCGAAAAGTTGGGCTGTACCTTCCCAATTCCACTAGATGCACCCGGAATCAAAACTATTTTGCTCATAGGTTGGTTAATTTGAATTTCGTGTAATGAAGGCAAGAAAAGTGCGATCGCTATACGTTTTCTATCTCCTTGCCTTCGAGTTATCTCTTTATCCCTCAAAGCCTCAGCTTACTAACGATATGACAAAGGCGGCGTACAATTTTCTTGCCCCAGAAATAACTTGTAGGCGGGATTCTTGCTTTCATCCCAATAGCGATAGCCCAGTGTATCGAGAAATGCCTGCCACTCTTGCATTTCGTGGGGAGGTACTTGCATTCCTACAACGATTCGTCCGTAGTCTGCGCCGTTGTTGCGGTAGTGGAACATACTAATATTCCAGTTGGGACTCATGGAACCGACGAACTTCATTAATGCGCCGGGACGTTCGGGAAACTCGAAGCGATAAAGCAATTCATCGCAAGCAAGGAGAGAACGTCCGCCAACCATGTGACGCAAGTGCAATTTGGTCAGTTCGTCATCGGTTAAGTCAAGGGTTTTGAACCCGCAAGCTTCAAAACTTTCTGCCATCTTTGCAGCATCAGCACGGTTTTGAATTTGCACGCCAACAAAAATATGGGCTTCTTTTTCATCGGCAATGCGATAGCTAAATTCAGTAAGATTCCGTCTACCAAGACATTCACAAAACTTGCGGAGACTGCCTGGTTCTTCGGGAATGGTGACGGCATAAATGGCTTCGCGGCGTTCGCCAAACTCGGCTCGTTCTGCCACAAAGCGGAGGCGATCGAAATTCATGTTAGCACCGCAGGCAACGGCAACTAACGTTTGTCCTTCAATTTGCTCCCGTTCGACGTAGGCTTTAGCGCCTGCGATCGCTAATGCACCTGCTGGTTCTAAAATCGATCGCGTATCCTCAAATACGTCTTTAATTGCGGCACAAGTGTCATCTGTACCCACCAGAACAATCTCATCGACATACTCTTGACACAGCCGGAAGGTTTCTTCCCCCACTTCCCGCACTGCAACCCCATCGGCAAATAAACCCACATTCGACAAGCGCACCCGTTTTCCTGCTTTCAGCGATTGAGACATAGCATCGGCATCGACGGGTTCAACGCCAATAATCTTAATATCGGGACGCAACCGTTTTACATACGCCGCAATCCCAGAAATTAAACCGCCACCCCCAATCGCCACAAAAATAGCATGAATGGGTTGCTGACATTGCCGCAGAATTTCCATCCCAATTGTCCCCTGTCCAGCAATAACGTGAGGATCGTCAAAGGGGTGAATAAAGGTTAAGCCTTTTTCCGCTTCCATCTGACGGGCAAAAGCATAAGCATCATCGTAAGTGTCGCCATGCAATACAACTTCTCCCCCTCGCGCTTTGACGGCATCTACCTTCACTTGAGGCGTGGTGACTGGCATGACGATAATTGCTTGCGTTCCTAGCTGACGCGCAGCCAGGGCGACTCCTTGGGCATGGTTCCCAGCGGATGCAGCAATTACACCCTGCGCCAGCATATCCGGCGACAGGTGCGCCATCTTGTTGTAAGCACCCCGCAGCTTGAAGGAAAACACTGATTGCATATCCTCCCGCTTCAGCAGAAGTTTGTTATTCAGCCGTGCGGAGAGGTTTGGTGCGTATTCTAGGGGTGTTTCTTGGGCGACATCGTAGACACGAGCCGTGAGGATTTGTACCAAGTAGTCGCAGAGCATAGGGTGGAGGGGTGAGCAGATGCAGGCTAGGTGACAATTCTACTCTATTGGTGGATTTAGATTACCGACTTCGTAAACAAGTCGGTAATCTAGAGTAATCTTACTAAAAACGGATTCTGGGACTCATGCCCCTGCCCCATTGTGGTTGACATATCTTATGCAAATTAAATGGAAAATTATTTTTCGCAATAGTGTAATCGTTATTGGGACTTTTCTAGTTAGTCCTGTAATTGTAACGCTTGTGATTATGCTAGCCAACGCCTACAGTTTGGTGAACTTAGCTATAAGGGGTTCTCAGCTAGGTTCTAAGGTACTAGGTTTTTTTATTAGTGGCTGCTTAACTACAAGGGAGCGGTGGAAATATCTATTTTTAACTGCTTTGAGCGTTTGGTGTTTTGATATAGCAAGATTTTGCTTTGTTACATCTCCTATCTTAAGTCCAACAATAGGAAGGGAAAATGCCTTTAAATTTGCAATCATTAATGCGCTTTTTGAACTACCTATAACGTTTGCCACAATGTTAATTGGTGGCAGTTTTTCAGTCTTATTTAAACGAGACAACAGCAGCTTATCTTAAAAGTATAGTGATGTCCCATTACAATCCGTATCATTAAGACTGCCTCGCCACTCGCAGGAAGCGTGAAGATTATGAACAAAACGCCTTTTGAGGAATCTTCAAACTCTGAAGATGAGCTTTTGCCAGAGTACCAATTTGATTATAAAAAAGCCAAGCCTAACCATTTTGCAAATCGAAGTGGAAAGCCAAAGCTAACAGTCGTTGTTTTGGATGAGGATGTTGCCGAGGTTTTCTCAACACCGGAGTCAGTAAATAAGGTGCTTCGGGCACTCATTGAAGCGATGCCTCAAGCAAGTAGTAGTGAGACAGTCTAACTGTAGCGATCGCTTTGCTAGAAAGCAGACTCTATATAAACCAAGGAAATATTGCCGCGAACAATAACTAACGCAGCATTTCCACTAATTTATATCCAAGCAGCTTACCGCTTTCAGTCACGGATACTATTATTAATTCATCCGTATCATAGACCTTATTGAGTAGTTTGTCTTTTTCAAGGGATGCAATCATTTGCTTGGCATCGCCTCGATTTATTCCCTCTTTGTCTGTAATGTTAAACACAACCACTTCTCCATTTGTATAAACATGGGATGCAGAATATATTTTGTGGAAAAGTAGTATATCTGGCATAGCATATAACGCTGGAGCAAAGTTAGTTTGTCGAAGTGACATTGTTATATGATGCAGGCTAACCACGAACGCCCACAAAGCCCAAGCACCTCTGGCAGATTGAGTTAGACTATCCTGACCAATATACAGAGGAGGATTCCAGACGAATAAACCTGGATTTATAACAAGAATTCCATCAACCTTTCTATCCTCTATCTTCTCCTTCAGTTTTTGCTCATCTTGCCAGCCTTCATATCCAACTACAAAAAGAGGAATCCAACGCGGAGTAGTGATTTCATTACATCCAAAACTACGTTTAAGTCCCACTAATTTATCAGAAGTTTTTTTGACTTGATTCCACTGACTTTTTAGATTTGACTTTACCTCGATTACGGCTGCAACTCCCTCTGCTAGATATAATCTAGAGCTTCCCTGACTCATAGGTAGGCTAGGAAAAAAAGGATATTCGACAACAATGTCTACCTGTCCACTTATTTTTCCACTTAAGTCTGTAATATCTCCATGTCCAAAACGAAACTGAGGAGGGAAAACTTCTGCTAAAAACTTATTAATAAAATACTCTCTATCATTCCCTTTCGTTGCACTACTAGATCCTTTGCCAGCCTTATGCCGTGCCTTAAGTATTGCTTGGATGCCTTCCAGCCTCTCAAAAAGGTTTTGATTCCCTAGATTATCCATAATACTCTCTTGACCTATTTAGTTGCTCTTGCTGTAGGGTTAATAAAGGTTTGGTAGAGTGATGGGCAGTTAATACAAGGAAAGCGTATAGGTAATACTTTTGACAAAATATCAATAAATTAGGTAAGTTATGTCTGTTTTATGCCTGATTGCAAAAGTTGATGATGAAAAAAAGTTCATGGAGTATGTAAAACAGTATATAGCGATTCTCGCACTCATGAGGCACAGTAACAAAAATGAGCAAACCAGTTACGGATATTTGACTGAGTCACCTCAAGCATGGCGTTGGCAATGGCATCAATTAAATCTTTATATGTTCTTGCTGCTGCCTTTCTCAAGATAGATTTAACTTTTGACCAAAAATTCTCAATTGGGGAAAACTCAGGAGAGTAAGGAGATAAATACAGGAGTTTTGCTCCGGCTTTTTCTATAAATTCTCTTACCATCTCTCCTTGATGGATTTTGGCATTATCCATAACAACACAAGCATCCTTCCAGAGTTTAGGGATTAATTCCTGGACGATAAAGGCTTCAAATGTCACGCCATCTACTGCCCCATATATACTGACTGATGCTATCAACTCTTGAACGGATAAAGCAGCAATCAAAGAAATATTTTTTCCTCGCTTTTGGGGCTTTTCCCCTCTTGCCCTCTTCCCTTTTAAAGCTCTGGCGTAAAGCCTCAGCATTGCCAAGTTAACTCCTGATTCATCAATGAAAACCAGGTTCTCTACTCGAATATCTTGGATTTTTGACCAAAACTCAACTCGCTGCTCCTGTACTCTCTCACTTGTTTTTTCTGCGGCGTACAGAGTTTTTTTTTACACTATAGTTTAATTTTTGCGTAATCCTTCCCATCGTGGCTCGACTGACTCTCACTTGTACCTTGTCATCGAGCAAGTCACAAAGTTCTTCGAGCGTCGCGTCATTATTGGCTTCAATGATTTCTACTAAATCAACTAATTGCTCTTCCTTGAGCTTAGGTTCAGGGCTTCCCCCTTGAGGATAAGGATGAATATCTCCTGTTTCTTTATATTGCTTGATTAATTTTTGAACAAAGCTTTTAGCAACATAAAATCGTTGAGCCAGACTCCTTATGGAGATACCTTCCTTTTCATAGACTTCAATTATTTTTTGCCGAAACTCAATCGGATAAGGCCTCATTGCTGATTTTTATAATTTATATACTTGCACTACATCGTACCCCATAACTCTGAGAATTGCTATAATCGACCACCAGCAGGTTATGGAGGTTGGGGTCGATTCTCTAGTGAAGTTCCTGCCATTGGTACAACGCTACAGCTTGACTAGAATGATTACAAATCAAAGAATAACATTTCATTGCCTGAACGTTACGAAAAGGATCGAGAAAGACCACCAAATTACTTTAGAGTCATTCATCATCGACATCTAGTACCAAAGCCTGCCTACTATAACCAGGACACCCAAGATGAAGTAAAACGTGGTTTAAATATAGGACATCATAGCGTTGTTCTATGTGTTGTCTATGTTGTAGAAGCGAGGAAGTGTGATCGGGCGGGTTGGTTTGGCTGAATGTAGAGGCGGGTGCGATCGCGCAAGCGCTGCTGCAAGCAGATCGGGTAAAACAGTGATTGGCTTTGCCAGTACCCAATGGGCGATAGTAAATGGCAATCTGGACTTGATTGTGCGAAAAGCCGTGCAGAGCAAATCCACTGTTTCTCATTTCGCGCAATAAGGCAGCAGCTATAGATTTAAATTAGGATGAGGGGCAGGAGGATTTGTTATGCCAACCACCATCCAAGAAATTTATACCCAGGTCATTCGCACTTTGTCACCAACAGAGCGGTTACGCTTGGCAACACTGATTCTCAATGATCTGGTACAGCACAATGGTGATGTTGTTGATCAAAGTGATACATGGACAGAGCAAGATCAACTCGATCTAGTTGGCTTTTCCTTACAATATGCTGCAACAGGCGACCCTGAGGGCGAGGAGTTAGCTGAGTGAGCTTTAATCCAGGTGATGTTGTCACCGTTGATTTTCCTGGTGTCACAGGTGTTAAACGTCGTCCTGCTGTCGTGTTGTCCTCGGCAACCTATCATGCAAATCGCCCTGATGTAATTGTCGGGCTGATTACGACTCAGACAACTGCATTAGGTGTAACCGATTACGTGCTTCAGGATTGGCAAGCAGCAGGTTTAAGGGTTGCGTCTGTTTTTCGGAGTTTCATTGTAACGTTGCCTCCCTCTGCCAACTTGGTTTGCATTGGGCAGTTATCAGAACGTGATTGGCAAGGTGTTCGGGATTGTGTCAAGGTGGCTCTTGCAGAATTGGACAATTCAGAATGCTAGTGCCCGTCTCGCCACTCGCAGGGAGCCTGAAGTGCGATCGCCCATCGCCATAGGTTGAGTTGACTTTAGCGTAGGGGCTGGAGTAGGAGCAAGGAAACCCAACATCTTTATATTTGGTAGGTTTGCAGGTACGCTGCAATCAATGTTTTCGTTTCTGCTACGAGTTGTTCCCGGAAGATTCGATCGCGAGTAAGAGAGAGCCATAGCAACTCATTGGCAGCTTTCACAATTGTTGTGGCAATTAATTCGCACTTTGCATTATCTAAAGATGGGTTTCTCCGTTCCAGAAAATGGGCGAGTTCTTTGAGAATCAGTTGGTCGTACTCATCCAGGTTACTGATATCGGCTACCGTCATCAGATCGATTAATTGTTCGAGTACCGCGCGATAGCCAGGATGGTCGGTTGCGAACTGGTCAAAGGCATCGATCATGCGATCGACATAGACAGCGATTGGAGCCTCTGCCAGTTCGGCGTGAAGTTGCCCAAACAGGTGATACTCCTGCTCAAAGTACCGATTCGCCAGAGCTTTGACGATCGCTTCTTTGTCAGGAAAGAACTGGTAAAGCGACCCAACGGGAACTTCCGCACGAGATGCGATCGCTCGTGTCGTGGTTTGGTCGTAGCCCAGTTCAATAAATAGTTGCTCGGCAACATCGAGGATGTGATGCACGCGCTCCTGGCTGCGTGCCTGCTTCGGTTGCCGTCGCATGGTTGAGGATTGTTGAGGATCGGTCGTCATTTACAGAAATCATCCTTGACGAAACATGAACAGTGTTCGTATTATTTAAATATGAACACTGTTCATATTTTACTTCAGTTCCACCTGTTGGAGGTACTCCTATGCAGTCTATGAATTCCCAGGTTGTTCGATCGACCAGACCTAATCTGAGCGTGCAACCGCACTCTACCAGACAGATAGGGACAAGGGTAAAAGACTTCTTTCGCACGTTAAGAGGAACGAAAGCATTCCTGACGCTACTCCTTGACGACAGCGGAAATCTGGCTCCAGTTCTGGACTTGAGTACGACGCTGCTTGACACTCATGCCTTCCAGGTTGCCGTTGAAGCAATGAAGGCAATGCCAGAAGTGGCTGAAATTATTGCAGAACGCTATGTGACTCCCACCCACGATCTGGAAGCCTTGTTGCAGTATCCCAAGGACTCATTGGGTTACGCCTATGCCAGCAGCTTGAAACAGGCAGGTTTTCAGACGCTAGCGGCTGAAGTCGAAATTGACTCGGATACCAGCTATGTGGAAAATCGTTGGCTGCAAACCCACGATATTTGGCACATTATTACCGGATTTGATACCAGCGAAATCGGTGAAATTGGTTTGCAAGCCTTCTACCTAGCTCAGTTTCAGCTACCTCTGGCTAGTATGCTTATCGCTAATGCCCTAATTAGCGCTACGCTGTTCCAACCTGAGACTCTATCCCCGCTTCTCAGTGCGATCGCACGGGGATGGGAAATGGGACAAACTGCCAAACCCTTGATTGCTCAGAAATGGGAAGAAGCCTGGGAAAAACCAGTTTCGGTGTGGCAGACAGAACTGAACGTGCAACCCCTTGTACAGCCCGAATTGGTGCTGAATTAATCAATTCAAAATCATCTTTGTTCATTTTGAATTTTGAACGTTGAATTCCCCAAACGGGTAGTCATGATGTCATGCAGGCTTTACTGGCGCACCATTCGCCTCACCTATCCCTGGTTGCCGTTGGCGATTATGCTCTGGCGTATGGCCATTTCAACAGGTATTCACCGCCGTCGCGCCCAGATTCGTTTCTGGAGGTTGTTGACGCGGATTGATTTTGCCAACTTGCTGGCAATCGCCCTGGAAATGGCTCAACCCGAATATTGGGTGTGAGTGCGATCGCTCATCCCTGTAGGTTGGGAAAACGTAAGGAAACCCAACATCTCACCATTCACTACCAACACGACTCTCCAATTCAATCGGACTATCCGCACCCCAATCTCTTGTGTAAGCGCCGTCCCTCATATAGCAATGGAATCTAGAAGCAAAGTTGAGGCGTCACAGGCACAATGCTCATCTTGAAGCTATAAAAGCGCGATCGCAAGCATGAACGAAAAGAGCGATCGCGCACATTAATTTTTGCTAAATATAGATAGCAGTGCGATCGCCTTTTGTACCCTACGCGATCGCTTTTCATGAGTAGAACACTCAACCGCCCATCTTATTGTGCAGTAAAGGCTATAGGCGATACATCTGAGATATGTGGCAAATTGGACACGATGAGTTGTAACCAAGACTGAACCATCTTCACCCTTGCCTGGTCTAAGGTAATACAACAATCGAATGCGTTGTTGCTGCACACTAACAACTTGGAATTTCCATTTTTATGAAGATAAAAACTTTGTTCTTCTTGCCAGGAGCGATCGCGTTGATGCTTGCTGCTTCCCCAATGATTCCCGCTTTCACCAACGTTGCTTTTGCTGGCCCTGGTCGCGCTGGTGGCGCAGGAATGAAGTATAACCAGCTGAATTTGACTGACGCTCAAAAAGCACAAATGCAGCAAATTAAAGAGTCTACGCGGCAGCAAATGGATGCTATTTTTACCCCGGCGCAAAAAGAACAAATGCGCCTTGCTAAAGAGCAACGCCAAAGACCTAATCTGAACCTGACTGAAGACCAAAAATCAAGACTCCAAGCGGTTCGCCAGAGTACCAAGAGCCAGATGGAAGCACTGCTGACTGCTGACCAAAAACAACAACTTGAGCAATTACGTCAAGAATGGCGTCAACGCCGTCAACAAACACAGTCCTAATGGAGGTGTTGCTATTGCTTTGTAAGAAAAGGTAGCTCGAAAAAAGTTTACCAAACACGTGCAAAGCTTCAAGGGGGTATGGAAATAATCACTTCCCATACCCCCTTGTTTTCATCAAAAATAGAGCGACTTTCAATTTAAGCTGCGATCGCTAGACTTGCGTTGACGCAGGAAATCCAACCTCTCATCATTCGCTACTAAACTTTTGGGCTATTTCATTCTAAATTGGCAGGATGTATGCTGTAATAGGTTGCCGAAAAATAGAGTGGATCAATTCCCATTACCAAAGCAGCAATTTTATAAGCATTTGCTGAATTATCAGACTCCTGTCGGGAGCATCTCACTTTTGTAAAATATAAAATATTCCGACGACTGTAAGCGCTTCGCCTTCTTGAGGGTAGTCACCTTAAGCAAACGAAGCCTGCGCGTTGGCGGGCTTTGTTTATGGAGCATCGGCGCTTCTAGCTTACGGGTGTATATTTGCAAAAGCTAAGATGCTCCCTCGTCTTCTAAGTGACTAATGGCTTAAAACTTGGAATTGCTCAGAATTGATGCGACCAGATTGATACAAAGTTTCGGCAATTTCTGAAATTGTTAGCACAGCATGACCCTGATAGCCATTTTCCCGCAGCCTATCTTTAACGCCCTTTTCATGGTCTATCAAAACCACAATATCTTCTACATTTAGTCCAGCATCTTTTAACTTTTCCGCCCCTTGCATTACACTTTTGCCACTGATGAGAATATCATCCACCACCACGATTTTTTCTCCAACCTGAAAATGCCCTTCTATTACCCGTTTAGTGCCGTGAGATTTCACTTCCTTACGTGGGAAAATCATCGGACGCTCTAAACGTAGCGCTAACCCCGTAGCAGTTGGCAGTGAACCATAAGGGATTCCGGCAATTCTGTCAAAGTGCAAGTTTTTAAGAATTTCCGAGTATGCACTTAAAATTTGATGAAAAATTTGCGGTTGGGAGATAATTTTTCGGAGGTCGATGTAGTAAGGAAAAATAGCTCCCGACGCTTGCACATGATCGCCAAACACAATACAGCCAATATCGTAAAGTTGTAAAATCGTGTCTCGGTGGGGAGAAGGTTGTAAGAAGCAGACATCCGGAAGCCACAGGTCACAGGTGGGGCTTTCTTGTACAATTTTCAGCCGCTGGTTATTCACCGTGTCGCGTAAGGATTGGACGGCTTCGGCTGGATGTTCGGTGGTTAATAAATTTGGGGGAACTGGAAGAACTAACCCGTCTCCATAGGCGTTTAAGCCAGCCGCTAAAATTTGCTCTAAGTTTTGGTCTTCCGACCATCCTTGCAGTAAGATGAGACGTTCTGGCGCGACAGTGCGGATGCGACCTAAAATTTCCGGTATGGCCCCGCTTACTTCTAGCCCCAGTTGTTCTGGCGTTCCCCAGTTTTTAGCTTCTTTCACCAGATGCAGATAAAAAGGTCGCCCGATGCTGGGATATTCTTGCAAGACGGCTGCTGAGGGATTGCCAGTGTAGCACTCGACAAAGACTGCTTTGCCTGGATAAACCAAAAAAGGTGCCGCCATGTCGAGTCCAGCGTAAGGTGACAACGTACAAGCATCAACCTGCCATTTTTCAAATACAGTTTCGGCAAATACTGTGCTGGTGTTGATGTCGCTGTGTTTAGCGTCTAAAATTACCGGGATCTCAGTGGGGATGGCTGCTAAGGTTTGCTGGAGTAGTTCTAAGCCAGGAATTCCAAGCGCCTGATAAAAGCCAAGAGTCAATTTATATGCACAGACATAATTGGCGGTTTCGGTGATCAGATGTAGCCTGTCGGAGATGTCACTCAGGGTTTTGTTCTGGTTCTCCGCTTCTGGGTCGAGTGTTACGTACAGTAAGCTTTGATTGCGTTCAATTGCTTGAAGTAACTTATCGAAAAAGTTCATAGGTGTTTTTTGTTGTGGGCGATCGCTTCCAGCACAATCAGCTTACCCACTTGACGCTGCCTGTTGTCACTCTTACCACCAACAGCCACCACTCTCACCAAGATGCCCGGATTTTAAGGCTTTTCGCTCCCACAGGGATAAAAATAAAAATTTTTTACAAACTTCTTTACAAAACTTAAAAGTCACTCTACTATGAGTACATCGACCTAAAACATTCATTCCCGCAATCATAAACCAATGACCACAACCATCCAACAACGCTCCAGCGCCAACGTATGGCAGCGGTTTTGCGAATGGGTGACATCGACCGACAACCGCCTTTATGTAGGCTGGTTCGGCGTACTGATGATCCCCACCCTCCTATCCGCCACCATCTGCTTCATCATCGCCTTCATCGCCGCTCCCCCAGTGGACATCGACGGTATCCGCGAACCAGTTGCAGGTTCACTGATGTACGGAAACAACATCATCTCTGGTGCAGTTGTTCCGAGTTCCAACGCCATCGGCTTGCACTTCTACCCAATTTGGGAAGCAGCATCCCTCGACGAGTGGCTGTACAACGGCGGCCCTTACCAGCTGGTAATCTTCCACTTCCTGATTGGCGTATTCTGCTACATGGGTCGTGAGTGGGAACTGTCCTACCGTCTAGGTATGCGTCCTTGGATCTGCGTCGCTTACTCTGCACCAGTTGCAGCAGCAACCGCAGTATTCTTGATCTACCCAATCGGACAAGGTTCGTTCTCAGATGGTATGCCTCTGGGCATCTCCGGAACCTTCAACTTCATGTTGGTGTTCCAAGCAGA
>NZ_JACJOK010000003.1:0-57375 GCF_014695505.1 Trichocoleus sp. FACHB-90
ATCGGCATCTGGTTCACCTCGCTGGGGATCAGCACGATGGCATTCAACCTGAACGGATTCAACTTCAACCAGTCAGTGATCGACTCACAAGGTCGTGTAATCAACACCTGGGCTGATGTAATCAACCGCGCCAACCTGGGTATGGAAGTAATGCACGAGCGTAACGCTCACAACTTCCCTCTGGACTTGGCAGCAGGTGAGTCCACTCCAGTTGCTCTGGTTGCTCCTAGCATCAATGGTTAATCGCTAGTTTTTCTAGCTAAAAAAGCGCTCCAAGAGGGGCGCTTTTTTTTTGGTAAAGTTATCCAAAGTAGGCTGGCGTTACTTCACGTACTGCCTACAGGAATGCCATCATAGTTATAGATAGATACACACTAGGAGAATAGACAACGTACACGCGACCCTTAGCTCGTCTGATCGAGCAACTACAACGTTTGCCTGGAGTTGGTCCCAAAACGGCCCAACGATTAGCCTTGCATATTTTAAAGCGATCGCCCGAAGAAGTAGAAGCACTAGCTCAAGCTTTAATTGAGGCGAAAAAGCAAGTTGGTTTATGTAAGGTGTGCTTTCACCTCTCAGCTGAACCTGTCTGTGAGATTTGCCGCAATTCCAACCGCGACAACAGCACTCTTTGTGTGGTAGAAGATTCCCGCGATGTGATAGCGCTGGAAAAAACCCGCGAGTATCGGGGTAAGTATCACATCCTGGGAGGTGTCATTTCCCCAATGGATGGCATTGGCCCCGACCAGCTGCATATCCAACCACTGGTGCGGCGAGTTAGTCAGCAAAAAATTAAAGAAGTGATTCTGGCAATTAGTCCGAGTGTAGAAGGTGAGACAACGACGCTTTATGTCGGTCAGCTGCTAAAGCCATTTACGCGAGTAACCCGGATTGCCTTTGGTTTACCAATGGGTGGAGATTTAGAGTACGCCGATGAGGTGACGTTAGCACGAGCCTTGGAAGGAAGGCGAGAGCTAGATTAGTTGTAATTCTCATAAAGGGGTGGACAATATTACTCCACCCCTTTAAAGAAGGAAACGCACTCTTAGTAAGGCTCCCTTCTTACTTTGAAGCTTTATTAAGAGGCACCTGTGTTCACGTTCCCAGTCTGAGCCTGGAAACTAGGCAAATTCTGCCCAATCCCTAATTCAGCCCTCCACTCAGACAAAGGCTTATCCCAGTTTTTCTCCCACTTCTGAGCCAGGAAAGGTTTTGCATTCATCCCCATCCTATATCCCTGAGAAATATGGTCTAACACCCTGTTCAAATGTTCTGGAGACTTGATCAGCGTACTCAATAACCCTCCGGCTGTCAGTACCACTGACATAGTTCTGCGTGTCTGAGCCACATAGAATGCCTGTAAACCTAGTTCTCCGGCTACGTCAGTGCTAAAGCCTGTAATTATATGCCAAATATCATGAGTCTGCCGGATGCGGAAAAGAAGGTAGCTGATATCATCCTCAACTTTTATCTTGCGGTAAAATTCTGGATCGAAACCTGCCTCCTTCATGTGAGAGGCGTACTCATATCCCAGAGAACCTTGGGGACATTTTAGCAGCGCTTCCAGGTCTGGAGTTGGAGCAACGTAACGCTCTTGGATGATGCGCTCTACATCAGGGTTAGATATTACATACTCCAGTGCCAGCTTAGTAGCATCTGTGTGCCGCAGCCCATCTTCGATATCGTAAACCGAGTCCGTTTGGTTGGGATCTTTGAGCAGAGAAACAACGCCTTTCAAAGTAGAAAAAAAATCAAGGTTTAAGCGTCGCCGTTCTCGTGACAACATACAATTCATCCTATAATCTTTGCTCAATCTTAGCCGTAGTTTTTTGTTAGTGGCATCCCCCTCCTATACCATTTTGGATGCAAGGATTTTGAATTGTGAAAGCCTTAATAACGTAGGTTGAGTTGAAGATTTTGTACCCGACACCCAAAGGCATTTGTTGGCTTTCCCTAGTCGCACGGGTCTAACCTACAATTATTCTTAAGTATTTTGCAGCAAAGATTTTGTAGGGCGGGCGTTGCCCGCCCTACTATTGGTAGAAGCTTCTAATGCAACTTCTGCTTGACGAAAGCCATAAGCTGAGCCAATTGTTTCTTCAACCCAGGAATCTCAGCTACTTGTTGCTTCAATCCATTAATCTCAGCCTGCATGGTGGCAATTTTTTCATTTAAAGCCTGAAGTTGAACGCCTGCACCTGTTGAGTCAGCGACTACTGCTGTCTGGAAAGAAGCCGTTCCAACGCTGGGCCGCACTCGTCTGGCTTTAGCCATCGCCGACTTGATGGCATCAGTTAATTGCTTGTTATTAAAGGGCTTTTCCAGAAATTCAAAATACTCAAAAGGTTCTGAAAGTTTTTCTTTCACCTCTTCTTTACGTCCAGACATTACAACTAAGGGAATTGTCTGTAATTCTGGCTGAGATTGCAGTTGCTGAAAAACTTCCCAACCACCCAAGCGAGGCATTATCCAATCCAACAGTATCAAGTTTGGACTCTCTTGCCGAATTAAATTAAGTCCTTCTTGGCCATCTTTTGCTTCTAGAACTTCAAATTTGCCCTGAGGCAACATTTCTGGGATTTGACTCCGAATGACTTTGGCATCATCAATTATCAAAATTTTTTGAGTTGCCACACTCGCTGGAGCTTTTTGGGCAGGCGGCGAAGCAGTTTGCCTTCGAGGCAATTTCGCTTTTGCCATTGCAGATTTCATCGCCTGAATCAGCGTCTTTTGCTGAAGCGGCTTTTCCACAAATTCAAAATACTCAAACGGTTCCGGAATTTTCTGTGTAACTTCTTCTTTGCGCCCTGACATCAACACCAAGGGGATTTTCTGGAGTTCCGGGGAAACTTGAATCTGTTGAAAAACTTCCCAGCCACTTTGTTTGGATGCTAGGAAATTCAGCACGATTAAATTCGGGCGTTCTTGGCGGATTAAATTGAGTCCTTCTTGAGTGTCTTTTGCTTCTAAAACTTCAAAATTGCTTTTGGGCAATATTTCTCTAACTGCACTTTGGCTTGTGGCACTGTCATCGATAACCAGGACTTTGTTACTTGGCATAACTGACTCCTAGAAGTTGTGACTGAGGGCATTAAATGGTCTTATGTTGTTTTGCTCAACCGTAAGACTGCCCCCAATATAAGTTAGTTTAGCCAGAGATTAATTGGGATATCTCACGGGCAAGACGTATTCCCTAAATACTAGCTGCTACTTCAGCTTTTGTTGGATGAAAGCCATAATTTGAGCTAGTTTTTTCTTCAATCCGTCAACTTCCGCGGGTACCGCCGCCATCTGAGCCATCTGTTTTTTCAAGGTGTCAATCTCAGCTTGCATTTTGGCAATTCTGGCATTTAGCTGCTGAATTTCAGCGGTACCAGTAGATGAGTCTGGGGGAACTGTTTCTTTTACTACTGGCTGCGGGGACGGCGCT
This sequence comes from Trichocoleus sp. FACHB-90, assembly GCF_014695505.1. Classification (NCBI taxonomy): domain Bacteria; kingdom Bacillati; phylum Cyanobacteriota; class Cyanophyceae; order Leptolyngbyales; family Trichocoleusaceae; genus Trichocoleus; species Trichocoleus sp. FACHB-90. Next base: position 3,431 of record NZ_JACJOK010000003.1, read on the forward strand.
ACCGCTGGGCGGAGGCTAGCTTTACGCATCGCTGATTTGATGGCGGCAATCAGCTGCTTTTGGTCAAATGGCTTGGGGATAAATTCAAAATACTCGAAAGGTTCCGAAATTTTCTCGGTCACTTCTTCTTTACGACCGGACATCAAAACTAGAGGAATCTTCTGAAGTTCAGGCTTGTTTTGAACCTGCTGAAATACTTCCCAGCCGCTCATTTTAGGCAACAGAAAATCCAACATAATCAAGTTGGGATGTGCCTGGTGGATCAGATTCATGCCTTCCAAACCGTCTTTTGCTTCTAAAATCTCAAAGTTACCCGGCGGTAACATATCGCGTACTGTATTTCTAATCACTCTACTGTCATCAATAACCAGGATTTTGTGACTTGCCACGACCGAACTCCTTAGAGGGGATTTTTTAAAAAACTACGCTTAGTTTGAGACGACTGCTGCTTGCTCTAGAGTTAGAAAAAAGCGACTAGCTTCAAAAACCGGCATAGCGTTCATACGCATCAGGATGATTTGCAATGTGTAGCGCCTGGGTGTTAGAGCTACAGACCTATGAAGTTGTATACGCGATCGCGGTAAACTAACGCTACCGCTATAGTAGGTAATTCCTGAGCGGGTGACGTGCAGCGATACAGTTTTTTGCTTGACATCCTCAACGTTTTACCATCTCGACATTAAGCCAAAAAGCCAGCTGAGTGCCTAAATTCTAGATTAATCTGGTCTGGTCTGAAAGGGCAAAAAATCACTGTGGAACAAGAGTTAGAGTTAAATGCTTTAAGATTTGTATCATGTGGATGCTCACTTTGGCTGTTAGCCCACCGGAAGATTCATGGATCTGCCTACCGAAACGGATAATGTAACCCAGTCTAATGTGCAAGAGTGGCGGTCAGAAATTGAGGCACTACCGTCTTGGTTGCGCCGCCCCATTGGGAAAGCTAGCGAAATCTCAACGGTGCAACGAATTATTAAGCAGCGACAAATCCACACGATTTGTGAGGAGGGGCGCTGTCCGAACCGGGGAGAGTGTTATGCCCAGAAGACGGCAACTTTTTTGTTGATGGGGCAAACTTGTACCCGTGCTTGTGCTTTTTGTCAAGTGGAGAAGGGACACGCACCGATGCCTTTAGATCCAGAGGAACCGCAAAAGGTGGCGACTGCGGTGCAGTTGCTAGGTTTGCGCTATGTGGTGCTGACTTCGGTAGCTAGAGATGATTTGCCGGATGGGGGGGCTGGTTGGTTTGCGGCGACGATGGCGGCGGTGAGACAGATGAACCCGGAAACCTTAATTGAGGTGTTGACTCCGGATTTCTGGGGGGGTAAGGAGTCGGAGGAAAAACAACGCCAACGAGTCGCAACGGTAGTTTCGGCTCAACCTGTCTGTTATAACCACAATATTGAGACGGTGCGATCGCTTCAAGGACGGGTGCGACGAGGGGCGCAGTATGAGCGATCGCTTGATGTCCTGCGTTATGTTAAAGAACTCGATCCGACAATTGCCACGAAATCCGGTTTGATGCTGGGACACGGGGAAACGGAAGCCGAAGTAATTGAGGCGATGGCAGATTTGCGGGCTGCGGGATGCGATCGCATTACTCTGGGGCAATATATGCGCCCCTCTCTAGAACATTTGCCAGTCCAGAAATACTGGACACCAGAGGAGTTTGAAAAATTCGGTGCGATCGCCCGCGAGATGGGCTTTGCTCACGTTCGTTCTGGCCCCTTGGTACGCAGTTCCTACCACGCGGGAGAATAGGGAAGAAGGGCAAAGGGGCAACGAGAAAGATTTTCATCCTTTTTTAGTACAACTGCGAAAATGAAAATATTTCTATCGAGTCGTGCTAATGGGGACAGCTCTTTGGTATTTCTTTAGAATGTACCAAATTAGGAGATTATCCTGATGACAGCTCAAGCTAAGCAACCCAAAGGTTCTCTTACCAAAACCAGTAATCCTCCCTATCCCTTCCGCACTATCGTTTTACTCATTCTCTTAGCGGGCAACTTCCTGGTTGCTGGAATCTATTTCCACGTCATCAACCCATAGTTGATGCAAAAGGTGGCAACGGATGGGGTAACAGATGTAACGGATGGGTTAACTTATGGGACTCATAGTCAATCCATCCGTCACATCCGCTACAAAATCTGCTGCCACCTTTATCCTTTTTTAAATCGTTCCTTTAAACAAGCCTTGGGGACGGAACAGTAGAATCAAGACCATAATCATCAAGGCAACGCCTTGCTTGTATTCCGAACCAAGTAAGGGAACGCTGACTTCTTGGGCGATACCAATGACTAAAGCACCCGCGATCGCGCCGTAGGGATTGCCAATTCCGCCGAGAATCACTGACGCAAACATGGGCAAAATCAAAAACCAGCCCATATTGGGACGAACGCCTGTAATTAGCCCATACATGGCTCCCCCCAGTGCGGTAAAAATACCCGTAATTACCCAAGTCCAAATTACTACGCGCTCAACGTTAATCCCTGAGACACGAGCCAGATCAATATCATCCGCTACAGCTCGCATCGCTTTACCGATTTTGGTGTTTTGCAGCAGAAAATGCAGCGCTAAAATTGCCAGCACCGCCATACCTACTACCAGCACTCGGTAATAAGCTACTTTGATTCCAAATATGTCTATAGCGCTTGCTACGGGCAAATTGTAGCGCTGGTTGCTGCCTCCCCAAATGAAGATGATGCCGTTGCGGATAAACAAGGCAAGTCCAATGGAGATGATTATTAGGGTGGTGGAGGAGGCACGGCGATCGCGCATTGGTTTCCACAGCAGCTGTTCGCTTAGTAGCATCGCTCCGACTGTTCCCCCAGCCCCCAAAATCATGGAGAGCCAAATATTTACCCCACTGGTATTTGCTAACCAGGTGAGATAAGCTCCCAGTGTCATAAAATCGCCGTGAGCAAAGTTGGAGAGTCGCAAAATACCATAAGTCAGCGTTAGTCCGACTGCCGCAAGTGCAATGATGCTACCTACGGCAATTCCATTCACAATTAATTGTGCAGTTTGTGTGTCCATTGGGTTGACTCTCCAGTTGAGAGGAGAGTTCATAATAGAAATTGAAAGAGTAATCTTGGTTTTACCATGACACTAGAACTGAAAGTACCGAGTATGGCTTGTTCTGCCTGTGTAGAGACAATTTCCCAGGCAGTTACCGCAATTGATCCGAAAGCGAAGGTAGAGGCTGACACCAAAACTAAGGTGGTGCAAGTGGAAACGCAACAGCCAGAAACGAAAGTTAGGGAAGCGATCGCTAACGCCGGATATCCCGTTGCCTAGTGTGTTTTCTGGATCGGGGATTTTAACTCATCTCAATTGCCGGATTTTGCCGTTTGTATGAGTCAGATACTGGCGAGTTTGGAAAAAGCGGAAAAGCGATCGCCTTTCCGCTTTTTCCCCAAGTATGCGATCGCTTCTCAAAGTTTTGCCCCAGTGATAAATTTTCGACCCCGTTGCACAGCAGCAGCGACAGAATTAAAAGTGCTGCCTTCGCCAATTTTTTCTCCGACGGGATTAAAAACTTGGAAGCCATAGCCGCGACTATTGCTGAACACTATCAACAGCCACCCCTCAAAGGTTTCGAGATAGTTCAGTGTTTGCTGATTCATTGTTATCTTGCTAGGAATATCTAACTTTAGGAAGATTATCCAGCTTACCCCTTGACTCTCCAGTACGCTAGAAGGTTTACCTTAAAATCAGACAGCAGGAGATAGTTATGGAAACACACTCTCTTAACTTACAAGGAATGAGTTGTGCTGCTTGCGCTGGTGCGATAGAAAAAGCGATTCGCAATGTTCCGGGCGTGAGGGAGTGCAACGTTAACTTTGGCATGGAACAAGCTACCGTCAAGTATGAGCCTCAAGCAACGAGTTTAGAGGAAATTCAGCAAGCTGTAGCTGATGCGGGTTATGCAGCCCAACCAGTTCAAGAATTGGGAACCGGAGTTGATGATACTGAGGTAGCAAGTCGCCGCCAGGAAAAGCAACAGCTGACGCGCAAAGTAATATTAGGTGCAGTCATTAGTATTGTGCTGGTGGTGGGTTCAATCCCGGCGATGACTGGGTTACACGTTCCCTTGATTCCAGCATGGCTACATAATCCTTGGGTGCAGCTGGTGTTGACGACACCTGTGCAGTTTTGGTGTGGCGAGTCTTTTTTCCGGGGCGCGTGGAAAGCTTTGAAGCGTCATGCTGCTGATATGAATACGCTGATTGCGCTTGGTACAGGTACGGCGTATTTATATTCGCTGTTTGTCACTGTTTTTCCGGGAGTCTTGGGGCTGAGTACAGATGTATATTATGAAACAGCAGTAGTAGTAATAACCCTGCTTTTGCTGGGACGGCTGCTAGAAAACCGAGCCAAGGGGCAAACTTCGGAAGCGATTCGCAAATTGATGGGTTTGCAAGCAAAAACGGCCCGTCTGATTCGGGATGGGCAGGAAATTGATGTTCCCGTTGAGGCGGTGAAAGTTGGAGATGCGATCTTGGTGCGTCCAGGCGAACAAATCCCGGTTGATGGGGAAGTGATAGAAGGTACTTCCACCATTGATGAGGCGATGGTGACGGGTGAAAGCGTACCTGTGAAAAAACAGCCAGGAGATGAAGTTATTGGGGCGACGATTAATAAAACTGGCAGCTTTAAGTTTCGGGCGACGCGAGTCGGACGGGATACAGTTTTGGCGCAAATTGTCAAGTTGGTGCAACAAGCTCAAGGTGCGAAAGCACCGATTCAAAGATTGGCGGATCAAGTGACGGGGTGGTTTGTGCCTGTGGTGATTGCGATCGCGATCGCTACCTTCATCATCTGGTTTAACATCACGGGCAATCTGTCAATGGCTTTAATTACCACCGTTGGCGTGTTAATTATTGCTTGTCCCTGCGCTTTGGGTTTAGCTACGCCTACTTCTGTGATGGTGGGAACAGGAAAAGGCGCAGAAAATGGCATCTTAATTAAAGGTGCTGACAGTCTGGAACTAGCTCATAAGATCCAAACGATTGTGTTAGATAAAACTGGCACTCTCACGCAGGGAAAACCCACAGTTACAGACTATGTAACGATGTTGGGAACTGCTAACCAAAATGAACTGAAACTCCTACGGCTGGGGGCAGCAGTTGAACGCAATTCAGAACATCCTTTGGCTGAAGCTGTTGTTAAATATGCCCAGTCTCAGGAAGTAATGTTTCCATTGCCAGAGGCGAAAAATTTTGAAGCGATCGCGGGTAGCGGTGTCCAAGGTATCGTATCAGACAGGTTGGTGCAAATCGGCACGCAGCGATGGATGGATGAATTGGGAATTGAAACGCTACCTTTGCAAGGACAAAAAGTTGCTTGGGAATCTGCGGGTAAAACTGCCGTTTGGATTGCCGTAGATGGAGAAATGCAAGGGTTAATAGCAATTGCGGATGCCCTCAAACCATCTTCAGCAGTAGCTGTGAGAGCATTGCAAAAGTTAGGTTTAGAGGTGGTAATGCTCACCGGGGATAATCGCCAAACTGCGGAAGCGATCGCCCAAGAAGTTGGCATCAGCCGCGTCTTTGCGGAAGTACGTCCAGATAAAAAAGCCGCAATTATCAAATCTCTCCAGGGTGAGAACAGGGGAAAAGTTCCCAAGTCAAAATCGATTGTGGCAATGGTGGGGGATGGAATCAATGATGCGCCAGCACTGGCACAAGCAGATGTGGGAATTGCGATTGGGACGGGGACAGATGTAGCGATCGCAGCCAGCGACATCACCTTAATTTCTGGCGACTTGCAAGGCATTGTAACTGCTATTGGTTTAAGTCGCGCCACCATGCAGAATATTCGGCAAAACTTGTTTTTTGCCTTTATCTACAACGTTGCTGGAATTCCCATCGCCGCTGGAATTTTGTTCCCAATTTTTGGCTGGTTACTTAACCCAATGATTGCTGGTGCAGCGATGGCTTTCAGTTCTGTTTCTGTCGTCACCAACGCTTTGCGTTTGCGGAACTTTCAGCCGCGAGTCCATTTCTAAATACAGGGGATGACAAATGGTTAGTCAAAAAAAGCTACTGCGTCATTTTTTCAGTCTAGGGTTGTTACTCTCAATGGCTTCAATAGCACCAGTAAAAGCCGTTCAACCTGAGACAGCAATGCCAACTAGCCAATTCCGCCAAATTGAGCAACCTTTTGAGGTGAAGCTAGGAGTTACATTGGGCGGTTTGGCGCTAATCGGGTTAGAACTTTGGTGGTTTTTGTTAAGTAAAACTAAAGCGGAACAGGCGACAGCAAATCAAGGAATTCAAGAACTCACAATCAAAGTTGATGGCGGTTACGCTCCAAATCGGGTAGTAGTGAAAGCAGGCCAACCTGTTCGCCTCAACTTTTTTCGCCAAGATTCAAGTAGCTGCTTAGAGAAAGTTATTTTACCGGATTTCCACATTGCTAAAGACTTGGACTTGGATCGAGTAACACCTGTAGAATTTACCCCACAAAAGCCAGGAGAGTACCCTTTTACCTGTGGGATGAATATGGCTAGAGGTGTGGTGGAAGTAAAAGCATCAGTTGCAACAAATCAAGATGAGTAAAATTATGAAAAACAAAGCCCAAATTTACGGTGTTGTCGGGTTGCTGGTAGGGGGCGCGATCGCAGCTGCTGGGATAACCCAGGTGATGAAAATGGGTCATCAAGATATGGGTATGATGCCCTCTGACCCTCATGCAGGGCATAACATGGCTGGCGATGACCCGCACGCTGGGCATAACATGAATCACCATTCGATGCCCAAAACGGAGGCGGTGCAGGCTAAACTTACGGTTCCACCCAATGTTTCTCCTAATAAGCCAGTTCCTCTAGTCATTGATATTCAAGACAAATCGGGGAAAGCGATCGCTAAATTTGACAACTTTCAAGAAAAACTGATGCACCTGATCGTTGTCAGTGACGATTTTCAGTTTTTCAATCATATTCATCCCGCCTACAAGCAGAACGGACGCTTTGAAGTAAATGCCAGTTTTCCGCAACCTGGTAATTACAGCCTTTTTAGCGACTACAAACCAACTGGACAAAAGGAACAAGTCTCGGTATTAAAAGCACAAGTGGCAGGTAAAATTACTTCACCTGCCCCAACTGTTGACCTGAATTATGCTAAAACTTTTGGCGATACGAAAGTAAATCTTACCTTTTCTAAGCCAAAAATAAAAGCTGGTGAAGATGTCACCTTGCAGTTTAATTTACAAAATGCTGCTGACAATCAACCCATTAAAGATTTGCAGCCTTACTTAGGAGAGAAAGGGCATTTAGTAATTCTACGGCAATCACCAAATTTGACAGCCGCAGATTACATTCACGCCCACGCTATGAACAATACTCCCCCAGAACAGGTATCTTTCCACACTCAGTTTCCTCAACCAGGAAAATATAAAGTTTGGGGTCAATTTAATCGCGGTGGCAAGGTTGTTACCGCTGACTTTTGGGTTGAGGTTATTTAACCACTTTCAGGTTAACTACTTGGGTTGTGTTTTTTTGAAATCACTGGGTATTATTTCTAATAGCCAGTGATTTCTGCTTGCGAGTTAGTGCTGAATAGCCACCTAAAGCAGCAAGCATTACTATACCTAATGCAGAACTGGATTCGGGGACGGACTTTTCTGTGGCGACAGGTTTAACTCCTGAGAGGGAAATCAAATAACTATTGCCGCCTCTGGTGCTTTCTCCTGTCCAATTGCTAAGAGGTGAGTTACCCCCTGGCCCCGTGGGCCCAACAACTGCCTGGAATGGCTGATCAGGGAAAATTAGTCCCTCATTGCTGACCGGATCGTTATTGAACCAAGAAATTCCCAGGAAGTAGTCTCCCGCAGGTAACGAAGTTGGTAGCAGTTGAGGTAAAGCAGAAACATTATCAACAGTTTTTTCTGGATAGGTTGCACCAGGTGTGAGTGGGGTATCATCGTTGGCAATGACCCCCTTGCCATTGGAGTCAAACAGGAACAACTGGAAGTCAGAAAGTAGGGAGTAACTAGGGCTAAAAGAGTATAGCCTAGCTGAAAATGGAGTTGTACCAGTCAGGGATATCTTGAACAGGTCAACATCAATAGGATTATCAATTTCTCCGGAAATAAAGTCTAATGTGGCTGGCCCTCCTGAAATAATTTGGGGATTAGAAAGCAGTTGACCAGCATCCCCAATTTCAACAAATCCATTTTCTCCTATAGGGGGGAACTGTCCATTGTTCTTCACAAAACCTGTGGTTTGTGCGGTTGCTGACCAGCTGAGAATAACATTCGTAGCAATAGCCACTGATGTAGCTGTTATTAGACTTGCTTTGCCTAAAAGAGCCGGGATACCCATGATTTTCACTCCTCGAAAAATCTAATATTTGAGATTAGGAATAGTTCCAAGTAAGGCTGTAAGTTTTAGCTAATTTTAGTTAGCTTTTACACACTCTACACCATCTGTCATCAAGATGCTGTTTAAGTATGTCCACCTAATATTTATTAAATTTGTTTTAGAATTGAGAAATGATATTTTTTGATTAAATATCTTATACTACATAATATAAATATGGGTAAATCTGCCTAAAGATTGAACTTTTATTAGGTAGACTTGTTCCCTAAAATATTTGTTCAGGATTTTCGGGTTTTGGTTAGTCGTGCAAAAAAACCGCGTCTCTAGACTGGCGCTTATCCGAATATAGCAATCCTATTTGAGTTGTGACCCAGCACTTTAGCCCCCCTACTTCTCTAAGAAGTAGGGGGGCTGGCACTCACGAATTATTTAGGACTGCTATAGCTAATGGCTAAGAGCTATTAGCCTCAAACTATAAACGAAGGGATTAAAATTAATTGAAAGACCTTGGCATTATTCCTACTACTAGCTCTCGTTGCTGATTTATCGTGTTAGATATTATGGTGTTGCAAAGCCTTGCATTAGTCAGATTTGCTTCTTGAAGATTGGCTCCGCTCAAGTCTGCCTCAGTTAAGTTTGCCCAGGCGAGGTCTGCACCAGTTAGGTTAACTTGACACAAATTAGCTTCTACTAGCCTGGCTCCACATAGCTCTGCTCCAGCTAGATTGGATCTAACCAAGTTAGTTCCAATCAAAGATGCCTCATTTAGTTTGGCAAAGCTGAGGTCGGCATCGCTCACATCTGCCTCACACAGAGAAGTTGCCGATAGATTGGCTCCTTTCAATGTCACCTTCCACAAGAAAGCCCCACACAGGTTGGCCTTCGTCAAATCAGCATCAATTAAATTAGCTTCATACAGGTTTGCTTCGCGGCAGTCAGCTTCGCGGAGATTAGCGTCTTGCAGGTTTGCGCCACTTAGGTTGGCACCCTTTAGGATAGCTTCACTAAGATTTGCTCCCCGCAAATCTGCTCCTATCAGCTTAACCCCACTCAAATTAACCCCTCTGAGGTTAATTCCACTTAAGTTAGCTCTACTCAAGTCCATCTCGATAGGGGATTTTCTATTGATTTCTCCCGCAATAAATTCTTTTTCTATAGCATAACTTTTATAAAAATCTTCTTTATAATTCATATTTTTTTCTTCTTCAGTATTTCAGGTGGTTAATTAAACTAAAGGTTGATTTTGCTGATTTTTATTCAGCCTTTTGATGAAACCGACAATCATCACTGAGATAATTTAATGTGATATACACTGTTTTTGCAGTTGCACTGCGATCGCTTCCATCAATTGTTTGTTTATGACTGGCTTAGTCAAGTAATCAGCAGCACCTAATTCCAAACCTAGCCGCCGCGCGGCATTACCCTCTTCACCACTCAAAAAAATGAAAGGAATTCTTGCAGTTTTGGTGTTTTGACGCAATGCTTCTAACACCTCGTAACCATTCATTTCCGGCATATTGATGTCAGAAATAATCAAATCTGGCATCTGTTCGTTGGCTAACTGCAAACCAATTAAGCCATTTTTAGCACCGATTGCCTGGAAACCCTGAGATTCAATGAGGTCAAGAAGGCTGGTTAAAGTGTCTGTAGCATCTTCAATAACCAGAACTTTTCCATCCATTTCATTTCCTCTATTCAATCCAAGATTGAGCGTGGTGAATCAAGCTGACAAGACACCAACAATTAGGTCAAGCTGCTTTGAGGCATTTTTAATTTACACTACGCAAGTAGAGAAATTGGGGAAGGAATCGGGAAGAAACTGGGCAAAAATCGGGAATAAATCGGGAAGATAGCTTGGGATTGGGGATTGGGAACTGGGGATTGGGCAATACTGTTAGGTGAGAAATAATTCTAGGTTAGGGAGAGGTCAGAAGTATTGCATACCAATGAGAACCCCTCTAAGGAATTCCCAATTACCAAATTACGAATACCAAGTAACAAAAGTTAGGAAACCTTAATATTTTATGATAGCTGCTTCAAGCGGTATCCTAAACCGTGAACCGTTTCAATCACGTCTTCGGGAGCTGCTACAGTTCGGAGTTTCTGACGCAGACTTTTGATGTGAGCTTTGACGGTATCTTCTTCCGGCGGATTTTCACTAGACCAAAGGCTATCTATAATCGCAGAACGGCTTAGCACCCGGCGACCATTGCGGAGAAACAGTTCAAGAAGACTGAATTCCTTGGGGGTTAATTGCAAAGGCTGATTCTGGTAGGAGACTTCATAGGTGCTGGGATTGAGGTGCAAGTCTCCCCAGACTAGAATCGGTGCAGAGGGAGAACTACCCCGACGCAGTAAAGCTCGGATACGGGCTAATAATTCTTGCAGATCAAACGGTTTTACTACATAGTCATCGGCTCCAGCGTCTAAACCATTGACTTTATCGCTACTGGTGTCGCGTGCTGTCAGCATCAGGATTGGTAGATGATAGCCGTGTGTGCGTAGACGTTGGCAAAGACTGAACCCATCCAGCTTGGGAAGTGTTACATCCAGCAAAATCAGGTCGTAAGCGATCGCTTTGACTTGGCTCCAACCCGACTCCCCATCCTTAACCACATCTACCACATAGAGCTGGTCTGTAAGGGCTTCAGCCAGCGCTTCCGCCAGACGCACATCATCTTCAACTAGCAGAATCCGCATATTAATCGGAGAGGAGATAGGGAGTAATCTTACTCGGCGCTTGTCATCTATCCTGAGAGTGGACTACTAGCCCAATAATCATAAAATTTTATAGGCATTAAAAAATACTGTATATGAAGTGGTCGCAGGAAAGAAAAATCATTGCAGGTGGTTTTGGGTTGGCGATGCTCATTCTTAGCATTGTTAGCACAGCTTCCTATCAAAACACAACCAAGCTATTTCAAAGGCAAAAACGGGTAGAGAAAACCTACCAAGTCCTGCAAGAGATCAGGGATGTACTGACGACGCTGCGGGATGCTGAGAGAGCTAGACGCGGCTATATTATCACCGGAAAAGAGTTGTATTTAGTAACATACAACACTGCCATTCAAGAGATTAACCCCAAATTCAACCAGGTGCGACGGGAAACCGCTGATAATCTCAATCATCAGCGTAGCCTGGATATCATCGAGCCTTTAATTGCTCAAAGAGTTACATTAATCAAAAAGTCTGTTGAGTTGTACAAGCAGAATAAATCTGACACAGCAACTCAAATAGAGCTGACAGATAAAGGGATTATGCTGCACGATGAAATTTGGAAAATCATTGCCAAAATGGAAGGCGAGGAGAAATTATTATTGCAGCGTCTAGCTGAGCAATCGGAAGCAAGCTTCCAAGACACAATGCTAATAGAAATCGCAGGTTCTTTCTTTAGCTTTGGTTTACTTTTTGGAGTTTACTCGTTGCTGCATCAGCAAATCAAAAAACGGCAACGAGTAGAGGAGATTTTGCGGCAAAGCGAACAACGATACCGGGATTTATTTCAACTTCATCCCTATCCTTTATGGGTTTTCGATTTAGAAACTTTAGCTTTCCTCGCTGTCAATGATGCAGCGGTCAATGATTACGGCTACTCACAGGCAGAATTTTTATCTATGACGATTAAGGATATTCGTCCCCCGGAAGATGTACCTATCCTCGTTGACAGAAATTCGGTACACTTTTCCAAAGTTAAGCAAGCCGGAGTATGGAGACATCAGAAACGGGATGGAACCCTGATATATGTAGAAATTACTGCCCATGAATTAGTGTTTGTGGGGCGACAAGCAAGGCTGGTGTTAGCTCGTGACATCACTCAGGAAAAGCAAGCACGGGAGGCGTTACAAGCCAGCGAGGAAAAGTTTCGCCAAATTGCTGAAAATATCCATGAAATTTTTTGGATGAGCGATGATGCAATGCATGAAGTTTTATATGTTAATCCCGTTTATGAACAAATTTGGGGACGTACCCGCGAGAATTTATATGCAAATCCTAAATCTTTTATAGATGCCGTACATCCAGAAGATCGAGAGCGGGTAATTGCGAACCTTGAGCAGAACGCCAAAAAAGAATTTGATATTAAGTATCGGATTGTGCGACCTGATGGTTCAGTTCGCTGGGTTTGGGATCGCTGTTTCCCTATTAAAAATGCGGCGGGAGAAGTCTATCGGCGGGCTGGAATAACACAAGATATCACTGAGCGCAAGCAGGCGGAAGAAATTCGCCGCACTTTGGAAAAAGAACGAGAAATTAACGAACTTAAACTACGCTTTTTTTCAATGGCTTCTCACGAGTTCCGCACTCCTTTAAGCACTATTTTAATTTCAGCTCAACTATTGGAAAATAGCAGCAAAGAATGGTCAGAAGAGAAAAAACTTAAAAATCTCTATCGCATTCAATCTGCCGCTAAAACTATGACTCAGTTATTAACAGATATTTTGACTCTAACCAGAGCAGAATCTGGAAAGTTAGAATTCAATCCAGAACCTTTAGATATTGAAAATTTCTGTCAGTCTCTAGTCGAAGAAATTGAGTTCAGCACTCGCGCTCAACAGAATATCTTTTTTATCAGCCAATGCGTAGGTAAATCGGCTTGCATGGATGAAAAGCTGCTGCGCTCGATTTTTACTAATCTGCTGTCTAATGCCATCAAGTATTCGTCAGAGGATAGCCATATCTATTTCATCCTCAGTTGTGAATCGGGAGAGGCTATTTTTCAAATTCAAGATAAGGGGATTGGGATTTCTTCAGAAGACCAAGAACTCCTTTATCAATCTTTCCACCGGGGCAAAAATGTGGGTGATGTTGCAGGGACAGGGTTAGGTTTAGCTGTTGTCAAAAAGTGTGTAGAGTTACACGGTGGTAGCATTGCGGTAGAAAGTAAAGTTGGGCTTGGTACTACGTTTACTGTGGCAATTCCTTGGGATATTAATGTTTCAAAGAGTCCAAACGCCTAGCGACTGAAGTCGCGGCTAGACAAACTAAGCCCGCCTGCGCGGGCTAGTAAGTAATAGTTATCAATAAAAAAAGCAAAGTTGGTTTAGGTTGGGTGATTGCGTAAAACCCAACCTAAAATTATTTTAACTTTCAGCAGGTTAGGGCGATCGCATAATCGGCGGCTTCCAGTCGGAGTAGTTTGCTATGTGACCCCAGTATGCCATGTAGCCAGTAAGCGCCCAGATGAGAGCAGCTATTATCAGTACAGCTGCGCCAATCATTCGCCAGGTGCGATTAGTTTGGAGATAAAGTGATGGTGCAGCGAGGACACCACCTAATCCTGTCAGGATGAAGCCGATACCGGATAGGAGTGGCTGTCGTGTCAAATTCAAGTTGATGATCCGCACCCCAATTACAATGGCAGCCAAACCAGCGAAGAAGGCGTACATTGCCACTGTTAGTAAGTCCCAACCCTGCGCGATCGCTATTGATGCGGCTACGAATAAAATCCCGAACAAAACTGATGTCTCACCATAAGCAATGTTGAAGCTGCCAGTAACAGGCCATGTAAAAGTCATGTGTAAGCCAGTTACGAGTGCGATCGCGCCCGTCATCCCGAAGCCTGGAATCCACCTTTTCTGATTATCGGCACCAAGTCCCCAATACACGTAGGAAGCTAAGATAAACAGCCCCGCTACCATATTGATCAGCATCAGCGTTATGTAATTGACAAACACGATACTCTAACCCTCCTCTCCCCAAGTTCGTAACTGTAGATAGACTAGCACTAGTGTCACTGCTAGCAGCACTGTGGCGGCGGCGGCGGCATAACCAAAATCAAATTGGGCAAATGCTTGATCGTATATGTAGTACACCAGTAAATTTGTTGTATTTAATGGCCCACCGCCAGTAATCACATAAACTTGCTCGAAACTCCGCAGTGTAAAAATGGCTGTGGTGACTGTGGCAAAGACTAGAGTAGGTCGCAATCCGGGTAAAGTAATATGCCAAAATTGTTGCCAGGAATTTGCTCCATCTAGTTCTGCTGCTTCATAGCGACTGGGGGGAATTGCCTGCAATCCTGCCAGAAACACCACCATATTAAAACCTAGCTGTTTCCAGATACTTAACAATATCAACACTGGCATTGCCCAAATCGTGCTACCTAGCCAGGGAATCGGTTCAATATTGATAAAATTTAGCAGGGCGTTGACTGGGCCTTCGGTTTGGAACAGCCAGCGGAAGCCCAAACCAGCAGCTACGAGACTTGTGATAGAAGGAATAAAATAGGCAGTTCGCAAAATTCCCCGCAAGGCAAAGGAACGATTTAGCAGCACTGCTAAACCCAAGGGAATAATTAAACTGGGAATAACTGTGGCAATGGTGAAATAAGCGGTGTTACTGAGAACTTGCCAAAAGTCGGGTGTGAGGAGTAAGCGCAGGTAGTTCTTTAAACCTACCAAGCGGACACCAGCGATGGTGAAACTACCTGTGGTAAAGCTGAGATAAAACAGGTAGGCGATAGGCCACAGCAGAAACAGCCCTAGTAAAATTAGGGCGGGGGCGAGAAAAATCCAAGCAGCGATCGCATCATTATCTAGCAGTTGCTTTTGAGAGAAGTGCGGGGATTTCATGGAACGATTCGCTTGCAGTGAGTCGGCGTATGGCTATTTTAGCCGGACATTGGGTAAGATCCTGTTAATCTGTTGGCAGGAAGCGATCGCGTGAATCACACCGTCTTCAAGCAACGTTATAAACTAGCAAATCTTCCAATCCTAAGTATATTGCTTGGGCTAATGACTGTTAGTGGCTGTAATTCAACCAATACACCTTCAGCTTCTTCCCTAAGTACTACTCAAGACAAATCAGGGACAGATCGATCAGTGGGACAATCGCAAATAACAGATTCTTCCCCAAGTGCTACTCAAGACAAATCAGGGGCAGATCGATGGGTGGGACAATGGCAAATAACAGAGCCATCATCCGGTCAAATTCTGAAGTTTGTGTTGACACCAGAGGGCAAATTATTATACCTATCTCCTGAAACCTCCTCTGGCCCCATTGCATATGAAATACCTGTCCAAAAGATTTCTGACGCAACAACTTTACCTCCAAACACTCAAATTGTTGGCTTTGAGCAAGCATTAGTCAAGGGGCCACAATCTGAAGCCAAAACCTATCTCGGTGCTATGAACCGTGCCCAACAAGCTTATTACCTCGAAAATGGCAAATTTGGCACAACGCTTGAACAGCTTGGTGTTGGAATTCAGTCAGAGACAGAGAATTATTTGTACAAGATTCTACCCCAAAGTAACCAAAGCGTAATTCAGACTGCCCAGGCTAAGAACCCTAGACTTAAACTTAGAAGCTATACTGGCGCTGTGTTTGTCACCAAAATTAACGACGAAAATATTACAAGGGCGGCAATTTGCGAAACTGATGAACCCTCATCCACTCTGCCTGCCATGCCCACACCTCCGAAGAATGCCTCTGAACAAATTCAATGTCCGGCAGGTTCACATTCACTAGGAAAATAAATGTTGCATGAGTATCAATTCAGCATTGACTGATTCTACCCATAGCTTGATTTCTCCGACAGTTTCTTCCGGTTTCCTTAACTTGGATACCTAAATAAAATTGGCAGTAATGGCTCAAAAATTGAGCATTTGGGATTCGGCAATTTGCAAAAGTCAAAAAACTACGGCTATATAATTTTCCCACCAAACGATCCTACCCAAAGCGTACTGATGGTTGCCAAACCTTTTCGGCCGGATCTGAAAATGTACTCAAGCGGAGTATTTGTTACCAAAACTCAAGATAAATCTTTTACGGTTGCTGGGGTTTGTGAAACTATTAAATCCGTTGCCATACCTGGTATGCCGAAGTATTCTAACAATGGAAAGTCGGCAATTGAATGTCCTACTGGTTATCAGCTTGTGAAGTAGTGAATCCTTGAAAAGGGAGTAACTTGGTGGCGGTGAGTTAAGCTAACGCTACGCTTTGTATCTCAATACAATCGATACTGGTAAAATGCTTTTAATCTCTCGGCTGTTACCTGCATGAGTAAGACTTTCTTAAAGCATTGCTACCTTCAAGTTGGTTTGCCAATCCTGCTTCTACTTGGGTTACTTAGTAGTATCGCCACCAGTGTAAATGCCCAAGCTGTGAACGAAACCGACAGGACGCGAGAAAATCCTTCAACTAGGAACCAAACGGACAGTACGCGAGAAGGTGAAGCTAAACAGTATATTGCCGCAGTGAACCGCGCTCAACAAGCTTACTATATCCAAAATGGCAAATTTGCCACATCAATGCAGCAGCTGGGGCTGGGACTTCAACGCCAGACACAGAATTATCGCTACAGGATAGTCCTCCAACGTCAGAATAGTGCTTCTACCTCTGCAAGCGAACAGCCGAGTATATATGGTCAGCCAGGCGATCGCGTCGAGAGTGTGATGATGATTGCCGTTCCTAGACGCCCTGCACTTAAAAGCTACACAGGGGCAGTGTTTGCCACGATCTCTGTGCGTGCAACCAGCACCAGGGCTGTTGTTTGCGAAACCGCTAAACCCTCAGCTTCGCCTCCGATACCGCAAGATGGTAGAAGTCAATCTGGGCAAATTACCTGTCCTGCTGGTTCTCGTTTATTAAGAGGTTGAAGGCTGCATGAGTAATAATTCTGCATCGGTTGATACCCCCAGCTTAGTTTCACCGTCCGTTTATCCCAGCTTTCTTGGTGATGCTAAACCGTTAAAATTGGGAGTGATGGCATCTGGGAATGGCAGTAATTTTGAGGCGGTAGCAGAAGCGATCGCGCAACAGCAACTCAATGCCCAAATTCAAGTTTTGATTTACAATAATCCGGGTGCAAAGGCAGCAGCACGAGCCGAAAAGTTGGGCGTTCCCACTGTTTTGCTGAATCACCGAGATTTTAAAAGCCGCGAAGAGTTGGATCAAAAAATTGTTGAAACTTTGCAGCAGTATCAGGTGGAATGGGTGATAATGGCGGGTTGGATGCGAGTCGTCACGCAAGTTTTAGTTGATGCTTTCCCCGACCGAATTATTAATATTCATCCCAGTTTGTTACCCAGTTTCAAGGGTATAAACGCAGTAGAGCAAGCTTTGAATACTGGGGTAAAAATTACTGGCTGTACGGTTCATCTAGTAAGTGTGGAAGTTGATAGCGGTAAGATTTTGCTACAAGCAGCTGTCCCAATTTTGCCGGACGACACGCTTGAAACGCTACACGCCAGGATTCAAGTTCAGGAACACAAGATATTACCGCAAGCGATCGCTATATGTCAGCGATCGCATTTTCTCGGTACTGGGGAAGAGGTCGCCTCCCAATGCTAGTTCCCTGTCCCAGCCTGTAAACTAGCAGGTTGCGGTTGCAGCCACGACCGAAGCGAATCAAACCGTAAACTTCACAACTTTTTATAGTCCAGCTTCCAAAGGCAACTAGAAATCACATTCGTAGTGATGTGAGCCACAATTGGCACTAGCAAATTACCAGTTGCTAAGGCACTATATCCCAACAGCAACCCTACCGTTGTTGCCCAAACTGCATAAGACCATTGCTGAGGGCTGCTGAGGTGTAATATTCCAAAACAGAAACTCGATCCTACCAACCCAACAACGTTTAACCCCACTGCTGGCAGCATCACACCCCGAAACAACAATTCTTCACTCAAACCAGGTAACAGCCCCAGCCAAATCAAATCAATCCACAATAAAGGTTTTAGCACCAATTCCAGGTAGTAATCTGCGCTGCGCTGGTAAGCAGGCCAAAGGCGATAGACTATGCTACTAGCACCACTGATTCCCAGCCCCAAGCCCACCCCTAGAAGTAACGCTTTTACTGTCAGGCGCAGGGGTAGAAGGGAGATGGAACCAAATTGCAAGCACAGCTTGGAGATTAGCAGCAACACAACAGCTGTCGCCCCCATTGCAATTAGAATTTGGGTGCGCGTCAGGGGTTCGATTTCGGGATTCTCAGGAAGCTGTTTTGTCGCCATTTTGATTTTTGATTTTTGATTTTTAGGCTGGGGATTGCCTACTTACTGAATTTCCATTATCGACGAGAGCGCCATTCTCAGGGCAGATGGACTAATGCCTGCTCGATGAGCTACCAAGACACCCAACGCCTCTAAATATGAGTTTACCCGCAATGCTTTAATTCCCAGCTGTTCTGGAGGAACTTGCATTTGGGTTTTATTTTCTTGGACGGCAATAATTTGTGCTTTTGACTGGCTGAAGCTGAGGATAGCACTGCCGCCGCAAGCAGTTGCAGGTACAACGACGGCATCAACTTGTTCTGCCCACATATCTTTAGTTTGACTTAAAGCTGTTTTTGTGGTGATAAATTGAGGTGCGCGGCTAAGTCCCACCAAAACGCAGGGTAAGAAGGTGTAGCCCAATTCTTCGGCAGCTGAGCGGGGAGAGAGGTGCGGATCGGGGGGAGATGGCAAAAACGCCGGGGCGTGAGCGCAAGGAATTTGAAAAGTCCGCACGAGGAGATGACTAATTACAGCTTCGGCACCAGCCACGGGGTCTACTCCCTGCCCGTGCCGATAATTTTCCAGGGCTTCGCTTTCGATGTCATCGGGGAAACGGGCAACGACTGCGATCGCTTCGGCTCTCCCTTTGGTAATCAGCACTTCAGCCGCTCGTAACAAACTATCTGGATTTCCAAGTGTCCCCCAACTGGCTCCAGAAGCGGCTGTTTGCAGTTCCACATCTAGCGGTGCATCAGTCACCACATAGTCGGTGAGATTCAATCCCAGCGTGGCTCTGGTGGCATCCGCTGCCTGAATGTGCCGCAGCCGCAGTTCTGGTTCAATGGCTTGATCGAGGATTAAACCCACCCGGTTTTGATGTACTGGTCGCAGCCCCCAGCACGATGACGCGAATTTGTCAAGTCCGTAACCTTCAACATAGAAAGCGTTGGGCAAATTCCAGTAAAGCTGAGCGCCGTTGAGGACGTTGGGGTGAGTAATGAGGGTGTCAGAGATTTGAGCGATCGCTCTGGCGACTGGCAGAGCATCCCCCGCATAACCGCCAATTGATGCCCCCACCCCAGTCGGGACAATCAATACAACCGTGTATTGACGCTGATTCATTTTAAATTTGTCTAACGATTGACATCCTCCCCGGCGTAAACGCACGGGGATTCCAAACATCACTGTTTGGGCTTCCTCTTTCTGCGACTCGGCTTACTTGAAGGAGTTTCCTCACTCAAGCAGAGGTCGATATCTCCAGAGGCGTTAAGGGTTCCCGTGTGTCCCACGGTACGCAGTCCAAGTTCTAATATGTTCCGCGCCGCGTTCCAATCCCGATCTAAGACAAAACCACAATGAGGACATTGATGAGTTCTTTGACTTAATGATTTTTTCGCAACCTGACCACAATTAGAGCAGTTCTGGCTGGTGTAGTGAGGGCGTACTGCAACTGTCACCACCCCAAATACTTTACCGAAGTATTCTACCCAGTCCCTAAAAGCTGTCCAAGCCGCATCTGATATTGACTTGGACAGCTTTTTGTTTTTAACCATGTTCAACACCTGCAAGTTTTCATAGGCTACCAAGTCGTTAGACTGGACTACGCACCTTGCCAATTTCACAGCAAAGTCTTTACGCTGCCTACTTACCTTGAGGTGTTTTCTACTCAAGCGATTCCTCGCTTTAGCTCTGTTTTTAGAGCCTTTTTGGGTTCTAGAAAGTCTGCGGTTAAGCCTTTTAAGAGCTTTCTGGGACTTTCTCAGATGACGTGGATTCTCAACAGAAGACCCGTCAGAATCAGTATAGAAGTGGGTTAGCCCTACATCTATACCAATAGTTTTCCCTGTTGGCTCTCGTTTTTCGACTCTCTCAACATCAAGACAAAACTGAACGTAATATCCATCAGCTCGGCGGACTACTCGAACTCGTTTAATTTGGCTCAACTGATAGAAGTGCAAATCACGGGTTCCCCAGAGTTTGAAATTCCCTGCTTTAAAGCCATCGGTGAAGGTGATAAACCTTCTATTCGTAGAAAGCTTCCAACCACAAGTTTTGTATTCTACAGAACCATGTGTTTGATGCTTTTTAAAGCGTGGAAACCCTTTTAAGGCTGCTTTCTTTTTGCAGTTGTCGTAGAACCGAGCGATAGATGACCAAGCTCTTTCAGCAGCGGCTTGTCGCGCCATTGAGTTAAGGTTGTTTGCCCAAGGAAATTCCTTGGCAAGAACCGCACAATAGGCGCTTAGTTCGTAGCGTCCAGTTCCTTTGTTGTCCATCCAGTACCTGATGCAGCTATTACGAATAAAACGAGCAGTGCGAATGGCTTCGTCTAGCCGCTCGTACTGCTCCTTTTTTCCTTCTAGCTTGGCTTCAAATACCAACATTTACGTCATTGAATTGGGTATAAAAACTCTCTCACAGTTCTAGACACAATAAAAAGCCGCCCTGAAATGCGGGGCTTTAAACGCACTAATTTCGGTAAACTCGCCTTGAGCAAACAAAGCCTGTCTAAGCAGGGTTTGCAGCATTGACATCAGATTCCACTGTGACAATTGCTTCAACGTGAGCTTTTTGTTTCTCAATATCTACACTGGTGACAGCCCAGCGTAGAGGTTCACCTCGTTTTTGCAACTCGGACTCAATTGCCTGATTTAGTTGCACAGGCGATTCTTGGAGATCAATTTCAGCTGTAATAAAGTGTGTTGTCATGTTAATCCCTTCTAAAAACTTTATCTTGTGGTGTGAAATAACCCCTTTTTAAGGGGGCAGGGTGGTTTCATTTATTAAAAGAAAATTCAGTAACGTTGATTTTGGTTGGCGGTAGGGGCTTTTTGATTGCCATGCCCCTACAAAATGTCGCAATTTTCGATATTTTCTAAGGGTTGAATGAAACCACCCTGCTTATAAGAGGGCGCTGGGGGTAATGCCCACCCCTGTTGCCCAATGTGTCGGCGTTAGCCGCCCTACTTCTGAAACTGCCCAAATTGCAGTTCATAAAGCTCGTCTTCTTTCTCAGTTTCAATCTTCAGATTTGAGCGCGGATAAGCGATACACAGCAACGCATAACCCTGTGCCTGAAGTTCCGGACTAACGCCCATGCCATCAGTCTGATCCACCTTTCCTTCTACGATTTTAGCTGCACAGGTAGTGCAAACTCCCGCATTGCAGGAACTCGGCAAGTCTATCCCAGCTGCATAGGCAGCTTGGAGGATAGCTTTATCCTCTGGCACTTCTATAGTCTGGCTGGTGCCTTGGTGTTGAATTTCGACGGTGTAAGTTTTAGACATCGTACAAGTCTTAAGCTTGAGACTCCGACTTCTTAATTATCCAGATTTTATATTCTATAAGTTAATCATCCCAGTTGCTGTGAAAAACCGGACAGAGGAAAATTTATTGCTTTTGATGCCTACGAGACTCTGGCAGAAGCTCATGTAGCACTGATTCAGCCAAGTAGCGATCGCACACATTGAATCTTGGATTGTGCTTGACAATTGGCACTTAATGCGAGTCTACGAATTCCACGGCTGTTGAAGATGCGATCGCACCCTGACTCTAACTGGTGCGCGGCTCGAAAACTACTGGTACTCAATTACCTGCTCAATAAACTTCTGCCAATTATCATTAGGAATCCAAATCTGGTGTAAGTCTCTCTTCGCATCTTCGTCACTCATGCCTTCATGAATCAGGCGATAAAGATACATAAAGGCTGATACTCTCATGTTGGCAGCACAATGGACAAAAATATTTTTATCGGCATTGGCTTCCATAACGCTGAAAAAACACCTGATATCATCAATAGTGGGATTTTCCCAAACCACAGGAATATGTACATATTCCATACCCTGAGTTTCAACTACTTCTTTCTCATCAGGCAAGGCATTTAATGATTCTGGTAATGCTAGATTGACAACCAGTTGATATCCTGACTCGCTGATAGCTGAAAACTGCTCTTTTGTAGGTTGTCCCGCCGTAGCAATGGAGTCGGATAGTTTCAGAAAGTTGTATATGTCTTCCATTGAGTCACCCACAAGATTGATTGGAAGGGCATTATTTATATATAGTTTCAGAATATTATAGATATTTTGAATTATTTTACCTCCCATATTTTCTTTTACTCATATAGCAGTTTGTGTCGAAGTAGTTTCGCCTGCAACAGTCTCTCCGTCTGCTGTTCGCACCGCAACGCTTACGCGCGCGATTTGCAATTGCCAGGTATTTTTGCTTTTACCTTATAGCGCCTCAGCACCATTGGCGATTTCTAGAATAACTCTTTGTCGCTCAAATAATAAAACCCCAGCTTCGTAAAACTGGGGTTTTAAAAATATGCAAGCCGTCCTCATCCTAATAAGAGTAGAAAGTACAAGCTCCCACAATAACTGTGAAGACAACAGCTTTTAAAATGTTATTGAAAAGTCGTCCTAGTTCCGGGCTATCTCCTAGCACTGCATCATCCTGACCTGCGGTAAAAAACAGGGACCAAGCTTGATTAGCAGTGATAGGTGCAAAGTTGTTGAAATCAGCATTAAAAACAGTCGGCGCAGACACGGAGCGGACATCTAAATTAAAGTCAGTCTTCATAACAAATCTCCTTGGTTTCTTATACTTTTACGTTTTATTAGTAGCTGATACCAAATGCAGTCAGCACCAGCAGAGAGACAAATACAATAGCGATCGCGCCTTGAAGGGCATAGTTACGCTGCTGGTCTGGTGAGGGAGCTTCTGCAACGTACACAGCAGGCTCGGCTGCATAGTTGTTCAGGATGCCTCTTTCGTCGGTGGTGTATCTCATGGTTGCTTTTCCTTTGTATCTCTATGTTAACTATAGTAACACTTTGTAAAGAAAATGCAACAAAATTGTAACTTTTTGCTATATGTTTTAGTTTGGGCAGCGATAGGGGCTGCTTAACAATGGATAAAATGTAAAAAAAATGCGCCTGAGCCATCTCAGCCGCCTTCTATCAGAATGGACAACGATATACTTCTTTTTCTTGTCAGTGTTGGCGTACTCGCCCTTTATCTCGTCTTCTCCGCGCTTACGGAAATGGGTACTAAACTCCCGTGGAAGAAATAGTCAGTTTTATTAGGTGGGCTTTTGTCTACGACTACCGACGAGTTCCATGTTGTAAGTCTTCTCGTAAATCCAGGTTTGCTATATATAGCGTTTTTCAGTTGGGTGGAATATATCCCGGTTCGGACGTTCGGGCCACCAAGGTTAGGGACATGGCATTGCCATGTCCCTACAGATGTATCGCACCCAACCCTTGAATTGCTATAAAAAAAATGCGTCCGATAAATCTCAGACGCATTCTACTATTTCAACTTGAAACTTAAATCTAACCTTGTAGCGCCTCGGCACCGCCGACGACTTCCAAGATTTCTTGGGTAATTGCTGCCTGACGGGCTTTGTTGTAAGTTAGGGTCAGGGTGCCAATTAGTTCTTTAGCGTTGTCGCTGGCGTTGTTCATTGCAGTCATCCGTGCCGCAAGTTCGCTGGCAGCTGACTCTTGCAATGCCCGTAGCAACTGGTTATTCAGATACAGCGGCAAGAGGGCATCGAGAATCTGCACCGGATCTTGCTCGAAAATCATATCCCGTGGGAAATCTCGAACTTGGGTAGAGACTTTTTCCCGCGTTACTTCAAAATCGCCGCCTCTACTTGTGAGGCGGAAGATTTCATCATCTCTTGCTTCTAGCCCTTGCGTAGTCAGCGGTAGCAAAGTTTGCACCACTGGACGAGAGCTGATTAAGGAGACAAACTTGGTGTAGACTAATTCAACCCGATCGACTTCCCCGGCTAGGAATAAGGAAAGCAGTTCGTCAGCAATTTGAGAAGCTTCCGCTGCTGTGGGAATCTGTTCGAGACCCGTGTAGGTGCCACCATCTACAACTGGCTGTTCGCGGCGTTGGAAATACTGGATGGATTTGCGCCCTACCAATATATATTTGTAGTCCAAGCCTTCTGCTTTGAGTTCCTTGGCGCGGTTTTCGGCGCGACGGATGACGTTGGTGTTGTAACCACCGCACAGACCGCGATCGCCTGAAATTACCAATAACCCCACGGTGCCGACTTCCCGTTGTTTTAGCAAGGGCAGATCCACATCTTCAAACCGTAAACGGTTTTGCAGATTGTAGAGAACCTGCGCCAGACGGTCAGCAAAGGGACGGGTGGCAATTACCTGTTGTTGGGCGCGGCGCACCTTGGCGGCGGCAACTAGGCGCATTGCCTCGGTGATTTTTTTGGTGTTTTTGACCGACTGAATGCGATCGCGAATAAATTTTAGATTTGCCATAGTTTTGTCAGTTGTCAGTTGTCCTTTGCGAATGGCTAATTGCTAATAGCTAATTGCGAATAGCTACTTTTTACAATTAGCCATTCGCGATTAGCTATCAGCTTTGGACAAATTACGCCATCGCCATGAAGGTCTTCTTAGCTTCACCGATCGCTTCTTTGAGAATGCCTTCCGCTTCTTCGTTAAGCTGCTTCTGACTGCGGAGGATTTCCATGTACTTCGGCTTGCTGGTTTTCAGATAATCCCGCAGCGATCGCGCAAAAGGAGCAACCTTGTCTACTGGAATTTCATCCAAATAGCCATTCAAACCGGCATACACAATTGCCACTTGCTCAGCCACAGATAGGGGCGAATATTGCGGCTGCTTCAAGAGTTCCCGCAAGCGCTGACCCCGTGCCAACTGGTCTTGAGTTGCCTTATCCAAATCCGAGGCAAACTGGGCAAAAGCTTGCAAGTCGTCAAACTGCGCCAACTCCAGTTTCAGCTTACCAGCCACTTTTTTCATCGCCTTGGTTTGAGCCGCCGAACCCACCCGCGACACGGAAATACCGGGGTTAACTGCGGGACGCAAACCAGAGTTGAATAAGTCGGAGGTCAAGAAAATCTGACCATCGGTAATCGAAATCACGTTGGTAGGAATGTACGCGGAAACGTCACCAGCCTGGGTTTCGATAATTGGCAGCGCGGTCATGCTGCCTTCACCTAGTTCTGTACTCAGCTTCGCCGCACGCTCTAGCAGGCGGGAGTGGAGATAGAACACATCCCCAGGATAAGCTTCCCGTCCGGGTGGACGACGCAGTAGCAGGGACATCTGGCGATAAGCTTGGGCTTGCTTGGAGAGGTCATCATAGATGATCAGCGTCGCCTTGCCCTTGTACATGAAGTATTCTGCCAAACTAGCGCCCGTGTAGGGAGCCAGATATTGCAGGGTTGCTGGGTCGTTGGCTTGAGCCGCGACTACGATGGTGTACTCCATTGCGCCTCGTTCCTGAAGCACGTTCACCACTTGGGCTACGGTTGAAGCTTTTTGACCGATGGCGACGTAGACGCAAATCACGTCCTCTTCTTTCTGGTTGAGGATGGTGTCAACTGCGATTGAAGTTTTCCCGGTTTGTCTGTCACCAATGATTAGCTCTCTCTGACCCCGACCAATGGGAATCATCGCGTCAATAGCGGTAATCCCAGTTTGCATCGGTTCATAAACTGAGCGCCGCTCAATAATTCCTGGTGCGCCTGATTCAATCAGACGAGATTCGGTGGTCTGAATTTCTCCTTTACCATCAATCGGACGGGCAAGTGCGTCTACCACCCGACCAATCATGGCTTCTCCCACTGGCACCTGAGCAATCTTGCCTGTGGCTTTAACTGAGCTCCCTTCCTGAATCTGGCGACCATCGCTCATCAGCACTGCGCCCACGTTATCTTCTTCCAGGTTCAGGGCGATGCCAACGCTGCCGTCTTCAAATTCCACCAGTTCCCCAGCCATGACCTTATCCAGGCCATAAATCCGGGCAATACCGTCGCCTACTTGCAATACTGTACCAACGTTAGAAACCTGAACTTCTTGGTCGTATTGTTCAATTTGCTGGCGAATAATGTTGCTAATTTCGTCTGGTCTGATGCTGATCATGATTAGTTGTTCTTGTTTAGAGGGTTACAGGTTGCAGGTTTTGGGTTGAATGTTTTGGGTTGCTTTTTAAAGACTTTCAACCTTTTAACTTTCCAACCTTTAAACTCAATTGCTAGGCGGCACGGCCCAGGCGTAGTCCAATGCGGCGTAGTTGTCCTCGCAAACTGGTATCAATCACCTGAGAACCTACTTTGATGATGACACCACCAATTAAGTCTGGATTGAGTTTAGTAGCGAGTTCAACTTGGTGCGCTCCGGTGATGGCTTTGACTTTTTCACTGATAGCCTGCCGCTGGGCATCGTTCAGTTCTACTGCTGAGGTGACTTCTGCTAGGACAGTCTGGTTTAGCTTTCTTAGAAGCGCTTGGAAGTGTTGCAAAACTCCCTCGATAAAGATGATCCGCCGTCTATCCACCAGAAGCATCAAAAAGTTGAGGATGGTAGGGTGGAGTCCGTCGCCAGCAATCTGCCGCAATACGGCTTTTTTATTTTCAGCGCTGAGTACGGGATTGCCCAGAAATTCCTGTAAATCTGGGGAGCTGTCTAGTAGGCTCAATAAAGAGCGGACATCTTCGCCAAAGCGATCTACTTGGTTCTGGGATTGAGCCAAGGACATTAGCGCTTCTGCATACGGCTCTGCAATTTCGGCGCTTAACATACTGCCTTTCATTACCGACCTCCTACACTGGCGATGCCACGGTCAATTAATTGTTGTTGAGCTGATTCGTCTAACTGACCTGTCAGTTGCGACTCGACTCTCTGCAACGCCATTGCGGCAACTCGCGATCGCAACTCGGCGATCGCTTTTTCCCTCTCGTTGTTGATATCCCCCAGGCTTGTCTGCCTCAAGCGTTCCACGTCCTGAGCTGCCTGAGCTAGAATTTTTTCTCTAGCTGCCTTAGCGGTAACTTCTGCTTCTGCTCGGATTCGCTGTGCCTCGGACTGAGCTTGAGCCAACTTCTGCTGGGCATCGGAGAGGGATGCTGCTGCTTCTTTTTGTTTAGCTTCAGCTTCCCGAATCGCTGTTTCTATTTTGGCACGGCGATCGCTTAGGATATTTCCTAAGAACTTCCGCCCAAAGTAAAACAGCACCACAAAAATAATTATCAGGTTGATCAGGTTGGTTTCTAAAATCTCGAAATTTACCCCGAAACCACCTTCCCCCGCTTCCTCTGCTAATTCAGAGCCTGCTCTTATAGCCTCTGTAGCCAGTAATAAATAAGTCCCCATGATCCCCATCTATTGAAGTTTGAAGTGTGAAGCTTGAAGTGTGAAGTTTGAAGTGTAAATTTTCATCCTTCATCCTTCATCCTTCATCCTTGCTATTTAACTAACTCTGGTCCCAAGAGTTTCTCCAGAATCTGGCGACTGAGGGCATCTACCTGTTGCTCCAGGCTTTGGAATGCCTCTTGCTTTTGCTGCTCAATTTCCTTAGCCGCTTGTTCTCTTTCTCCGGTCGCTTCAGCTTGAGCTTCCGCAATTTTGCCCGCCCTAATTTTATCTGCTTCAGCTTGAGCTGCGGCAATGGTTTCTTGAGACTGACGGCGAGTTTGAGCCAGTTCTTGTTCGTATTGCTTTGTCAAGCTTTCAGCTTTCGATAGGCGTTCGCGTGCCTCTAGTAGATTCTTGCGGACATAGTTATCGCGCTCGTCAATTGCCTTCGTCAGTGGCTTGTAGAACACGACATTCAACACCGCCACCAGGATTAAAAACTGCACAGCCATCAAGGGTAGGGTGGCATCAAGATCAAATAGACCCCCTTCTTTGGTGGCTGTTTCAACAGCCAGCAGAATTGTCCAGTGTGTCATAATTTTATGACCCCCTTCTCAAACAGGGTCGAGCTTTTAATTTGTTGCGTTCTAGGCGCTACGGGTATAGTTGAACTTACCGCGTAGCGTTAGCTAATTACGTATTGGTTCCGCGCTCAAAACTTTAACTATTTAAGAGTTGAATAATTGATGGCTCCCATCAAAATCCTCATCTTAAATTGTTAATAGTTATCTGAGCGCGGCTCGTCAAAATTTACGCGAAGGGGTTGGCAAACAGCAGTACTAGGGCAACGACCAGACCGTAAATGGTGAGCGCTTCCATAAATGCCAGCGAGAGCAGCAGAGTACCGCGAATTTTACCTTCAGCTTCTGGCTGACGGGCAATACCTTCTACTGCTTGACCAGCGGCATTACCTTGACCAATACCAGGGCCGATTGCAGCCAAACCAACAGCAAGAGCAGCAGCTAAAACAGAAGCAGCAGAAACTAATGGATCCATGATTTTCCTTACTTTTAAGTACAGAACGATTTGCTACTTTAGATTTAAGATTTTAGATTTCAAACAAAATCCAAAATCCTCAACCCAAACTTTTTCCCAATTGACATCATGACAGGCTATTGGTCGCCTCAGTCGTGATGTTCTCCTCCATGTTCCTCTACAGCTTCCCCGATATAGGATGCTGCCAGTGTCGCAAAAATCAAAGCTTGAATTGCACTGGTAAACAAACCTAAAATCATCGCTGGCAAGGGAACAAACAGGGGAACTAGGAGAACTAACACCGCTACCACCAACTCATCAGCCAGAATGTTTCCAAACAGACGGAAGCTGAGCGAGAGGGGTCTGGTGAAATCTTCCAAAATCTTGAAGGGCAACATGATAGGTGTCGGGTGAACGTAGTTACCGAAGTACCCTAAACCCTTCCTGCTGAACCCTGCATAAAAATACGCTAAAGAACTCAGCAAGGCAAGTGCCACTGTTGTATTAATGTCGCTAGTAGGAGCAGCTAGTTCGCCCTCTGGTAGCTTAATTAGCCTCCAGGGAACGAGCGCTCCCGACCAATTCGACAAAAAGATGAACAAAAAGAGAGTGCCTACAAATGGCACCCAAGGACGATACTCTTTCTCACCAATTTGGCTTTTGGCTAGATCCCGAATAAAATCCAGGGCGTACTCCATCGTATTTTGTATACCGCGGGGAATTCGCTGGATGTTTCGAGTTGCAGCAATCGAGGCAATAATCAGAAGGGCAATTACAAACCAGGAGGTCAGAAAAACCTGCCCATGTACTCTGAAATTACCCAATTGCCAGTAAAACTGCTTGCCAACTTCCAATGCAGCAAGATGGAAAGTATTCAGGACGCTTAAACCATCTACGATGAACATTTCCGGGATTTCCACTTTCGTTGAGGATTGAGCGATTGAGAGGAGAGCTTCTGCCTGACCTATTGAGATTCTGGCATTAGCGTACTTCTCAGCACGTAGAAGATGAGCGCGGCTTTAAAGGTGAGAAATCCCAAAAAAATGGGCAGAATATGCAGCTGTTGCAATTGCGTTGCCGCTACAATTAGCCCAATAAATAGCGCCAGGCGATTAGATCCCAAACGCTTTTTTTGTCCGCCTAGTCGCTCAACATCCTTAGCCAACATTCTCAAGTAAACCACACCTGTGGATGCCCCAATCAAATAGTTTAGGGCAGTGTTCAGGGAATAAAAAATCCATACACAGATAAATATTATCCCTGTAAAAGCAACCGTAATCACCAACAACTGTTGTTGTAGTTGGTAATACTCTTGCATGGCGTTGTTTGTTTCTGCGGCAGGAGAACCGGGTGCTGGGAACTCCTGCGTCGGCGACGTGGTTGGTTGAGATTCGTTTGACAGGTTCACAACAGCTGAGAAGCGAGTCCTGCTAATAGACCTGTACTACAGGTCACAGCAATTTTGAATATACCATGCAGAGGTAACATTACTTAAAAAAGAATTAAGCCGCTTTCAGCCGGAATAGTATGTTCTATGCGAGCGTGTTCTAGCTCAAGGTCATTTTTTCTCATCTTTGAGGCTAGTTTCGCCCGGTCGTCGCTTCTTGATCTTTGGACAGAAGCGATCGCCCGCAAGTGGTACGTCGGTCGCCAGAGGTAAAGGGCTGTGAATTTTAGTTAACTTAGTTGAGTAGTAAGCTACAGGTAGTTTAACAGGAGGTAGCAATCCGATGAAATCTCGAACTTATTGGCTCTTGGCCATCATCGGCTGCACTGCCCTCATCAGTTCCCCAGCAGTGGCTCAAACGAACCGGATCGACAAATTTTTTAATGGCACTCCCCCCTACAATGGCGAAAGCCTGACAGAACCTCTCAACCGAGTGGAAGGGGAAGTCGATAGGGACACGGAGAATGAGCAGTCAGTTGAAAAGGTTGAACCGGGAACCACTTATGACTTTAAGGTGAGAGAGGAAACTCCTAATCCGGCCGAACGCCAGATAAGAGAAGAAGTACCAGGCAACTCAGCCAACTAAATATTACCGATGGGAACCCTTATAGCTCTTGGCTGAAGCCTTGATGCTCCATAAACAAAGCCTGCCAGCACTGGCAGGCTTTGTCTGTATAGCCCTTGACTGTAGCCGTTAGGCTTTTTATATATGTATTGGCGATCGCGCTAGTGGCTGATTACTTTTAAGTTGGTGTTAGCAAGATTAACTGCCCACTCAGGAGCGATCGCACTTTATCCAACTCCAACTTTCCATCTGCCAAAATTTCTTTCATGGTTCGCTGCTGGGTGGAGTTTTCATCACACGCTTGTAAAAATTGAAATTCCTCCTCTGATAAATTAATAATTTGATAATCGTAGTTAAACAGGCAACGGCTAGGCCATCCATCCATGCACGGGTTTCGCTCTGGTATCGCCTTTAACAGGGCTTCATCCGATGACCAATCTGATGAAGGTAGGGGAGGACGGCTTAAGAAAAACTCGTAGTGGGTGATGACTTCTGGATCTAATAGCTCAATCAAACGATATTTGGCGCGATCGCTCAAATTTTCGCTTCGTTTTATTAAGTCCGGGTTTTTCCCTATCAGTCGCTCTAACTGCCAGTTTCTAGGATTGGAAAATCCCAGAAAGTCCAACCCGGAAGCATCAATTAGTTCAAAAAGTGTCTCGATGTTGTAGTCAATCTCTTGGGGATGGACATACATATCGGCAAAACACTCATCCCGCTGATTTTCTAAAGACCAGCGATCGCGTTCTCTCTTGACAAGACGATTATTTTCTGGTAAAGCAGCAAATATTTGACGACCCAACTGTACGCCATCGCGGTAATCGCCGCGTTGGTCGTCTTGGAGGAGCGCGATCGCTTGTTGCATCAGCTGAATTTCCCACCGCCCCAGCTCAGCATAGACAAAAATGTGCATCAAGCCTCCAGGCGCTAACTTCGCCGCCAGGGACTTAATTCCTCGAATCGGGTCAGGTAAATGATGCAGCACCCCCACACAGTTAATTAGATCGAACTCACCAGGGAGTTGATCGGCATCGTACAGGCTCAAGTGATGAAACTCAACGCGATTTGCCCCTGAACGGCGAGTGCGCTCTTGTGCCACCCCCAGCGCACCTGCACTTAAATCAATTCCCACCACTTGTGCAGTAGGATTGAGATGAACCAGATACTCTGTTCCAACACCAGTGCCACATCCAGCATCCAAAATGCGGATATCCTGTTTTTGGGGTTTTTGACCCGTGCAGAAGCTATAGGCAGCTAGCCAGTTCCAGCGCCAGTTGTAGCCGGGAGGCGGACTATCCAGCAAGGGTTCTGGCGGAAAAGGGTAAGTATCGTAAAGTCGCTGAACAGCGTTGCTGATATCCTGCCTTATTTCCATATCACAAAATGACGCAAAGTAGAGACAATTGGGAAACGTAACAAAGCTTATCTTTTTTCTCAGGAAATGTATCGCAATTTAGTATTATGACACTGTGAATACACGGAGAGAATTCTACACACTTTTTAATAAACCTATCTAGCAAGCCCGAAAAGTTTTAATCTAAAAACTGAGCTGATTAAACCCAGGCAGTGGTTAGATGGGATGCTCTCCAGAAGCCTAGTTTGCCTAAAAATGAAGGCTCTCCGGTTGAAGCCCTTACCCAAGGGTGGATGAAAACACCAGATGTTGAAGGCGGTCGGATAAAGGCTGCATAAGCAGGCAGAAAGCACCTGCGGCAGTAGCCCAAATTCACGCCTTGGCACTTCATAATTCAACAGTGGCACTCTGGTCATGTTTAACGCAGTGACAATTTTTTTATAGGGAGCTTTTGAGATCCAATGAGTGTTAAGGCAAGTGGTGGAAGCTCAGTTGCGCGTCCGCAACTATATCAAACAGTACCAGTTGCAACAATTTCCCAAGCGGAACAACAAGACCGCTTCTTAGGGCGGGGGGAACTGGATGAGCTGAAAAGCTATTTCAGTTCAGGAAACAAGCGTTTAGAGATTTCCCAAACGCTCACCCAAAACGCCGACCTGATTGTGTCCCGCGCTGCTAACCGCATTTTCGTTGGGGGTTCCCCGATGGCTTTCTTGGAGAAGCCTCGCGAACCAGAACTGGCGATCGCGGGTACAGTTCCGGATGTCAAACAAGGGATGGCCCTGGGAAATGTCACCTATGTGGAAAGCAGCGGCGGCTTTTTGCAAGGTTTGCGGAGTCTCTTTAGCGCCAGCGGCGGCGGCCCCGCACCAGCAGGTTTCCGACCGATAAACGTCGCCCGTTACGGCCCGGGCAATATGCAGAAATCGCTGCGGGACTTATCGTGGTTTTTGCGCTACCTAACTTACGCGATCGTGGCCGGAGACCCTAACATCATCTCCGTCAACACGCGGGGTTTGCGGGAAATCATCGAAAACGCTTGCTCTACCGATGCCACAATTGTCGCCTTGCAGGAAATGCGAGGAGCAGCTTTGGGTTATTTCCGGCGCGATGATGAAGCGTCAGGTATTGTCAACGAATACTTTGAAGTTCTGATTAACGAATTCAAAGCTCCCACTCCCTCAAACAAAGTACGGCAGCGTCCTTCTGGCGATCAGCAAGGTCTGCAACTACCCCAAATTTACTTCAACGCAGCCGAGCGGCGTCCCAAATACGCCATGAAGCCCGGTTTGTCCTCCTCGGAAAAACAAGAAATTATCAAAGCTGCCTATCGGCAAGTCTTTGAACGGGACATTACCCGCGCCTACAGCCAAGGCATCTCTGACCTTGAATCCAAGGTGAAAAATGGCGACATCTCCATGAAGGAGTTTATTCGCCGTTTAGGTAAATCTCCTCTGTATCGGAAAAATTTCTTCGAGCCATACATCAACAGTCGCGCTCTAGAACTCGCCTTCCGTCACATTTTGGGACGCGGGCCGTCCAGCCGTGAAGAAGTACAAGAATACTTCTCCATCGTTTCCCAAAAAGGTCTACCAGGTCTGATAGATGCCTTGGTGGATTCTAAAGAATACTCCGACTACTTCGGCGAAGAAACCGTCCCCTACATCCGAGGTTTGGGTCAAGAAGCCCAAGAATGTCGTAACTGGGGGCCGCAGCAAGATTTGTTGAACTACAGTGCGCCTGTCCGCAAGGTGCCGCAGTTCATCACCACCTTTGCTGCTTACGATCGCCCACTACCGGATCAACACCCCTACGGTTCCGGCAACGACCCGCTAGAAATTCAGTTTGGGGCAATCTTCCCGAAAGAAACGAAGAATCCCAACGCCCGTCCGGCTCCCTTTGGTAAAGATACTCGCCGCATCCTGATCCGCCAAGGCCCAGGTATTGACAACCAACTGAGCAACCCAGCAGCTCGTCCGAAAGATCCGGGTTCACTCGGCCCCAAGGTGTTCAAGCTGGATCAACTTCCAGGCCCTAGCGGCAATGGCGGCGTATCTGCGAAGCGCTATGTGAAGAATTCCAGCGTCAAATACTCGGAAAGCTCCACCCAAGCGTTGATTAAGGCAGCTTACCTGCAAGTCTTTGGGCGTGATGTCTACGAAGGTCAGCGCCTGAAGGTCGCAGAAATCAAGCTGGAAAACGGCGAAACCACCGTGCGGGAGTTTATCCGGGTTCTGGCTAAGTCGGATCTGTTCCGCAAGCTGTACTGGACTTCGCTTTATGTCACCAAGTCAGTTGAGTACATCCATCGACGGCTGTTGGGTCGTCCCACCTACGGACGGCAAGAAATTAACAAGTATTTCGATATCTGCGCTAAGAAAGGCTTCTACGCCTTAGTTGACGCGATTATCGACAGCCCAGAATACAACGAGTCGTTTGGGGAAGATACAGTTCCTTACGAGCGTTATCTGACACCGGCTGGGGTAAGCTTGCGTAGTCTCCGCGTGGGCAGCATTACCGACACCGGACTCAAAGTTGAGAAGGAAGAAACACCCCGTTTTGTGGAACTGGGTCAAGTTACACAAATACGGACGGAACCCGATATTCAGTTCCGTATCAACCAAGGCGTTACCAAGAAGCGCGAACAAACCAAGGTCTTCAAGCTGACGGAAACTGAAGATAAGGCGCTGGTGCAAAATGTCATCCGGGCTGCTTATCGCCAGATTTTCGAGCGCGATATTGAACCTTATGTCGTGAAGAACCAATTCAGCGACTTGGAAAGCAAGCTGCGGAATGGTGAAATCAACCTCAAGGAATTCATTGAGGCGTTGGGAGGTTCAGAACTTTATATCAAGGAGTTCTACGCTCCGTACCCGAACACCAAGGTTATTGAGCTGGGGACGAAGCACTTCTTGGGACGTGCGCCGGTAGACCAAGTTGAGATTCGCAAGTACAACCAAATTCTCGCTTCTCAGGGCATCCGGGGATTTGTAGGCGCGATGGTGAATAGCGTAGAGTATGCCCAGTCCTTCGGCGAGGATGTGGTGCCTTACAACCGCTTCCCGACCCTGCCTGCGGCAAACTTCCCGAATACTGAGAAGCTGTACAACCAGTTGACCAAGCAGAATAATGACTTGGTGGTTCCCAGCTTTGAGCCAGTGAAGCCACGGATGGATGCGTCGAAGATGCCGCTCACGGGCAAAGCGATCGCTGACATGGCTGCGGCTGCTCGTAAGATGGACATGAGCAAGCCCAAGTTTATCGAGTTGGGTCGTTCCTTTACCAACGGTGACGGGCAATCTGTTGAGGTTGGTGTCGGTACAACGCGGCGCAAACCTGCACGGATTTACCGGATGAACCCAGGCATGAGCCAGGTGGAAACTGTACAAGTTATCAATGCCATCTACTGTCAAGTGATGGACATCTTCAGCGGTCAGGTTCCTGGTGAATTGCGGCGTTCGGAGCTGGATAGCAAACTCCGCAATGGGGATATCTCCGTGCGCGAGTTTGTCAAGACTCTGGCAAGTTCCGAAATCTACCGCCGTCGTTTCTATACGCCTTATCCCAATACCAAGGTGATTGAGTTCCTGTTCCGGCATCTCTTGGGACGCGCACCAGCTACCCAAGGCGAAATCCAGCAGTATAACAAGCTGCTGGCTGATGGCGGCTTGAAGGCGGCTGTAGAAGCAATGGTGGATAGTCCTGAGTACGCTCGTTACTTCGGCGAGGATGTGGTGCCTTACAACCGCTATCCGTCTCTACCTGCTGGTAACTATCTGGGTAGTGTGAAGGCTGCTGCTGACTTGGTGAAACAGTCCTGGTCTGATTTGTCGCCTTCTTATCTCGGTAGTACTTCTACCCGCTAAGAAGACCGGGCGAATATAATTCGCGGCTACACAAACATAGCCCGCCTGCGCGGGCTATAATCCCTCTGATCTGTGAGAAAGGTCAGGGGGTTTTTATTGAACCACAGAGGCGCTCCAGATTGCTGAGGAAGAGAGAAAGAAAAGAAGCGATCGCTATCTTCAGCAGAAAGTTGAATTGTAATAATTTTGGATTCGCTCATGTTTCTAGTTTAGGGATTGGAATGAGCGCGATCGCTTCTTTTTCCTAAGTTTATTTCAAGCTGCTATCTTAGGTAGGGCTAATCTTTCCCTTTCTATTCAAGTAGTTTCATCTCCAAATAAAACTTATTTCATCAATCAAAGCTATAGATACTGCGGTAAAATTTGATAAACCTGGAAACAAGATCCAGAGTCAGTTCGATTGCGAAATAAGCGTAAGTTATTTGATTTTTTGACTACTGATTGATGTGCTAAATCGCGTCTAAGCTCAAACTGTTTGCGAACATATTGATGAGCATCACCTGTTGTAGGAATAGATTGCCCTAACTTATCTTGTAAATATTTTTTCGCTAAGGTGAAAGCTGCGTAGTAAGCCAGATGGATACTACCACCCAACTCGGCTTCCCGATGGGCAGAAGTAGTAGCTTCACTGGCAACTTTCTTGGCTAAATATAAGATACTCTGACCAGTCAAACGCCATCGTGGAACTCTGGAATAGTAATCAAAAGCTTCTTAATTCCGTAGGGTAGAGGTCGCAACCAATCTTCATCGAACTGATTGAGCTTGTTAAGTCCATCATAGGGAGCGCGGCGTATCAAAATTGATAGTACCAGATGCACGTAGTCGATGATTTCTGGGTCTGGGACGACTTAAAGAAATAGCTTTTTATCAGAAAAGTAAGGGCGAATCTTTGCAGGTGCTTCCAGTAAAATCGAAACTAAAAACGGATATTTTTCAAGAAACTGCAATACTGCTAAGGGTTCTTTGAAGGTGTATAGCGTTTCTCAGGTGGGTAGAATATATCACGGTTCTGAAGTCTGGTCTACGTTGGTAGGGACATTGCAATGCCATGTTCCTACAGATGTATCTTACCCAATCTAAAATTACCATAAAAGTTTTTGAGGCGTTCTACTTCTTTTGGATGAAGCAGAATTGTATTTTTTCGCTGCGGTGTTTGGCAGCTTTATAATTGATTGCTTACTGCCAAAAAAAACATGGTTTAATTAGTATTGCCAAAATTTATTTCATGGGGCAGCTTTGGGTGCGATCGCTATCTTTTTAGCAAAAATTTGAATAGTAAATTAAACCGCGAAAAAAAGAGAGGACGGGGAGGAAGAGAAAAAGAAAAGCCCCCAACTCCCAATAGCTAAATAATTTTGTAACGCTGCCCTATGCCCTATTCTCACCTCC
The DNA here is from genome assembly GCF_014695505.1 of Trichocoleus sp. FACHB-90. Lineage (NCBI taxonomy): Bacteria > Bacillati > Cyanobacteriota > Cyanophyceae > Leptolyngbyales > Trichocoleusaceae > Trichocoleus > Trichocoleus sp. FACHB-90. The sequence continues at coordinate 40,471 of NZ_JACJOK010000003.1, forward strand.
AGGCCACGGAACCAAGTTGTTGACCTTGGTTTTGGCACACCCAAGCGATGAAGGACAGTCCTCCCCTCCTGTGAGTTATGCCGCAGGAGAGAGTAGTTCACAAATCCCAGGCGCGATCGCTACCACTCAAGACTAGGCGCGATCGCCTTCGGAAAGCCCCTAAATGAGGATAAATGTTAAAAAGTATTAAGAACAGACTTGGAATGTGAACGTAATGCCGCAGAATTATTTGCGGAAGGTAGCTGAGTCTGAGGCGGTGTGTACCGACAGTTACGCTGAAAAATGCTAGAGATACTAAATCGCACACTTTAAGCGTAAAGTACATCTAATAGCAGCGATAAACTCAGACATTCCTTGCAGAATGCCAGTTTCAGCCTATCTGAATTAAAAACTTCTTTTGATTGGAGGAATCCAGAAATGAGTATCGTCACGAAATCTATCGTGAATGCCGATGCCGAGGCTCGCTATCTCAGCCCAGGCGAATTAGACCGGATCAAGAACTTCGTCACCTCCGGTGAAAAGCGTCTGCGGATTGCCCAAATGTTGACCGATTCCCGCGAGCGCATCGTTAAGCAAGCCGGCGACCAGCTGTTCCAAAAGCGTCCTGATGTTGTTTCCCCCGGTGGCAATGCCTACGGCGAAGAAATGACCGCCACTTGCCTGCGCGACCTAGACTACTACCTGCGTCTAGTAACCTACGGAATCGTTTCCGGCGACGTTACTCCGATTGAAGAAATCGGTTTGGTTGGCGTTCGCGAAATGTACAAGTCTCTGGGTACCCCAATTGAAGCAGTAGCCGAAGGCGTTCGCGCTATGAAGAATGCTGCTTCCTCAATGATGTCTGGAGAAGAAGCTGCTGAAGCAGGTTCTTACTTCGACTACGTGATTGGTGCCATGCAGTAGGGTGTTTCCCCTTCCCTGCTCTTGATTTAGATCTGACTACGTGAGATAAGGAAACAAAAAAATGCAAGACGCAATTACTGCTGTTATCAATTCCTCCGACGTTCAAGGCAAATACCTGGACACTGGTGCCTTAGAAAAGCTCAAGGGCTACTTCCAAACAGGCGAACTGCGGGTTCGTGCAGCAAGCACAATCAGCGCTAACGCCGCCACCATTGTTAAAGAAGCTGTTGCTAAGTCCCTGCTGTACTCGGACATCACCCGTCCCGGCGGCAATATGTACACCACCCGTCGCTATGCTGCTTGCATCCGCGACCTGGACTACTACCTCCGCTATTCCACCTATGCCATGTTGGCTGGCGACCCATCCATTCTGGATGAGCGCGTGTTGAATGGTCTGAAAGAAACCTACAACTCTCTAGGCGTTCCCGTTGCTGCAACTGTGCAGTCTATCCAAGCCATGAAAGAAGTCACCGCCAGCTTGGTTGGTGCTGACGCTGGTAAGGAAATGGGCGTCTATTTTGACTACATCTGCTCTGGTTTGAGCTAAGCGATTTTCGGTTAATCGCTGAAGTTCAACAGGCGAGCATTTTGTCTGGCGAAGTCTGGGAAGTCTGGAGTGAGTGCTAGCCCGTCAAAGGCTTGTTTAATTCAGTTAATGAGTTTTAACGGTCTAGCATTGACTCTTGACTCCCAGCCTTCTGTATGATAGGGATGCGTAAATCCCAAGAGCGTTTCAAATCAAAAATTTACTCAGCTTAATAGGAGAAATACACCCATGCGGATGTTTAAAATTACTGCCTGTGTCCCCAGCCAGACCCGTATTCGGACTCAGCGGGAGTTGCAAAACACTTATTTCACGAAACTGGTTCCCTACGAAAACTGGTTTCGCGAACAGCAGCGGATTATGAAAATGGGTGGAAAAATCGTTAAGGTTGAGTTAGCTACTGGTAAGCCTGGGGTCAATACTGGACTGCTTTAATTCCTTCTTTCGCAGGCTAATTTACAGAATTTTTAACAAAGGCGGCAGGAGTTTCCCTTTTAAACCCATAGGGTAAAAGTGAGACTCCTGCCGCACAGTATTTAGGGGTTAAATCAATACGGTTCACTTAGAGTTAAAAATCAAAGACCTGCTACAACTCTGTATCTGGGTTTAAAGGGGTTTGCTTTTGCGCGTTAAATTGCTATCATGCAGCGATTGAATGTCACTTCAAAAGCCACGTCTTTTGTGAATTTACGTCAGCTAGTTCCCTTTTTTAATCCCGCCGTCCAAGATTGGGCAATAGATGCCCGGTTGTTGAGGTGGCTGACTTTCCTCTGGCTATTTATCGGCTTAGTGGTTCTGTTCTCAGCATCTTATCCCAGTGGGGATGCTGAGTATGGGGATGGACTCTACTACTTCAAGCGACAAATTATCTCGGTGATGCTGGGGCTATTGGTATTTAACGTGGTGGTAAATTTCCCCCTACGTCATGTACTGGGAATAGCCAATTGGGGTGTGATACTGCTGCTGGGGGTAATTTTCGTCACTCTAATTCCGGGAGTAGGAACCACAACTAATGGTGCCACGCGCTGGATTGCCTTGGGGCCGTTTCCGCTGCAACCTTCTGAGTTGATTAAGCCGTTTTTGGTGTTGCAAAGCGCTCGCATTTTTGGAAACTGGGATAGGCTGACTTGGAGGGCGCGATTGACGTGGCTGTTTATTTTTTGCTGCGTACTTGTGGGAATTCTCCTACAGCCGAACTTAAGTACAACTGCGCTGTGCGGAATGACTTTGTGGCTGATTGCGCTTGCGGCTGGGTTGCCTTTTTCCTATTTGGGGGGAACGGCGCTGGGCGGGTTGCTTTTGGCAACGATCAGTATCAGCGTGAAGGAATATCAGCGGCGGCGGGTGATGTCGTTTCTCAATCCTTGGGCTGATCCGATGCAAGATGGATACCAGCTGGTTCAAAGTTTACTGGCGGTAGGGTCTGGCGGTACTTGGGGGTCTGGTTTTGGGCTGTCGCAACAGAAGCTGTTTTATTTGCCGATTCAGTACACGGATTTTATTTTTGCGGTGTATGCAGAGGAGTTCGGCTTTGCAGGCAGTTTGCTGTTGATAGTGTTGCTGATGGCTTATGCGACGCTGGCGCTGATGGTGGCGATGAGGGCTAAAACTCCCATTCATCGGTTGGTGGCGATTGGAACAATGGTTTTGATGGTGGGGCAGTCGCTGCTGAATATTGGTGTTGCTACGGGCGTTTTGCCTACAACTGGTTTGCCGTTGCCGTTGTTTAGCTATGGTGGCAATTCGATGATTGCGAGTTTGATGGCGGCGGGGCTGTTGATTCGGGTGGCGAGAGAAAGTAGTGAGGCTGAGGTTGTGCCTTTGCAGGGACGGAGGTTTGTTCAGGGGCGATCGCGTCGGGTTATCCAAAAGCCTAATGCTTAGATGAGGTCTTGGAGTTGCCTACCAAAATCACCAGTCTAAGTGAGCTAAAATTCAAGCAGAGCAAGCATTTTACACGCCGACTGCCCCATGTTTGAAACTCTCTCTACTAGACTTTATGAATTAGAACAATTTGCTAATCACCTCGTCTCTACCCAGCTGACACATTTGGGCTTTCTCAGCATCGCAGTCATTTTTGCAGCAGGGTTATTTACCAGCCTGACACCCTGTATGCTTTCCATGTTGCCAATTACCATTGGCTACATTGGGGGATATGAAACTAAAAGCCGCCTGCAAGCCGCTGCCCAATCGACTTGGTTTTCACTCGGATTGGCAACGACGCTGGCGGGTTTGGGAATCTTGGCAGGTTTGGTGGGACGAGTTTACGGTCAGGTAGGATTCGGTTTGCCGATAATTGTCAGTCTTTTGGCAATCCTGATGGGGTTAAATTTACTCGAAGCATTGCCTTTACAGTTGCCTGCTTGGGGTGGTTTTGAATGGATTTCTAAAGACTTACCAGAGGGTGTCCGTTCTTATCTGATCGGCTTAACTTTTGGGGTGATAGCTTCCCCTTGCAGTACCCCTGTTTTGGCAACTTTGTTGGGTTGGGTTGCCACGACGCAAGATTTTGTATTAGGTGGAGTTTTGCTGCTATCCTATACGGCGGGATACGTTGCACCTTTGATTTTGGCGGGGACTTTTACTGCTTCTATTAAAAAGTTGCTGGAGTTGCGTCAATGGTCTGGTTGGATAAACCCGGTCAGCGGCGCTTTGTTAGTGGGGTTTGGTGTATTTTCGCTGCTGTCTCGGCTTCCTGTAGGTTAATGGCTAATGGTAATAAAAACAATTAGCTATTAGCTATTACCTATTAGCAATTATCAAAAAATGACTGGAAAAGATTCTTTTTTATCAAATTTGGTGTCAACTCCTAAAAATTTCTTTCGGCGGGAGTTGTTACCGTTGCTCTCCGATTTGCGGTTAGCGATCGCGCTGTTACTAGCGATCGCATTCTTCAGCATCTCTGGTACGGTAATCGAACAAGGTCAATCTCCCGCTTTCTACCAAGCTAATTATCCAGAACATCCCGCCCTGTTCGGTTTCCTGACTTGGAAGGTAATTCAGGTAATCGGATTGGATCATGTGTATCGTACTTGGTGGTTTTTGTCAATAATGATTTTGTTTGGCAGCAGCTTAACCGCCTGTACCTTTACTCGCCAGTTTCCAGCTTTGAAAGCTGCGCGGCGGTGGAAGTTTTACGACCAACCCCGACAGTTTGAGAAACTTGCCTTAAGTGCGGAACTAGATAGAGGTTCGCTGAGTACGCTTACCCAGTTGTTGCAGCAACGACGCTACAAAGTTTTTCAAGAAGGAGATACACTTTACGCCCGTAAGGGAATTGTCGGTCGCATTGGCCCGATTGTGGTTCATGCCAGTATGTTACTGATTCTGGCGGGGGCGATTTGGGGGTCAATCACCGGATTTGTGGCACAGGAAATGGTGCCAAGCGGCGAAACTTTTCAGGTGAAAAATATTATTGAAGCTGGTTCCTGGGCGCTGCCGCAAGTTCCTAAAGATTGGTCGGTGCGGGTGAATCGCTTCTGGATTGACTATACGCCAGAAGGTAGAATTGACCAGTTTTATTCGGATTTGTCGGTGCTGGATAATGGAGGGCAAGAAGTTGACCATAAGACGATTCACGTCAATCAGCCGTTGCGCTACAAAGGCGTGACCTTCTATCAAACTGATTGGGGAGTCGCAGCTATCCGGGTAAAGTTGAACAATAGCCCGGTTTTACAGTTGCCGATGTCTTTATTAGATACTGGCGGTAGGGGTAGAATTTGGGGAACTTGGATTCCGACTAAACCAGATTTGAGTGAGGGAGTTTCCCTGCTGGCGAAAGATTTGCAGGGAACGCTGCTACTTTATGATGCTAAAGGTCAGCTGATTAATACGGTTCGCTCTGGGATGTCGGTAGACGTTAATAAGGTGAAGCTGACTATTACTGATGTTGTTGGTAGCACTGGCTTACAAATCAAAGCAGATCCAGGCATTCCGATGGTTTATGCTGGCTTTGGCTTGCTGATGTTGGGCGTGGTAATGAGTTACTTTTCGCACTCGCAAATTTGGGCTTTGCAAGAAGGCGATCGCTTCTATGTGGGTGGCAGAACCAATCGGGCGCAAGTTGCCTTTGAGCGAGAATTAATTGATATTCTCGATAAACTGGCGCACTCGAAGGCAGAAGTTCCAGTTGTTGAGGCTCAAGCGATCGCTTAATCGGGTTCACCTATTTCTAGCTGGGAAGGAAGCAGAGTCTCTTTCCCAGCTTTCCCAGACTCAGCCTGAGAACGAGGAAATGGGCTTTTATAATACTCACGACTCAGCACTTTTCTTTGGCAAGTGCTTTTTGAGAACTTGCAGAACTTGCTTGCTTTCAAAAGGTTTGGTTAAAAAATCATTCGCACCGACAAACTTTGAGCGCACCCGGTTAATTAAACCATCGCAACTGGTGAGAATAACTACGGGAGTCTGACGAAAAGCAGAACTGTTCCGCAGAAAACTACAAACATTATAACCGTCAGTTTTTGGCATCACTAAATCCAAAAAAATCAGGTCTGGTTTGTGCTTGGCGAGGGCCGCAACCCCTTGAATGGGATCTTGAATGTACACTACTCGGTAGCCAGCAGGGACAAGAATCTCTTTTAAATATTCTCCCACCATAGGAGAGTCGTCCACACAAGCGATGGTAGACTCACTTTTCCTAATGCCATCAATTAGATAACTGGGTGCTAAGGGGGGAGGAAAATCTGGGACTGTTTGCAGTTCCACTACGCCTTGTTGGTAGAAGTGATGCAACAGACGAGCTACTCTGGTAAGCGGTTGCTTCATCTTCAAAGCCAGATCCCAAATGGTGTATCGACCATTGAATAAGGCAGTTAAATTAAGAAAAGTATCTACAGAACATTGGGTCACATCAGACGGAGACTGCTTAAGGACGGGTGCCATTTCTGGATCGAGATAGCTGACTCCCAAACCTTGCCATTGCTGATAAAGGTGTTGGCTTTGCTGGATAAGGTGCTGAATTTCCAAGAAACACAAGGTGAGGTAAAAAGGAAGTCGCGGCTCTTGGTATTCGCGATCGCGCCAACACCCTGATAAACTCGGCTGGCGGATCATGGAGAACAAGACTTCTTGCGTACTCTCACACATCACTGCTTTAACTTGAGCCGCACTCAAGTGGCCTTGAGCCATCCCTTGATGCAGCAATTGGCATTCCCAAAGTTGGGTAATAGCTAGTTGGTCGTTTTCAACTTTCCAATCCGGACAGTGGTGTTTCAAAGCTCGTTGCCAACGTCGGACTCGATGAGTTTCCCCAACGGCATAAACTAATTGACCGAGAAAAAAGCAAAGTCGCCATTGAGGAGTCTTGTAACCGACAATCAACTCTCCGGTAGCTTGCTTCTGGTTGATAGCAACGATCTGCCGCTCTAGCTTTGTCAATCCTGAATATACCGGCAATGTCTGCATAAACACCAAATCGCCAAGCGCTTTTTCTGGAGACTCCTATATCAGCATAAAAGCTGATGGAAAGTATCCAGAAGGGTGTACTTACTGATTTTATTGGCGGCGTTTGTTGAAAGCTTAGGTAATGTCACCGTTAGCAAATGTATTAGGGAAAGGAAAAAGGCAAGAAAAGAATTCTTTTTTTTGCCTTTTAGTTGCCAATCCCTTTATTTCTGGTGACGGACTTCGATAACCGTGTGGACATTGCCACGGGGAGTAAAATCGCCTTTGATCGTTACTTCTAGGGGATCGCAGGCGGCTACAAAGTCATCGAGAATTTGATTGACAGATTCTTCGTGGGAGATATAGCGATCGCGGTAACTATTTATATACAGTTTGATCGCCTTCAGTTCTACCACCCGCTCATTAGGTACATAACTAACGTGGATGGTGGCAAAGTCAGGATACCCAGAAAAGGGACACTTACAGGTAAACTCTGGCAATGTAATGTGAATGTCGTAGCGACGTCCGACTCGCGGATTGGGGAACGTAATTAATTGTCCCTCGGCAATCTCTCGTTCGCCATATTTCATTTCTGGCGGTGTCTCAGGCGATGGTTGTTGTTGAATTGGCGATTTACTCATCAGTAGTTGTTAGCGATCGTTGGTCATTGGTTATTGGTCATTAGTCCTTTAAAACAAGCTAATGACTAATAACTCAAAACTCAAAAAATATCTCTGGAGGTAGAATCTTTACCAAAAGATTCCCAGTCAGGACAATTTTTATCTTCCCAACCATAAGGGTGCATCCCACAGACTAATAAGTTACCGCTGTAAACTTGACCGTGGTAATTACGGCAACCAATACAAGCCGGGTGTTTGTGTGGCGTGGGTTCAACTGTATCGACTATATAAGTGAAAGACTGATCTGTCTCGTTGACTATTTCTTCAAAGTCTAAATAAATCTCCGCCAGCGGTTCAAATATTTCCTGCAAACACTGGTCGATATCTGTTCCTATGACGCTTTGCACGTTTTCGGCAACTTCGTCTACTAATTCTGTGATGCCAATGAAGAATTGCTCTACTTCATAAGCCACTGCTTCCAGCATCTCGAAAAAATCTTTTTGCAAGTCTTCCATTTTGAATACTCAGCACAAGAGCATTAATTTTTACCAGCTACGCAGCCGGAGCCAACCGAATCAATCAGCAATCGTTGATTTTAATAGCGCGATGCTAATTATTTGCCTAGATGCGTACCCGCGCATCCCTTGCCTCGCGCTTCTTTTTGTTGCTGGACTAATCGCGCTTCAGCCGCCGCAGTTCATCCTGTAGTGCTTGCACCTGTTGGCGCATAGTATCTACGTCCTTAGTTTCCGCGGCTTTTGGCTCTTCATCCTCTGTGAGAATTTCAATCCGGCGCGGCTCTCTAGGGGTGCTGCTGCCGTTGGGGTTTTCCTCAACGATTGGCTGCTGGGCTTGTTTCATCATATCATCGACAAAACGACGGGCTTCGTCTGTTGTCATCTCGCCCTTTGCCACCATTTCGTCTGCCAGCTTTTGCGCTTGCGATCGCAAGCCCCCTAATGTCTCTCCGGCTTGCTCACCCGCTGAGGCAGCTAAACCTACTCCCAGGTAGAACGCTTTTTTAACAATATCTCCAAAACCAGGCATCGCAACCAGTCGCTCCTTGAAGAATCTGCAAGTATCTACTGATTCCAGCATAAGCGTGAAACCAGGGAACTGCCCACCAATCTCCAGACTAAGCACTGGCGTTTCGGCACCTTTTCGGTGTGACCCGGATTCCACGCCTATCGCAAGCATCCCGTGTTGCTGCTACCTTCCGGTCCTGACAAGGTTTGGGCGTTGCGATCGCATGGGTCCGGATCGTTTACAGCATAACATCATTTGCCGACAAGTGGAAAGCAATTTTATTGAACAACCACTCGCCATTCATAGAGTTTGTAATTGACACAGCCGTTTTGCACCAGTGGATCTTGAGCTACAATAGCTTGCGCTTCTTCCATTGAGGATGCTTCAAATAGCATCATGCCACCTCGTTTCTGTATCCATTAACCGCTACGTGCTTGGTGTCCTTTGGCAATCAAATCCTGAATATAGGCTTTGTGCGCTGGTACAGATTTATCAAAGGTTGGTTTGTCTACTATGCCTTCTTCAATCTTTACAAACCAGGGCATCCACTTTCTTCCCTTGTATATCTATATATATATATGTAAAGTAACTTACACCTAAAAAATTCCTTGGACAAAACAAAAAACCGCTTTTTTGTCGCTCTCTTGCCGCCGCAGGAGATTCAGGACTATGTTACTGAAATTAAGCAGCACTTTGCTAGCGTCTATGCAAGCAGTGGCGCACTGAAGTCTCCCCCGCATATTACTCTGCAACCACCTTTTGAATGGTCGGTGGAGGCGGTGCCATCTTTAGAAGAGTCCTTGAAGACCTTTGCCCTTCGTCACTCACCGATTCCCATTATCCTATCAGGGTTTGGGGCCTTTCCACCCCGCGTTATCTATATCGATGTCATCAAAACGCCAGAACTTATAGCTTTACAAGCTGATTTAAGGGCTTATTTGCAGGAAAACTTGGGAATTGCAGATTTATCCCAGAAGCGTCCTTTTGCTCCTCACATGACTATAGCCTTTAGAGACTTGACGCGGCAGAACTTTCATGCAGCGTGGACGGAATTTCAGCCCCAAGCTTTGGATTTTAAGTTCACGCTTTCCCATCTTACGCTGCTGATTTATACAGGCCAGCGTTGGAATATTCACTCTTCGTTACCTTTTTTGAGTGCCTGAACTGCTATTGCCAAAAGGGTTTTGACGGTGCTGGTTTTTGGAAGAGATGCGATCGCCAGCTTCTGGGAGTGTCCTATTCCCAGGGAAAAAGCGTGCTTTTACGTGAAAATACTTAGTCTTAACAAAAACTTTAAATCTACCTTGGTTCATAATGGTGAACATATTTAACCTGCCTTAGGGTAGAGGCGCTTATGGCTTGTGGGATAGTAATCTGGCAATGTAACTGTGTCCAAGCAAGTATAATTGCTGAATGAGGGGAGTCAATGCAAAAAGTTAATGTATTGAATGTATCCATTGACAACTTATCAAAATCAGAATTACTAGAAAAGCTGGATTCGTCTGGTGGTATCGTATTTACGCCTAATGTAGATCACCTGATTAAGTTACAAAACGATCGAGATTTTTACAAGGCGTATAATATTGCCACTTACAAAGTGTGTGATAGCCAAATAGTGATGTATGCCTCCAAGTTTTTAGGCACACCTCTTAAAGAAAAGCTTTCCGGTTCGGATCTGTTTCCAGCTTTCTACACGTACAACAAAGATAACGAAAACGTTAAGATTTTCTTACTAGGGGCTGCCGAAGGTGTAGCTAGTAAAGCTCAACAACAAATTAATAATCAAGTGGGGAGAGAGATTATAATCGCTTCATATTCTCCCTCTTTTGGATTTGAAAAAAACGAAGAAGAATGTTTGAAAATTGTTGACATGATTAACAAGTCAGGCGCTACAACTTTGGCAATAGGGGTTGGTGCGCCTAAGCAAGAGAAGTGGATTTTAAAGTATAGAAACAAGTTGCCAAAAATTAAAGTATTTTTGTCAATAGGTGCTTCTCTTGATTTTGAAGCCGGCAATAAACAACGCTCTCCCAAATGGATGAGCGATGTTGGCTTAGAGTGGTTGCATAGACTTTTATCCGAGCCTCAAAGGCTATGGAAGAGATATTTAATAGACGACCTTCCCTTTTTCTGGTTGATTTTAAAACAGAAGATGAATCTTTATAAGACACCATTTAGAAAAGAGAAGAAGTCTATGAGGTTGGAACGCATTAAGTGGGAATAAGCTTTTGTTCCCTGGATTGTGTCTCTACAAAAATTTAAAGGTAATGGCAGACAGTTCAACTGTCTGCCATTACCTTTAATAACTGAATTATTTTTAGTAATTCAGTTATTAAACATCGTCTAACGGCATCCCAAAGTTAGGTTTATCAGTCCTAGATTTAAGAACCCATCGATATACCTCAAGGGTTTGCCGAGCTTTAGCATCCCAAGTGAAATGAGTTAAAACGCGATCGCGGGCGCGTTGTCCCATTTCAGTGAGAATACTGGGATCAGCAATTAAACGGCTGAGGATTTCACGGAAACGCGCCACAATTTCCGCTCTCGAACCCATTGGAACGGCGTAGCCTGTGGATTTAGTAACAAGTTCGCCGGGACCACCATAGTCCACTACAATCGGCACCAGCCCCATCATCATTGCTTCAACTACCACAGCACCACCGAACTCACGAATGCTGGGAAACCCCAACAAGTCAGCATTAGCGAGTCGTTCTTGGAGACGGGTGTGTTCCACGTGGCCGGCGAGTTCTACACCACTTTCGATTTTCTCCTGCTTGAGGAGTGCCTTGAGCTTGGGCATATCCGGACCGTCACCGACAATCTCCACCGTCAACTCACCTGCTCGAATTAATGGTGCCGCTGCTTCGAGGAGCATATCAGCTCCTTTGTACGGTACAAGACGACCGACAAAGATTGCCTTGAGAGGGCGCGACGCTTGGCGAGTACGTTGCAGGGTGAACCGTTCCGGAGCGATCGCGTTTTCCGGAATATACACGCACTTGTCCCGGTACTGGGCAGGGATCTGGTTCCAGGTGGCGCGGGAGCCAATCGCGATCGCAGTAGCGTATTTTCGAGTAGAGCCGTATCCAGGCAGCAACTTGTACGCCCATCTGATATAAGAAAGCCACTCCTTCTCCTCGCGTCGCGTTGCCTCAAACTCCTTGGGCCAAGGCAAACCGCCATTCAGCGGTCCCAGCACAAACGGCACTCCTACCCGGTGACACTTTTGTGCCAGCAGACTTGGGATGGTTGGACTCAGTGGCGTGAGGCGGTGAACAATGTCGAACTTCCCATCAGTAATCTGTTGACCAAACTCGCGCCAAATTAAATGTTCAAAGTAGTAATACGTGAAAACAGACAGCGCCATAACTGTCGTCCAGCCTTTCCCATTGCCACCGCGCAGAAAGGAACTGAGGCGCTTAATTGGCTCATGCACCTCTCCGGTGTCAATAGCTGTGAAGTCCTTTCCTTCAACGCATCCTTCACGGACAAATGCCTCGCGGTTATAGCTTTGGGTGGCTATATGAGAGTCACTCAGCTTAGCAATGGCTCGGCTGTGCAACCAGCCTACAAGCGGCACACTTATCCAATCAGGGTTCGCAGATTCCGCAATCAGCAATACACGGGGACGGGTCAAAGGCTCCATTACTGGTACTCGCTATCTAAAAGTAATCGGTCTGTAAGTACGCTTGTAGAGTTTTGCTGCTTTGAGAGAGTCCCCACATGAGCGATGAATTTGCTATGACCAGTTACATCTGGTTACTTAGCCTACACTTCCTTGAGTTGTAACCTATGTTTTATGTATCGGCAATATAATACAGCGTTTTTACATAGAATGCCTAACTCTTTACAAAATCTTTATAGATTTTGCTTAATAGAAGTTCTAGAATAACGCAAAGATGATGCAATAAATAGTTGGCAACTGCTACCGCCAACTCAAAACACGTAAGTATATAGGATGGAGCCAATAATTTAACTACCATCGATTTCATAAATAAGGCATTCTTAACCTAAAAAGGAGTGAGAGAATAAAATGAAGCTGATTTTAAAAACTTTTGCATCACTACTATCTGCGTTAGTTTTGTGGGAAGTAATTTTATCAAACACAGTAGCAAAAAACCCTGGATTTATAAATCATCCGGTATTAGGAAGGATTAATAAGGCTGGCATTGCTGTCCAAGGTGAAGAAGGGTTTAGTAGAATAAAATTAAACAACCTGGGAATGAGGGGAGAAGATATCTCACCAAAACAAAAAAATGAACACAGAGTGCTTATTTTAGGCGATTCGTATACAAAAGCGGTTCAAGTTTCAGACGATAAAACTTACGTTTATTTACTGGAAAAAGAAATTAATAATAAATTAGAATTAAATTTTAATACTATCAATGCTGGTAGAGACGGGGCTTCTCCAGCTTATTATATTCATTTAGCAAACTTTTATGATTCTGAAATTAAGCCAGATACTGTAGTCATACAACTCGTAGATCAAGATTTTACAGAAGATATTTTAGACAAAGCCAAGCAATTTCACGTTGTCAAAAAAGCAAATAATTTTCAAACAGTATATGTTAATGAATTTTATAGTGACAATGCTTTATCTCGATTTTTTTTGCAGAATTTTCCGAAGCTTAGCTTTATGGTCGAATACTCAGTTTTACGAGTAGGTGGAAACAACTTAAAAAAAGCAATGGCGGCTAAACCAAACCATAATAACCCAACTGAATCTAAAGTAGAAAAAAAACCATCGCCAGATTACGATGAGGTTATAGATTGGACTCTAAAAACGCTTAAGGATAAATACCCAAATTTAGTAATTTTGTACTTACCTAGTATTGATAATTATGCTGATATAACCAATCAAAACCCGACTAAAATTGAAAGAAGTTTGAATAAACTGGCTGTTAAGAATAATCTTAACTATATAAATATGAGGGAGGATTTTCTTAAGTATTATCAAACATATTACAAACCTGCTCATGGATTTAACAATACAATCCTGGGAGGAAGAGGACACATCAACGAAATAGGCCACGAATTAAGCGCTAAGCGTCTGGCAAATATTTTTGAAGAGAGGATACTAAAATGATATTTTCAAGCATTGAATTCTTAGTATTTTTTGTCATAGTTCTACTCTTAATGATACTTGTCAAATCTAGTCGCATTAAACGAGGAATTCTTCTGGTAGCAAGTTACTATTTTTATGCTTATTGGGACTACAGATTTGCCTTGTTAATGTTCGCTATGACTTATTTCAACTATTATGCAGGGTTGAAAATGGAATCTAGCAAAACCTTAAAAAGCAGAAAAGACTGGCTAATAATAAGTCTGGTATTCAACTTAGGGGTTTTAAGCTTTTTTAAGTATTTTAACTTTTTTATTGATTCAACTAATGTATTCTTAAGCCCTCTTAATGTTAAGCTGCCTTTTTTAAATATCCTACTTCCTGTAGGCATATCTTTCATTACCTTCGAGGTGATGAGTTATACGATTGATATTTATCGGGATATTAACAAATCAGCTAAAAGTTTTTGGGATTTTGCACTTCTTGTGGCTTTCTTTCCACATTTGATAGCAGGTCCAATTTTAAAACCAAAGCAATTTCTGCCTGAGATAGAAGAAGACGTTATTATAAAACGGGAAAATTTAATATATGGGTTTCAAATATTTTTACTGGGGTTAGTTAGAAAAGTATTTATTGCTGACAGATTAGCACTTTTTGTAGATCCGGTTTTTCAAAGTCCACAAGCTTATAGTTCGATTACACTTTGGTTTGCTGTCATAGCTTACGCTATTCAAATTTATTGCGACTTTTGTGGTTACACAGATATGGCAATTGGAGTGGGAAAATGTCTAGGTTTTGACATTCCAAAAAACTTTGACGTTCCATACATTTCTCGCAGCGTCACGGAATTCTGGCGCAGATGGCATATCTCTCTTTCTACGTGGTTGAGAGACTATTTGTACATTCCACTAGGCGGAAATCGGAAAGGAAAGCAAAGACAGTATTTTAACCTTTTCGTTACCATGTTGCTAGGCGGATTGTGGCATGGAGCTAGTTGGAATTTTGTTGCTTGGGGTGGGTTACACGGCATAGGTTTGGCGATTCACAAGATGTATATGGAGCGTGTACAAAAAGACCCCAAGATAAGTAAGCCCGCTGAATTAGATGTGAAACGCCCAGTTTTAGGCTCGACTGAACAGTTAGCTACTTCGGGATTTTTTAGACCCAGCTACTTAACATCATATTTGTACAACGTTTTAGCTTGGTTTGTAACCTTTACCTTTGTATGCGTGACCTGGGTTTTCTTTAGGTCAACAGATTTCTCCATTTCATTACTCATTCTTCAAAAAATGTTTTTTCTGGCAAATCCAGCAGGAATCCCGTGGTTTTCAAATTCTTTAATTATGACTATTCCTGCTTTAATTGTTTGCGATTATGTAGGAAACCAATTAAATAAAGGTGTTAAATTAAAACTAAATAGATTTAGAGAGCTGTTTGTGGTGTTTTTTATCGTATTTGGCTTAATTTTCTTAGCACCTCAAAATCCTTCTCCCTTCATTTACTTCCAATTTTAAATTCTCCGGATGGGGTAGTTTTCGCTGCCCTCCTGCTCAACAATAACTTTGAGGGGCGCGATATTTAAGGAAGTTCTTACAGCGGGAATTGGCAAGGAGTGCGATCGCGTTTTTCCCGCTATATATAGCAATTCTCATAGTTATGGGGTACGATGTGGTGGAAGTATATAAATTATAAAAATCAGCAATGAGGCCTTATCCGATTGAGTTTCGGCAAAAAATAATTGAAGTCTATGAAAAGGAAGGTATCTCCATAAGGAGTCTAGCTCAACGATTTTATGTTGCTAAAAGCAATATTGCAAAAATTAATCAAGCAATATAAAGAAACAGGAGATATTCATCCTTATCCTCAAGGGGGAAGCCCGGAACCGAAGCTCAAGGAAGAGCAATTAGTTGATTTAGTAGAAATCATTGAAGCCAATAATGACGCGACGCTCGAAGAACTTTGTGACTTGCTCGATGACAAGGTACAAGTCAGAGTCAGTCGAGCCACGATGGGAAGAATTACGCAAAAATTAAACTATAGTGTAAAAAAAAACTCTGTACGCCGCAGAAAAAACAAGTGAGAGAGTACAGGAGCAGCGAGTTGAGTTTTGGTCAAAAATCCAAGATATTCCAGTAGAGAACCTGGTTTTCATTGATGAATCAGGAGTTAACTTGGCAATGCTACGGCTTTACGCCAGAGCGTTAAAAGGTAAGAGAGCAAGAGGGGAAAAGCCCCAAAAGCGAGGAAAAAATATTTCTTTGATTGCTGCTTTATCCGTTCAAGAGCTGATAGCATCAGTCAGTATATATGGGGCAGTAGATGGCGTGACATTTGAAGCCTTTATCGTTCAGGAATTAATCCCTAAACTTTGGAAGGATGCTTGTGTTGTTATGGATAATGCCAAAATCCATCAAGGAGAGATGGTAAGAGAATTTATAGAAAAAGCCGGAGCAAAACTTCTGTATTTATCTCCTTACTCTCCTGAGTTTTCCCCAATTGAGAATTTTTGGTCAAAAGTTAAATCTATCTTGAGAAAGACAGCAGCAAGAACATATAAAGATTTAATTGATGCCATTGCCAACGCCATGCTTGAGGTAACTCAGGAAAATATCCGTAACTGGTTTGCTCATTGTTGTTACTGTACCTCATGAGTGCGAGAATTGCTATATACCCTTATCACGGTACTGGACAAACATCTGTGTTCAGTCAAATAGACCAACTGCTGTTCTAGCGAGTCCCATAGTATATTCCCCTGCCTCCAGTACCAATGAAGACTAGCCCAAACTCCTGTTTGCTGGCCTCCATTACTTGGGGGTTTTTGCCGATAGGCCGTGAGCGATCGCCAATTTCTGTCCAGGTTTTTCCTTGGTCTAGAGAACGGAAAATTCCCTGACCCATATTCGTAATTTCACCGTACAAATACAGAGCTGGAATTGTGCTTCCCGGCTGCGGCTTCCCGAAAGCAAATAGATAAGCTCTCTTGACTCCTGTAATTGGCACAAATGTATTGCCACCGTCCGTCGATCGGTGAAGGCCATCGCTGTTAAGGCTCATCCAAACCTCACCCTCGACTCCCGGAACCGTTTTCACCGAATACCATTTCTTTTTGGGAAGTGACGAATTTACAACTTGAAAATCTGCCCCCCCATCAGTGCTGCGATAAAATTTCCCATCAGCATAGTAATAAAACGTCTTACCATTCACTGTGTCTGCTGCTAGCGGCAAACGCCACTCCCACGGCCCCTGGATACCGTAGGGCTAATTTATTGTGGTGGTAGAAATTATAAAGTTGAGAGGAGGTGAAGCTAGGGGTGTTGTATGAGATCCTCTCTAATTGAATCACTGCAATCTGTCGAAGATTTCCG
>NZ_JACJOK010000030.1:0-4703 GCF_014695505.1 Trichocoleus sp. FACHB-90
TTAATTATTCGGCAGAGCTATGGTTTTAAGAGCTTTGAATCTTTACGAGAGAAGCTGCTAGCTTGCTTATTTAAATAAAATTTACTTATACCCATAAGTACAGGAGAGCCAAAGAAGTTAGATTAATCTTAATTGTTATAAAAGCTATTGTAATTAGTAGAAATTATTGGGATGTGAAAGGCCTATACAAAAAGCAGAAATATATTAAACAGGGAAGATGAGGAAATGAAAAAATCTAAAATTGCCAAGCAAACGATTGATTTAGCAGGATATCAATACCAAGAGCCGCATTATTTACAAACGCGATCGCGTATTAACTCGCTGGTGGAAAGATATCTATCAATAGACATTCTCCAGAATTGCCTAGTAGATTTACCCAGACAGTTTGAAAAACCACATCAGCGACCTTGGCAACCGATTGATTGGCAAGCAATTAATCCGGCTCAAATTATAGGTGTTAAACCTGCGCTATTTACAGCAGCGATCGCTAATGCGGTGGAAATAGAAACGCCGATTCGGGCTTATGCCAAAGAAAGCTGGGATTATTTGCAGGCACCCCATCCCCAAATGGCAAAATTTGTAGGCGGCACATTTGCGGCAGATGGAGCGGTGCTAGAGGTAGGATTATGGGAGAAAGAAGAAAGACAGCACCGACCTGCTTTTAGCAAAATATATCAACAATTGACAGGGGAAAAACTAAATCCTCAGTCAAACTCTGTCCAAGGCTACGAATCTAGCGGCAATATTCGCGAAGATGTATATAAACACGCACTCAGCAGAATTACCACCGAATGGGGCGCAACTTCCGTATATCTGTGGTTGATGGCGCACTCAACAGGGGCATTACAACAAGCGATCGCGCAACCCCTACAAGATGAGATCAATCATCTGGCAAAATTCTGGGGATCAGCCGTTGGGCTTTTGGAGATTCTTATCTGACTCGCTTGCGGGGTACTACTAAAAATTTAATGAGTCTCCTGCAACACCACCAAGGCGAACGCACTCACACCAAGGAACTATTGCAATTAGGATATGCCTTGTACGCTGTAGAACTGGTGTTTACATTTGCGCGATTGATGGTGCAGCTGCGTCGGTGGAACCAAACTCTAAGTGATGAGGATCTTGTAAAGTTGTTTGGCTTACCGCCACAAGAGAGATTAGCTGCTAGTTGATAACCTATTAACTGTTAGTCTTTATTGAGTAGGGTGGACATTGGCTATTCTACTTACTTGATTATATAAATAGCGGAAGATGAATGTAATTCCAGCGATCGATCTGCTAGAAGGGCGGTGTGTGCGATTGTATCAGGGAGACTACGAGCGATCGCAAGTTTTTGACAACAACCCCGCTCATGTAGCTAAACTCTGGGTAGACCAAGGAGCAACCCAGCTGCATATTGTAGACCTTGACGGCGCTAAAACTGGCTCTTTGGTAAATCGGCAGGCAATTGAAGCGATATTACAAACGGTGCAAGTGCCAGTACAAGTTGGGGGTGGCTTGCGCGACAAAAGCGCAGTTCGTCAGCTGCTAGACATGGGCGTTGAACGGGTAATTTTGGGAACCGTTGCAGTTGAACAACCCCAGCTAGTAGAACAACTTTGCCAAGAATTTCCTGGGCAAATTATTGTGGGAATCGATGCCCGTAATGGAAAAGTTGCCACTAGAGGCTGGTTAGAAACTTCTGAAGTTACGGCAATTGACTTAGCTAAACAGATGCAACATCTGGGGACAGCTGCGATTATCTACACCGATATTCATCGCGATGGCACCCTTTCCGGGCCAAACTTAGAAGCATTAAGAGAACTCGCTAATGCTGTCTCAATTCCCATCATTGCTTCTGGCGGTGTCAGTTCCATTACTGACCTCTTGAGTTTGCTAGCTCTTGAACCTTTGGGGGTAAGCGGCGTTATCGTTGGCAGAGCCATCTACACTGGTGATGTTTCGCTCAAATCAGCCATACAAGCAGTGGGACAAGGACGTATTCAGGATGTCCCCCCAGATTTAGGCTTTTCCACCTTTGCTTAATTAACTCTAGTTCCCAGCCTCAGCCTGGGAACGCTCATCTAGAGGCTTTCCTTCCTGAGTAAAACGTAGATTGAGCCATTGGAACCTCACCCAACATCTAGTAAGCAAGCATGAGTTATTGAGTTTCCAGACGGTAAGCCCCACCTACGAATTACTACAAATTACTTAACTTTTTCATACTGCTTCGTCATGTGGTAGCTGCACCGGAAGCTCAATATAGAATTCTGTTCCTTCTCCCGGTTTCGATCGGCAACTTAGAACACCGCCGTGTTTTTCTACAACAATTTGATAGCTGATTGATAAACCTAATCCCGTACCTTGTCCTACTGGTTTCGTAGTAAAGAATGGGTCAAATATATTTTGCTGCACATGGGGCGGTATCCCAGGCCCATTGTCAGCGATTCTGATTACCACTTTATGGTCATCTACCATTTCTGTGCGAATCTGAATGATAGGAGAGTTAGTTGTCAGTTTTAGGCTGTCGGTTGTTTCTCCATCCATTGACTCTTCCAGGGCATCAACAGCATTACTCAAGATATTCATAAATACCTGATTGAGTTGCCCAGCATAGCACTCCACGATTGGTAGATTGCTATAATCTTTGATTATCTGGATATGTGGTCGTCCTGCTTTAGGTTTCAGGCGATGCTGTAACAAAAGTAGGGTATTGTCAATTCCATTGTGTAAATCAAAAGGCTCCCTTGCTGCTTTATCTACACGGGAAAAATTACGCAGTGACAGAACAATTTGACGAATGCGCTCTGCTCCTACCAACATTGAGTTCATCAGTTTTGGCAGGTCTTCGCTGACGAAATCTAAGTCAATTTCTTCTAAGGCTTCTTTAATTACTGGTGTTGCGTTGGGATATTGCTGCTGGTAGAGGCGAATAAGGTGGAGCAACTCCTGAGTGTATTCAGTGGCGTAGGGAAGATTGCCGTAGATGAAGGAAACAGGGTTGTTAATTTCATGTGCCACGCCAGCAACTAACTGCCCCAAACTGGACATTTTTTCGGTTTGAACAAGTTGGGTTTGAGTTTGTTGCAGTTCATACAAAGCTTGTTCCAGCTGAGTTGCTTTTTCTCTCAGTTGAGCTTCCGATTTTATTAATGCTGCCTCGGCTAGCTTTCGATCTGTGATGTCGCGAGAGTTGACCACCATGCGGACTCCCGGTGCATCCATTAGGAGATTGCTATGGGTTGATTCTATATAACGCCATGAGCCATCTTTATGCCGAAACCGAAATTCAATTGTTAAAGCGGTTGTGGGATTTTGCAGAACTTCTCGAAAGTCTTTTTGTAAAAAGGGAATGTCATCTGTGTGAACAAAGTCAAATGTATTTTTGCCAATTAATTCTTTTGGCTTGTATCCTAAAATGCGTTCGATGGCAGGGCTGGCATATTTAATGGTGCCGTCGCCTTCCAAAATGGTGATCAGATTAGAGCTATTTTGCAGAAGACTTCGCCATTTTGCTTCGTTCTGCCCCCAAACCACAGCTTCCCGCTTGCGTTCTTCTTCAACGCTAATAGCAGAGGCAATAATCCCCATCAGCTTTTTGTCAGCTTCACAGGGAATAAATTGATTTTGATATGCTACGCATACTGAGCCGATGTATTCACCAGCGCATTTGACAGCTTGCCCGATATAAGTTTGCAATTGGTAGGGGATTACCCAATTATCGCTTTCGGCATAGGGAGTGTTTGGCAAATCTTGAACTACAAAAGTTTGGTCGCTGCGTTGCTGGATAACGTCATAGCAAATGTTGCCTTCTGGTTCTCTGACGTTGGAAAAGTCTGGCGGCGTTTGGGACTGTCCCCATGCCCATAGCAAGCCTTCATGCAGTCGATTGTAAACTGCCCAAGCTCCGCCGAGTAAATCTCCTGCCAACGCTGTGAGACGGTTAATGTTATCATCCGGGTCAGAGTTAAGGCTGGAAAAGCACTCATTAATTTTTGAGAGTTGTTCGCCTGCCTTTTGGTTGGTGATGTCGCTTAACGTGCAGATGACTTGTTCGACAGTACCATCTGTATTTAACTGCGGTTCGGTATTCACGGATAGCCAGACGCGATCGCTATTCGTTGGTCGATACACCCCTAAAACTAAATTTCGCAGCGCTTGGCGCGTCGAAAGTAGCAGCAATGCTTGCTTTGCTCTGACTGGTGCCGTATGGAGTTTCAGCTGAAATGGCGTTCCATTTTCTTGAATAACGTGCCAATCTGAGTCAAGAGGCTCTTGATTTAACAGCTGGCTTTCGGTTAACCCCAGCAAGTTCAACGCCGCTTGATTCATCATGCGGATTTCCCCGCTAACTCCCATTACTAATACACCCACTGGTAGTTCTTTGAGGAGCGCTGGGGGCAGGTTCTCAATCCGGGGCGCTAAGGCACCGCTTTGCTGATTAGTGTGTAAAGGGGGCATATCTTCCAGCCAAGGTACTAAGTGAGTACCTGGAGTATTTGTTATGTCTATTCTGGTATAACTCGTTATACCGTTAAACTGGATACACCCTGAGTAGTAATTATTTCACGAATTTATTATTCTCTGAAGAAACTAGCTTTACACTTTTCTTCAGGGTAAGCGCATCTAAATATGAGTGTGAAATGTACTAAGTATTAAGCTAATGAAAACGGCTATTAATCTGAGAGAAGGGGCTATCTCATGGCATCAGGCTTAGACTCCGG
>NZ_JACJOK010000031.1:0-70544 GCF_014695505.1 Trichocoleus sp. FACHB-90
TGCTACTCCAAGTCTGTTGAGATGTTGAAGTGTTCGCTTCGCTTGCTGCTGCACTATTTGAAGTATCGAACAGTTCCTCTGCCTGGTTAAATCATTACTTTTTCAGCAACGCCATGAATTTGATGCTGCATGGACTAGATTTCGATCCGCAAGGCGCAGGTATCCGCTATGGTGATACGCTCTCGCCAGAAGGCAAAGCCCTACCGCCAGCGACGCTGATTCTTACCAATCCGCCTTTTGGCAGTAAAAAAGGTGGGGGCGTACCCAACCGCCCAGATTTTGAGTTTCCCACCAGCAATAAACAGTTTTGCTTCTTGCAACACATTTGCCTTGGGCTTAAGGCAGGTGGTCGTGCTGCCGCCGTGTTTCCCGATAATGTGCTGTTTGAGAGCAACGTGGGACGGCAGATCCGTACTGACTTGATGGACAAATGTAATCTCCACACGATTTTGCGTTTACCGTCTGGTATTTTCTATGCTCAGGGTGTTAAGACCAATGTGCTGTTTTTTACCCGTGGCAAGAAGGAAAAGGGTAATACAAAAGAAGTTTGGGTGTATGACCTGCGGGCTAATACACCCCAGTTTGGTAAGCGGATCTCGCTGATGCGTGAGTATTTTGCCGAGTTTGAAGCTGCTTTTGGGGATGATCCATTGGGTGGTGCCGCGAGTCTGGCACAGCGCACAGATACGGGGGAGGAAGGACGCTTTAGACGGTTTTCCCGTGGCTGGATTGCTGAACGGGGCGACAATTTAGATATCTCCTGGCTCAAGGATGAGAGCGAACAGGAAAACGGCGAGTTGCCTGAACCTGCCATCCTTGCTCAGGAAGCGCTCGGTGAATTGGAAGCAGCCATCGCCGAATTGCAGGGAATTTTGCAAGAATTGGGTGAGGATATCAGTTTGTAAGTACGGAGGTAGCGACAATGGAAGGTATCAAGGTACGTCGGCATGTGGGGCAAGATGGCATTCTCCATCTTGATATTCCTGTCGGACTAACAGAACAGGATGTGGAAGTGATGATCATTTATCAGCCTCTTTCATCACCAACAGTAACGGGGCGATCGCTAGAGCAGTTCTATGGTATCTGTGCAGATGACCCCATTATTCTGGATGATTCAGGAATTTCAGAAAGCCTTGATGATGACCTTGCTGGAGCGTTTGACTAGAGAATGCGTTATCTGCTCGACACGAATGTTTGTGTGATGTATTTAAATGGTCGTTCGACTTCAGTGCGCGATCGCTTGCATTCTATCTCCCTTGAAGAGATGGCTGTATGTTCGATTGTCAAAGCTGAGCTATTTTATGGTGCCATGCGGAGCAACAACCCAACTCGAACGTTGGAACGGCAGCAGGAATTTTTGGCAAGCTTTGCATCACTTCCGTTTGATGATGAAGCTGCTATTGTTTGTGGTCAAATTCGGGCGCGTCTTGCCAGTGCAGGAACGCCGATCGGTGCCTGTGATTTACTCATCGCCGCGATCGCTTTGGCAAATAATCTAACTCTGGTGACACATAATACAAGAGAGTTTGGGCGGATTGAGGGGTTGCAGGTTGAGGATTGGGAAATTGAGGCGTAAGCGATCGCTCCAGCACCTTCAAAAGCTTGTATGGAATTGCTCACTGGAAACAGATACCGGAATTCTAACAAGATACTTTACTCTGGCAGTGAACGCACTGCCGCAATAATTCAGGCAAGCGATCGCCTAATTGGGTCAGTTGTTCGGAGAGGTCGTCTGGAATTTCAATCGTGATAGTTGTCACAACGAAACCCACGCAATAACTACACTACTGGCTATTGTATGCCTGGTTGAGAGCTTCAGACTGAATTGGCAAGGCAATTGCTGCTTAGGTGCCGGACTCTCTTAAAGGAAGCGAATTTTTCCCTGATCAACCTTTTTTTGAAGTTTTTCCTTGACGTTTTGAGTTAACTTTAAATCAGAAGCAAATTCATCTAGGTTTTTATAATCTTTACTAATTCTAAGTTTTATAAACCTATCGACTGTTGTTCCTTTAATTCCAGTTCCCTTAAAAGCATTAACTATCAAATTTTTTTCAGCAGTATTAATATCAACAGATGAAGGTTGTGGTTCTGGCTCATTTCCAGTGATTGGGGGGCTAACGACCTTATTAGTCTGTACAAAATAGATGTTTTTAAGTTCTAGCTTGCGTTGTAAAAGAGAAGGGCAGGAAGGAGCGATCATAAAAGCGAGATCAGATGGTCTGCCGTCAGTGTCTGATGGTTTAAATTTTACATCCTCTAACCATTGCTTAATAGTTTCTAGATGGCTACTTAAAAGTTCATAGTTTTTAGCTTCGCCAAAGCCTCTAGCAATACAGGAATTATTGTGATGTAATTCTATATAACAATCGAAAGCATGCCCTTCAAGTACAGTTGTAGTGGAAACTGAAGATAAAGTATATGATTTTTGACTGAGATAGTTTTCCCATTTCTGCCTACACTGCGCTTCCACTAATTCGCGTGCATTTCCTTCAAAACTTTTTTCAGGTTCTTCTTTAAAGTACTTTTCATGTATCTCAAGAACTGCTGTAGCGTATTCTTGGCAAAACCTTCTCAAGGTTTGAGCTGGATTCAATGGTATACGCTTAATTTCCTGCCATGCTTGAGAAAAATTTTTATATCCTTTAAATGCTCCTTCTATTCGTTCATCAATTTTAGTTCTGATCATTTCAAACTCATTTCCGTATCCCTTGTTTAGATTAATGACTAAATGACCGACGAGGCTTTCTATTACAGAATCTTCACTAATAAAAGTTTCTATATTATTTGATGTTCCAACAAGATAAATAAGAATACGGATTTTTGAGCTAAATTTTTGAAATGCTCTTTTAATTAGTGCTTTTATAAGAGATCTTGTTTCCTGAAGCTCATTAGGGAAGTTTTGCAATGAATCTAATTCATCAATTAAGTAGGCAAAAGTAAATCGTGGCTCTATTTTTGATATTTCATGAATAACTTCAAAAAAGAATTCTTCAAAAACCACTTCACTTTTAGCAAAATAGCTACTAAACTTAGAACGAAAGGGCATGAATTTAGTTGCTGATGTGAGTTGAATAACTTCAGCTTGCTCTAGATAATCACTCAGTATATTCTTTGCTTTATTTTGGATTGGCAGAGATGAACTATTTAATAGTCCCCAAAAAGTTTGAGCTAGAATGTAACAGTACAACTTTACGCTAAAACGATGACTGCCGCCCGTCGTAAGTAAATCAGAGAGTTGAAAACGACTGACAACAGAGAACTTTTCATAAGTTAGCTTAGTTTTAGTTAATTCATGCAAATAAGTTAGTAGAGAAGTTTTGCCACTTCCCACTAAAGCTGCAACAAATCTAAAAGTAAAATATCCCTCATCAAAACCATGCTTAAGATCATCTTCAAGTAGTTCAGTAATATTGTTTACTGTTCTTCCAGATAAACTTCGTGCAGTTGATCCCTCACCTGTTGAGCCTGGAAGTCTAACGACACGCTCAATCCAAATATCTTCAATAAATCCTTCACCTGCTTTAACTCTTTGAAGGAAATCTTTAATAAACTTTTTTTTCCCTGCATCTTCAGGCATGTTCTATTCTACCCATTGAATCAGTTCATTACCTTTCTCTTCTACAGCAAAAATCTTACCATTTGACTTAAGTAACTCAAAATATTGGCTTAATTTTTCCTGAGAAATAGAGTTGTGCTTCGTGAACTTCTGGCAAAGCTCTTGGCTATGAATAGCAACAACACCTCGAAGCTCTTGCTTCCTTCTCTCCTCAAAATAGAGGCTTTTAAATTTCTCCTGAAATTCATCAAAAGTCATTTCCTTAAAAGGCATGACTTGAGAATGGGAATTGACAGCTTCTTTAATACAAGTTAATAAAGTATTCAATACTTTGGGGCCTTTAACAGAGCTAAATTTGTAATCGGTAGTAGCTAGATTAGCGATCAGAGCTTGTACACCTTGCTCTGTAACCGACAAGCGCCCTTTACCTGTTTGTTTGATTAGTTCCTGAGCTTGTAAGGCATCATATATCTTATCTACTGTTTCCTTCCACTCAGCCGATAAATATGACTTTACAGTGCTTTTTGTTACCGTATCTCCTTCTGTATATGCACGGGCATAAAGTAGATAGATGAGTTGCTCTGTAGTTAGTTTAGCCATACTGTCCTCCTCTTAAGTTGTAACCGCTACATCATAAAACGTCTATGCCAAGCAGATAATAGCTATGATATTCTCACAAAAATTTATTTACTGACCTAGTTGAACTTGAGAAATCGGCCTCTAACCCCTCAATGCTCAGAATATCGCACTTTTTACCGAAATCCCTAGTTCCGGCACCTACGGAAGAGAGTGAATCAAGCGCGATCGCCTTCTCCAAATCCAGCAAACCGACTCGTAATTCTCAAAAGAAACGTTTGGATCGCAAAACCAGGCGAACAACTATTTCGCACGCAGCGCGATCGCACTTCCCTGACAACCCAAGGAAAGTACTATTTCGACTTTCGTTTCGACTTGGGCGGCGTTCGGTGTGCGCCAAAGTATTTTTCACTGCGATAGCGAAGCCACACCCGCAACTGCTGTGGAATCTGGTCTTTTTGTTCTTTCGTCAGCGTGTTGTAAAGGGCTAATGCGCGATCGCGTTCTCCCCGACAAGCAGCATTATTGTGAGCATCCCAGTAACTACGGGCAACCCGAATCCGCCGACAGACTTCCTTGATGAGTGCTTCTCCCGTGAGGGGATTTTCCGGCTTTGCCATACTTCAATCAGAACGCCTTACGGTGAGAATATTGAGTAATAAAGGAACCAGCAATTCCCTGTCGAAGTACACGCGAATCGCTGGCTGCGGCTATAAAGTAACGATGCTAAGTGAATCGCCGCTGCTAATCCTTATCTTCTCCCTCCTTCTCCTCATCGTCATCATTTTCAGAGGATTGAGTTTCCTCTTGGCCCTCTTCATCGTCATCATCAGCCTTATTAACGTTCTGGGATTCTTTTTCCGATTCTTCTACAGGTTCGGAATTTTTAGCGGCTTCACCACAACCAACCAGAACGATATTACCTGCGAACATCACAAGCAGACCCAAGCAAAAAGCACTAAAAGATTTAGTCCACAACGGTATCATTTGGGATTTGGGTTCTCCATCAATACTATTCATATCTTTTTAAACTTTAGCGAACTGCACTGCATTTGAACCAACGATTTGATTTGTCTATCGTCATAAATTGGGTTATGGCTGGACTTGTGCTTGCCAGCCTCCATTGAATTGGCTATTCCAATGACAAGGTATTTTTGCACAAATGGGATGTTTCCGCCGATCGCCTTAAAATATCAGGTGGTTGATGGAAGTTCCAACAACTCCGGTTGTTCTTCGACAAGAGCCAGGGGTTGTTTAAGCTGCCAAGTCCTATCCTGAGAGAGTTCCAGCAAAGACTGATGGTAATTTGCCAACGTAGCGCGATGTCCCACACTTAAGAAAGTAGTCCCTTTCGCCTGCAAATGTTTATACAACCGCTCCTCGTTATCCAAATCTAGGGCGCTAGTTGCTTCATCTAGGATGGCGTACTTGGGTTTGTTTAGCAGCAACCGGGCGAAAGTTAGCCGTTGTTGTTCGCCCAAAGAGAGGACATCTGCCCAATCCTCCTGGGCATCAAAGCCGCCAAATCTTTCCTCTAAACCTGCTAAATTCACCTGTTCCAGCACTTGCTTTAAGTGTTCGTCATCAACCTCAAGGTGCGTGTTGGGATAGAGCAATTGATCGCGCAGAGTACCCAGCACCATATAGGGACGTTGCGGCAAAAATAGGATCTGGTTCGATTCAGGACGAATAATCGTTCCTGTACCAGAATCCCACAAACCCGCGATCGCTCTCAGCAGCGAACTCTTACCACAACCACTTGGCCCCATCACCAAAAGTCCCTCTCCCGCAGCTAACTCTATCGACAAATCTTCTACTAATGTGCGTTGATAGTTGGGCGTTTGCAGGCTGAGATGTTCGACGGCGAGGCGTTCCGCTTCCACGGTTTGAATTTTGGGCTGTTCCTGATTCGATTCCGTCCGATCTAAAAACTCTGCAAAGGTATAGAGACGATTAATTCCAGCGCCAAACGTGGTTAATTGTTGGAAACGAGCAACCACAACGTTCAGCGAGAAAAAGACTCTCACAAAAGCGCCTTGCGCCTCAGAAACTTTGCCCACCTCCATTTCTCCGGCAAAAATCGCCGGTGCAACTACTAAAGCAGGCAAGATAAACGGGATGAACTCGTAAGCATTGGTGAGAACATTTAAGTTCAATTCCCAAACCAGCAGCCGCTTGACATTCTCAAACACATCGAAAAACCGCTGCTTAACTTGGTTTGACTCCCGTTCTTCACCTTGGTAAAAAGCGATCGCTTCTGCATTCTCCCGAATTCTCACCAGACCGAAACGTAAGTTGGCTTCCTTCTTCAGTTGTTCAAAATTCAGTCGGACAAGCGGCTTCCCAAACACAACCGTTGTCACCAGGGTGCCAATCAAGGCATACAGCACCAGAAACAATACCAGCGGTTTAGAAATACCCCAAAGGACACTGCTGAAGGCGATTGTTGACAGCACCGACTCCACCAACCGCAGCAAAAAGGTGAGAGATTCCTGGGTAAAACTGCGAACATCTTCCGAAATCCGCTGATCTGGGTTATCAATTTCGGTGCCTGAGATATGCAGATTATAGTAAGAGCGATCCTGAAAGTAGCTATCCACGAATCGATGGGTTAGCCATTTGCGCCATTGCAAACTCAGGCGATCGCGCAAATAAGTATAGCCTGCTAAAAGGGGTGCATAAATTACCAACACGCCGACGAAAACGATCACGGTTTGCCAAAAGCGCGGCTCATCCTGGGCTGAGAGGGCTGAAATCAGCACCCCTCGCTTATTGTTGAGTACCACACTCAACCCCGTATACGCCAGCAAACATAGCACAACGCCCAGCAGTAACCCTCTGGCTTGCCATTTTTCATCCCCCGACCAATAGGACGTGGCGATTGTCCAAAACTGCTGGACTACATTGAAATTCAATCGATCCATCGGCTTATTTTCCTTACTTTGTCTGTCAGGAGATAATTAATAAAGGCGAATCAGAGCGAAATCTGCTCAACGACTGGTGCGACTCATCTCTGGACAATTGTTAAATTATGCTACAAATTTTTAACACGGTGAGTATCCCAGAGTAGGAGATTGAGATGAGTACAATGCCCTCTCAAGAGACAGGCGGGCAAAACATCGATAAGGTAGCAACTTCTGAGCGTAGTTGCAGCCAATCAATACAAACTTCTGCCAAATCTTCAGATGTAAAGGTGGGGAGTGCGGTGCCAATTGCAAAAGCTAACTGTACAAAGGCACGAATAATAAGTGATAAAAGGGCAACTTTAGCCGGAAACTAGCTTGTTTATACTCAGCTTGATTTGGAAAGAGCATTACCCCGATTGCAGAAAACACAACCACGTCAATACATTAATCAACAATAGTTACTTTGGTACCTAACTTCACCCAACCCTTCTCAATCAACTGCTGCAATGTGTTTGAGTCGAGATGGATGCAGCCACCTGAGTTAGCTTGACCAATATTCTCCGGATTGGGTGTACCATGAAGTGCGATTGAAAACCAGTAGGGCGTTCCCTGAAATGTACTCATCTTGGGACCCGTGATGCTTGTCGTTGAAGTGAGTCCGATATAGCCATTTCCATAGGCTCTGTCTGGGCTACCGTTCCCATCAAAATCAAGAGAATTCATGTTCTTGAATAGCTGAGCTAATCCTTGCCGAGGGTTAACTAAGCTGCGATATTGAGTAACCTTAACAAAACGCTTAACGTTATCTTGGGCAATTTGGTTGTACTCAGACTTTTTGTAGAGAATCAAGTCTACACTCATGTCGCCTGTGGGAGTAACAAAGTCATTCATGTTTTGTTTGTCTTTGAGTCCGCCCTTGCCAATGCCAATAGTTGCTTTGTAAATCGGAACGCTTTGGTTATTGAGTACCTCCAAGCGCTTGTCTACTCGATGAATGAGAAGCGAGTAACGTTCTTCTTGAATGCTGTTAAGTTTATTAGCATTATTTACGGATGCTGGGGAGGATTGTGCCTTGGCTTCAGTTACGTTTTTTGGAGTTGGAACGGCAGAATCAGATGATGTACAAGCGCATAGGGCTATTGGTAGTACTGCAACTAAGAGCCAGTTTGAGATGAGACGAGATGTTGTGAACACAACTAACCTAAGTGGGGCTTGCTCAACTAATTCTCATGATATAAGGGAGATCCTCTGAATTGTTCTACGCAGGACAAGATCAGAAGTGGAGGAACCAGTTGCAGCTACAGAGGGAGCTAGAGGCGTGGCTACTACTTTATCGAAAATTTTGGGTTTAAAACCCCGTGCTTCTAGGACGGCTTTCCTTTTGTCTTTTACAGGGAATGCAGTAGAATGTAAGGCATGAACCCAAAAGCCTACCGATACCGCTTTTACCCAAGCGAGGAACAAGAACAACTCTTGCGCCGCACGTTGGGTTGCGTTCGGTTGGTCTACAACAAAGCGCTGCATACCCGAACAGAAGCCTGGTACGAGCGGCAAGAGCGGGTTGATTACAAGCAGACTTCGGGAATGCTGACCCAATGGAAAAAGCAAGAAGACTTGCAATTCCTCAACGAGGTGAGCAGCGTTCCTTTGCAGCAAGGTTTGAGAAACTTGCAAAAAGCGTTTACCAATTTTTGGGCAGGTCACGCGAGATATCCCAACTTCAAGAAAAAACGAAGTGGTGGCAGTGCTGAATTTACCCGTGCTGCATTTCGATGGAAGGACGGGCAATTGTGGCTGGCTAAATGCTCTGAGCCTCTGCCCATTCGATGGAGTCGAACGTTGCTAAAAGGATGTGAACCATCCACAGTTACACTAAGGCTGGATGCATCGGGGCGGTGGTTTGTCTCGCTGTTGGTTGAAGATCATACGGTTAAATCTCTGCCTAAAGTTGATAAAGCTGTCGGGATTGATGCGGGAATCACCTCTTTGATTGCAACTAGCGATGGGGAGAAGATTGCCAACCCCAAGCATTTCAAGCGTCTTCGCCATAAGTTGAGGAAAGCGCAAAAAGCGCTGTCTCGAAAAGTCAAAGGCTCTAACAATCGAGAGAAAGCAAGGCATAAAGTTGCTCGAATTCAAGCAGCTATCGCCGATGCCCGTAAAGACTTCCTTCACAAGTTGACGACTCGACTAGTACGTGAAAACCAAACGATTGCTGTCGAGGACTTGGCGGTAAAGAACATGATGAAGAACCATAAATTGGCTCAAGCAATTGCTGATGCAAGCTGGTCTGAGTTGGTTCGTCAGTTGGAATACAAGTGCCAGTGGTACGGTCGAACGCTGGTAAAAATTGACCGATGGTTTCCTAGCTCTAAGCGCTGTGGGAAGTGCGGTCACGTTGTCGATAAAATGCGGCTTGATGTTCGAGAATGGGACTGCCCTGAATGCGGGACGCACCATGACCGAGATATCAACGCCGCACAAAATATTCTCGCCGCAGGGCTTGCGGTAATAGTCTGTGGAGCGAACGTAAGACCTGATGGGCATAAGCCTAAAGGGCAGTTGCGAAAATCCAGTAATGGAAGGAAGCAGAAACCCAAATTGTGAGGTTTGGGAATCCTCGTGCGTTCACGCCGAGGAGGATGTCAAGCTGGAATCAGCACCAATAGAGCGAAACCAGGCAAAAATTTCCGTGCAATGCTGCACTGTCTATAATCAAGTGAATCAATCATGCTGCAAATTTCTAACACCGTGAGTATCCCAGAGCATGAGATTGAGATGAGTGCAGTGCGATCGCAAGGTGCTGGCGGGCAAAACGTCAACAAGGTAGCGACTGCCATTCACCTGCGCTTTGACATCGTGGCTTCCTCGCTGCCCGATCGCTACAAAGAGCGATTGTTGAAGCTTTCCGACCAGCGCATTACTAAGGATGGGGTGATTGTCATCAAGGCTCAAGAACACCGCAGCCAGGAGCAAAACCGAGAAGAGGCGTTGCAACGACTGCAAGACTTGATTAAGAATGCGATCGCAGTCCCCAAACTCCGCAAAAGGAGCAAACCGACTCGGAGTTCTCAGCGGAAACGTCTGGATAGCAAGACTAAGCGAAGTCAAATCAAGACGATGCGAGGAAAGGTTACAGATGAATGAGATGGTGTGAACACTCAGTCTACCTCCCCACAAAACTCCGCAATCACCTGTGCCTTGACCGCATCTAACGGATAGGTTTTGGGATAGGTTGAAAACATCAGCCTGATGCCCTGAAGCGTCGAGGAAAAATAGAACGATCGCTGTCGTGGGTTAGCAACTCCCAACTCGCTGAACATCTGCGTCTGGATTTCAAACTGCTTTGCCTGCTCATCCATCAACTTCTGGCTGTATTTCGCCACAATCGGGTCGAGCCGGGGTTGGGTAAACAGATTGAGATAAAATCGGAAAACCTCTGGTTGCCGTCGGACATCGTCCAACGCACCCTCGGCAATATGGCGAATTTGCTCAGCAGGTGTTGGC
This sequence comes from Trichocoleus sp. FACHB-90, assembly GCF_014695505.1. Classification (NCBI taxonomy): domain Bacteria; kingdom Bacillati; phylum Cyanobacteriota; class Cyanophyceae; order Leptolyngbyales; family Trichocoleusaceae; genus Trichocoleus; species Trichocoleus sp. FACHB-90. The sequence goes on from NZ_JACJOK010000031.1 coordinate 10,546, forward strand.
TTTGCGGCAGCGGCATTCATGACGACCAACAGATCGTTGAGCCGCACATCGACCAGTGCTGCTAAAACGTCTTCTTTACCCTTGAAGTAGTGGTAAAGCAGTCCCTTGGAAATCTCTGCAAGTCTTGCGACATCTTCAATCGAGGTGGCGTGATAGCCTTTCGTGAAGAACAAATCCATCGCTGCTTTCAAGATTTGCTCCCGCGTTGCCTGACGGATGCGCTCGTTTTCTGCTGGGGTACGGGGCATGGCTTCTACTGACTGAGAAACTGGATGATCAAACGGGAAACCTCATCTGCATGGGTGAATGTGGGCATATGATCCGCCCCTTCAATGTACGCGAAGCGAATGTCGGGCACCTGTTGGAATAACTCTGCAACGTGCAAATTATCAGCCATATCCTGTTTGCCGATGATAAACAGCGTTTTGGTTTGAAGCTCACTTAAGCGCTCGATTGTCGGTGGCTGTGCCCATTGCATCTCAAAGGTTTTCCATTCAAAATACCGTTTCGTGTTGTGCGTCGTCATCTCAATCATGCGATCGCGCTGTGGACTGGACATCACGACGCTGTACGTAGGATGGTTCAACATCAACTCAACCATTTTTTCCAAATCTGGAGCTGCCGCATTGACTTGCGCGTACCATTGTTGAACATCCGGTGAGAACTGGAAGCCTGATAATCCCGGAGCCACCAGCACCAGCCTGGTTACTCTATCAGGATAAGCCAGGGCAAAATCGGCTGCAATTTGACCGCCGATCGAATGTCCAACTAAAATCACGCGATCGAGATTGAGATGGTCAAGCAACTGCCGCAAATCCTCAACATAGTGGGCAGGTTCGAGCAGTGGGGGTGACTGTCCGGCACCGCGTCCGTCAAAAGTGATGACTTGATACGTCTGGGCTAGTTGCGGGACAATCAACTCCCAATCCCGCAAATCTGCCCCACCGCTATGAATCAGGACAACCGCCTTACCCTTACCTTGAACTTCGTAATGCAAATCCATATCTGTCTCCTTTCAGGTTTGTAGGACAGTCAGAATGAACGTTTCAGCCCGATTTTCCAGCAACAGCCTGGGCTGATGCGATCGATTGTTTCATCTCCAATATAATTATGACTGAATAATCAGTCAATAAAAAAATATGCTCTACATTCCTAACATTCCTAACAACGCAACTATCTTGCCCTACCAATTATCTCTGCCACAATCTTCTCGGAACTCATAACCCCTGGTAATCCTGCTCCTGGATGGGTTCCGGCTCCTACACAATAGAGATGTGGAACATCCTCTGCCATTCATCTGTGTTTTGACATCCTGGCTTCCTCACTGCCCGATCGCTACAAAGAGCGGCTGTTGAAGCTTTCCGACCAGCGCATTACCAAGGATGGCGTGATTGTGATCAAGGCTCAAGAACACCGCAGCCAAGAGCAGAATCGGGAAGAGGCGTTGCAACGGCTGCAAGACTTGATTAAGAATGCGATCGCAGTCCCCAAACTCCGCAAAAGGAGCAAACCGACTCGGAGTTCTCAAAGAAAGCGTCTGGATAGCAAAACTAAGCGATCGCAACTTAAGACGATGCGAGGAAAAGTTACGGATGAATGACACTGCCCGATTGAATCTTTAGCTCCAATTGCGATCGGGTTCTGGCTGCAATCGTTTAGCCGCGTCAATCACATCTTGCAGTTCTACTGGATCGCTGAACGGATCGGCATCAAGTGTCATGACCCGATTGAGTTCCTTCTGCCAGCGTCGCAGTTCAGCAATATAAGGCTCGTAAGGCACACGTCTCAGGTCGTCCCCTTCCTCCACCAGGTCGCAAATTCCGTTGTGCAGCCACTCACCCGTATGCCAATCCGGCATATCAACACCGGGAAATAAACAGATGCCATGCAGATCCATGCCAGAATTAACCGCTGCCAGAGACTCTTCCACTACGTCCTTTAGCCACTCATCTCTGCCTTCTTCCAACCCACTGGTTTCGCCAATGATCATCGGTCTGTGATACCGCTCCCAGACGCGCTGCATTAAGTCATGAAGCGGCTTGATACGATCATCGTGGGGTTCGAGCGACTGATGTGACCCCTGTTCCCGGTATTCCATCTGGCCAAAGGAATAGTTATTTGCACCAACGATATCGAGAATTTCAGGAGAACCGCCGAGTTCCGGGTGTTCTTTTCCGTAAAGGATGTCCCATGCTAGGAATGTGTCTACATAGGTTTCGTGATGCGCTGCCTCAACTAAATCCGGGCGATCGCGCGGTGCAACTATTTGAACCAAGGGATCGATGTGAACCATCCTTGAGAGCGGTTCTACCTCCCGAATCGCTTTCACGCCTGCGATCGCTGCCTTACACAACGCCAATCGAAAGCGAAAACGGTCTTCTTTAGTAGTTTTATAGGGAGCCACCCAACCCCATTCTCCACCGCAGAACGAGAAAAAGGTGATCTCGTTGATTGGCGTGAAGAAATAGGGGCCGTGCAAGCGGGGAATCACATACTCTGCTGCGGCGCGACAGTAACGGGCAAAGCGATCGATAAACTCATTACTAAATGGATCGAGATCGTCTGGATACCCGTAGTGGCAGAGATCCCAGATGGGAATGATTTGTGTCTGCTGCATTGCTTCAATCATGGGGTCAATGATAGAGAAGTCGTAGCAGCCATCACGATCGACTAACGGCCAAGGAATCCCTTCCCGCGCCACATCAATTCCCAGCGATCGCAAGATGTTGTAATCTTCCAGCGCGTGGCGATCGTGCTGTGTCTCTTTAATCAGATTCCGCCGTCCCTTGTCTTTCCAGAGAAACGTCGAACACTCAAAGCCAGAGATGAAGAAGGTGGGGAAGATTCCAAGTCGTTGAGCCATGCGTTTGCTCTGGTAAAGTTATTCGTCATCGTAGGTACTCTTGCCCATTTGAGGCACTATCTAACGTGGGATAAATCCGTTGAGTACCCGATTTCTGATGTTGGGTAGAGTCGGTTACCAAATATCCGAGCCGCGATCGCCTTTGACCAGCTATTTCTGGAGCGCCTGCTGAAAGGTCTTGATGGCATCAACGTGATTCACCATATTGATGCAACGTAACAACAAATCCAGATCGATCCCTTTGATTTCCTCACTACTGGAAATCTTTTCGTAGTCCAGAGTGTTGCCCTCTCCCCGCAGGTGATAAATCTCTAGCACTCCGTCTTCCCAGAACCACACTTCAGGAATCTTCAGGCGCTTGTATACCTCTAGTTTGTTAATGCCGCCACTGGTAAACACCACTTCGATCACCAGATCGGGACGCACTCGACCAGGGGCAAGTTTATAAGATTTATCTGCCTCTCGCTTAACGGCAACCCCTTCACTTTCTAAAGTCATTGAACCAGTTGGAGTAAAATCAAACCCTGCCACGAGCAGGTAAAGCTCTAATAATGCACCAATCCTTTCTTTAACAGTTTCGTGGGGTTCTCCTGGCATTCGTCGTATCTCCAGTACTCCATCCAGGAAGGAAAGCCGATATCCTGGACGGTCTAATAATTGCTCAACTGCTTTGAACTCTCTCCAGGTCAATCCTTCAAACAGGAGGGGTTCTTCCCTTTGGGGCGTTGCTATCGTTGCCGTAGTCATAAGAGTCTCTGGTCTGTTTCCAGATTAGGAGTGATTGGGTTTGGATGGCGATCGCTTTAACGTAACTTCTTTTATGGTACGGGGCTAGAAGGCATATAACCGATTATTTGCCCTCTGAGATCGCTACTCGCTACTTCTTCCTCAGCCAATCCATAAGGGTTAATGGTTCTGCTAATTTCTAGCTTGCCTTTTGTAACTCTGCCAGATACCAGCGATCGCTACCTTCTTCTTGGTGCTTGGCAATAATTCCTAATGCTTCCAGGCTTTCGAGACAGGTGAGAATAATTTGTTTTTGTCGAGATGCACCTTTGAATTGAGCCGCAATTTGCTCGACTGTCCATTCGCCGCCTTGAGTGCGGAGTAAATCGCGCACCGCAGCGAGTTGGTCTTTGAAGGCTTTGGGAAATTTTTGTTGTTCGACGGGGGCGATCGCTGTTTCCTCTTCAACTTCAGCGATACCTTCAATCACCTGTTGAATATGCACTTCACCGGGAGCCTGATACTCTGGACGCAACCAGCGAATAAACCCATTGCGTTCTTCTTCAGCGCGTTCTGCGTTTAAGGCGACCAAGCGTTCCAAAATCATCTCATCCAAGTTCTGCATTGCTCCCACCTCCGTTCCCTCTTGAGCAAGAGGAGAAGCTGAACCGTCCGCATTCTCCCCCTTTTTTAAGGAGGGTTGGGGGGGAGCTAACAAATCACTCCACCCATACGCCTCAAACACGGCTGAATCTAACTCATCATGAATTTGCTTCAGCGTGGAAATCAGCGCTTTGTTGTTAAATTCCCGGTCTTTATCGGTGAGTTCTTCCCCTGCGCGGATTTTTTCCAGCAGGTTATACATGGCGGTGATGGTGACATCGGGATGCTGTGCCTGAACACGCTTACGGTGGGCATCGAGACGTTCGCCCAGTTCGCGGATTTTTTGTTTGCGATCGGGTGTGGGGTCGGGGAAGGGGAAAGGATCGAAGCAAACAGAATTGTTGTAGCGTGGTCTATCTTCTAGTGTTCCTCCTGCTGCGAGTGCCCAATTTACATGAATTCGACTTGAAAGAACTCCAAGAATGTAAGCATTTGCCGTTGCAACAACAACTATCTGTTGGTCTGGAATAATCTGAGATTCAAGAAATGCGAAAACACGATGTTTAGAGGTTTTCACAGTACAGATATATCGATTTATGTTCTTTATGGCTTTACGCAATTCTGGTCTATTTCTCTCAAAAAGCCACCAGTTACTTTTAATCTTATTGTCCCTCTCTACCAATCTATCTGGATAAACTTTATCAAGCAGGTATTGGTATATCGTAGAGTATCGATTTTGAAGTTGTTCTTCTGTCAGTTTAAAGCAATCAATAATAAATACATTTCTAGAAAATGTAGCTAAGTCTCTACCATTCCTGTAAGGATGAATTAGTTCTCGCTCATTATCAGGAAATTTTGAGAGACACTTTGACTCTAAAACAAATCCAGATGCATAAGGTTTAACACCATCACAACACAATCCACTTTGAGCCTTTAAAGGAACTACTGATGCAACATTTACCCCCGCTCTTAGTTCACTAAATATTTGACCCACTTTTTCCCACTGAATCTTAACTTGTTCTGCGGAGTCCTCTGGTGTTTCAGCGTCAGGCTCATTTACTACTCTACCCAGTAAAGGAAATTGAGATGTAGTGCCTGAATTATTCAGTTCTACTCCAGTCATAGCAATTCTTACCGCCGCACCTTCATTCGTCCAAGGGTGATCTGGAACGGCAAATATCAATTTAATTGAATTTTTCTGATTTTGATGATGGTCAATTACTACTCTCTGTCTTATTTGGCGAATTGTATTGGTCGTAATAAAGCCAAATTTTTTTAATTTTCCTAAACGTATTAAATCTGCTCCTTTATGCCACCAATACATCACATAGTCAACTGTATCGGGGACATCATTATAGGTTTTTCGTAGTGCTTCTGCATAACCATCACCTAATGTTTCTCGTATATCTCTGTTTCCAATAAACGGAGGATTTGACACTATATAATCCGCCTCCTGCCACTCAGCAGCTCGCGGATTAATATACCGATAAATCGGAATCTGATCGCTCGGATCGGGCACCATTTCCCCCGTCACCGGATGTTTCATCATCCGCCCGCCCCATCGCGTTCTCACCTTCCCCGTTTTCGGGTCAACATCCTCCTCCTTCCCGTCATACGCCAACACCGCATCCCGGCATTCAATGTTTTTGTACTCGCGCAAAACAGGCTCTACCGGGGGAATGTCGCCAAACTGTCTGAAGTGCCACTGCAAATAACCAATCCAGATCACCAAATCAGCGATCGCCGCCGCACGGGGATTAAGCTCAATCCCTAAAAACTGCGATGGGTTCACCTGGGCAATATCCAACCGTAACTGTGCCTGTCCTGTCACATCTTCCAGACGGCGCAACACCTCCGACTCCAGTTGCTTCATCAAATCCAGCGTCACATACAAGAAATTTCCCGACCCACACGCCGGATCGAGAATTCGCACCTGGCGTAACTCTGTCAGAAACCCTTCCAATGCTGCAACGGCTTTCTTCTTCTGGGCAGCAGTCGGCTCTTTTTCCGCATCCCCCAAAATTTGCTTCACTTCCCCCTGCACCAGATCCCACTGTTCCCGCAACGGTTCCATTACCACCGGACGCACCAACCGCTCCACATAGGATCGAGGCGTATAGTGCGCCCCCAGTTTGCTGCGTTCCTTTGAATCCAATGCCCGTTCCAGCAACGTGCCAAAAATCGCAGGCTCTACATCCTTCCATTCCCGCTTCGCTGCCGTTAGCAACACCCGAAGCTGATCCGCCGTCAACTCAAACGCCCTTGCCTCGGCAAATAACCCCCCATTAAATTTCAACAACCTGCCATAAAAGCCAAAGCTTGTCCCATCATTCATTGCCTGCCAGAGAGCTTCCACCTCCGGCTTAAAACTCTTAGGATTGAGCAACCATCGCGTCTCCAACGCCTCTGTGAATAAATGCTCGTTCAGTAGTCCCACATCTTCAGCAAACATGGTGAAGATGCAGCGCATCAGGAAATGGGCAACCTCTTCCGGTTCATGCAGACCTTCTAACCGCTTTGATAATTCCGCTAAATCTGCCGCTACTTCTCGCGTGACCTTCGCCGCAATCTTTTCAGGGTTGCGCTTTTGCGGATCGGTAAAGATGTCAACGAATAAATCAAAAATCTCTGGCTTTCGCAGAGCAGTCAGTCCAATATCCTGACGCGCCCCATATCCACCATAGTCACCGCTGAAGCCCATCCACAGCTCAAAGTGATCGCCAATATCACAGGTCAACAGAAATGGAGGTAACTTTAGTAAATTGCGAGTATAGGCGATCGCCTGCACAAATGCTGCTTCCATTGCCTTGAGGTAAGTATTCGTGCCGCGTTTTGCCGTTCCTTTGCCAGATTTTTCGCTGCCCTGCTTCGCCTCAATCAAAAAATGATCGGCTTTGTAGAAGTCAATATAACCTGGTGTTTTCTTACCACTGGGATGATAAATCGTGATGTCTTTATCAAAACAGTACGGATCGCCTGTCACACTACCCTTCACATCCGGACGCTTGACTCCCAGCGCATCACATAGTTCCGAAAAGAACATTTGATAGTTAGCACGTTCATTGCCACTAGAATTTTGCCAACGGGTAATAAACTGCTCAATTCGGGCTGCATCGGATGGAGTCATGAGTGGCTTGTTTTGGAGGTCAGGGAAATTGGGGGACAGAATCCTATGAGGCGATTGTGAAGTTATCCCCTCATGCTTAGTATTCCCACTTACACCTCCAACCTACAAACTCTCAACTTGGACTGTCGAGGTTTTATGAGAAATTCCACCCTCCAACCCTCACCTTCCCACCTCTGAACTCGAAACTTCGACCTTGCTCAAGGTTTTGCGAGAGAGGAGCGATCGCATAGCGTCTGCTTGGCGGAATCGGCGACAATAGAAACCTCGCAGCACTCTACCCAGCAGAGTGAGGCAACTAACCCCTGAACAAGTCGTTACAGCATCTCTAGGGAAACAGGTTTAGTTGGTGCTGGAAACGCGGCATCCAGGGTAGCCAGTTCTTCAGCACTCAATTTCAAATTCAAGGCAGCATAATTCTGCTCTACATGGTTAATGCGGCTGGATTTGGGAATTACAATTACATTTTCCTGATGCAACAACCACGCGATCGCTACTTGAGCCGCAGTGACTTCTCGTTCTTGAGCAATTGTCTTGAGTGTCCCATTGTTCAGCAAACGCCCTTGCTCAATTGGGGAATACGCCATGATTGGGATGCCTTGTTGCCGACACCAGGGCAGTAAATTCCACTCAATTCCCCGTCGCATCAGGTTGTAGAGGACTTGATTGGTAGCAATTCCTTTCCCATCCTTCAACCCAATGGCTTCTTCCATATCCTCGGCATCAAAATTACTCACCCCATAGCTGCGAATTTTGCCGGATTGTTGAAGCGTCTGAAATGCTTCCAGCGTCTCTGCCAGTGGCACAGAACCGCGCCAGTGCAGCAGGTAAAGGTCAAGATAATCAGTTTTCAACCGCTGGAGACTTCTTTCGCAGGCAGTAATTGTCCCTCGTTTCGAGGCGTTATGAGGGTAGACCTTGCTGACTAGAAAGACTTCCGCCCGACGAGAAGCGATCGCGTCGGCGATTACTTCTTCTGCACCGCCTTCGCCATACATTTCGGCGGTGTCAATGAGAGTTAGACCCAAATCGAGTCCGTGGCGTAAGGCATCTATTTCGCTTTGGCGATTCCTAGCATTTTCCCCCATCTGCCAGGTGCCCATGCCAAGAACCGGAATTAATTGTCCAGAAGGTAGTTTAAGAGTTCGCACGGCAGTTTCTATCCATTCAAGCTATTGCCCTTGAGCGCATTTTTGGCTGACGCATGGGCATGGCATCAATTGTAGAGAAAAGTGCTGTTAGAGCGACAGATGCTTCCGTTGTTTCTGAGTACAGTTTTTTCCAACCAAAACTATGGTAAACTCTTGCGGCTTACAACAAATTATTGCCTGAAATGGTTAGCAGAAGCCTTGGAGAGTAAATATTAAGTACCAGGAATTACGCAGCTGTCAGGCGCGAGCTAAGCCGATGCAGTAATAATTAAAGCTGATTTCTTGCCGCCCTCAGTTGTGTTTGTTTTATGCTCAGTGTGCCTCTGCAACTGCCTGACGCAGATATCGTATTCTACCCGTCTCTGCTGGATGGGCAGGAAAGCGATCGCTTGCTCACACAACTGACTCAAACAATCGACTGGCGACAGGACTGGATTAAGATTTACGGGCGTTCAATGCCTCAACCCAGGCTAACGGCTTGGTATGCCGATCCTGGTAAATCCTACACTTACTCTGGCATCACGATGCACCCCTCTCCCTGGACACGCACGCTACTCGACCTCAAGGCAAAGGCTGAAGCGGTTTCTGGTGTGGTGTTCAACAGTGTGTTGCTCAATCTCTACCGAGATGGCAACGACAGTATGGGGTGGCACAGCGATGATGAACCTGAGTTAGGGCAAAATCCCGTCATTGGTTCTCTGAGTTTGGGCGGAACACGGCGCTTCAGGCTCCGGCACCGAGCCGAGAAAGGTTTGAAGCATCAACTGGAGTTAACTTCTGGCAGTTTCTTGTTGATGCAGGGGACAACGCAGCACTACTGGCAGCATCAAATTCCTAAAACTAAACGTCCGGTTCCTCCTCGGATTAATTTGACCTTTCGAGTAATTGACTGATCAACGAGCATAAGCCTCACGGATTCACTTCGATAGGTTAATGCTGAATTTCAGTTGTTGTCGGAAACGCGATGAGCTTGTAGTTCTGCTGGCAGGGGAAGGGGCAATAAGTAAGCTGAAACGTTGATAGCGTACAGCCCTTGGGGCATGAAAACAGCGAAACGAGGCGTTAGCCTTGCGCTGAAAGAGTCAGTTCGCTTAATTAGCGAACTTGACACTGATTGAGCTTGGTAAACAAAGCAGGCACGTAGTCGTAATAGCGATCGCTAGCAAGATAAATGGCATCCGTGGTACAACTACCACAACCAGGTTCGCTGAGAATGTCACTCAGTAAGTTGGAGGAAATTCCTCCCCAAGGAAACTGTCCGATTGGTGCCGTAGCAGTAGAGTTGAGTTCCGAATCCAACCGCCATTTGGTTCCAGCTAGCACGACCCCAAAAGGATTGTTTTCCGGTAATGGTTGGCTTCTGCGCCATCCCACTGCCTGACCGAACTTCTCAACTCGTGCTTTCGGATTTTTCGTCTGGGAGGCTGTCTGCTGCCAGATGCGCTTTTGAGCGCTGTACCCAAAGCGTCCCTTACTAGCTTGCGACCAGAGAGTGTCTATGCTACGAAAATCCTCGCAGGGAAAGCGATTGAGCAGGGTTTTGCTGCCGTAGAGTAAGTCTGCACCCTGTCCTTGTAGTTTCTGCAATCGCTGAAAAATGGCACGAGTCTCCACATCCGCACCCCGCCAGTCACTTGCAGCCAAAAGGCTTTTGAGGCGGCTGTAGTTGATGCGCCATTTGTTAGGGGAACCCGTGCTAGCGATCGCATCGAAGGTAAAGCTTTTAACGATGTCCTGATATACCTGTCGGATGGAATCGTTCTTTTGCAGGTAAGCTCCTTGTAGACGAAATACATAGCGACCATCAGGACTGCTGAACAGCACGTTATCAGACTCGTAAAGTCCAGTGGAAGTGTAAGCGATCGCTTTCTGTCCAGCAACGGTGAGGGGACGATCGTCATTCTGGCTGAGTTCACCTTTCCAGCTTGTCAGGGGCAACCGTTTAGAGTTGTCGTAGATGCTAATGCTGATGATGGGAGGCGTTTCAGGTAGACTCTCCCGATTCAGAAAATCTTGCTGCTGCCACACTTCTAGAACTTCTAGCGGGGGATTTGGCTTCGTCGATTGAATCGTACTGCTAGGCGTAATCACATAGCCCTTTGGGGAAACGAAGCGAAACCCAAAGCGATCGCTAAAGTAAAAAACATCCCGACTTTGCATTGAGGAGTTTGGCGCAGGTTTGGCTGCGATCGCCTCAGGCGTGGGAGATTGAGTGGATGATATTGGAAGACTCGTACTACAGCCAATAGCCAGAAATGTTAGTAACCCAACTACAATAGAGCGCTTCATATCGCTAGATTAAGTATTCTTCGATCTTGATTTCGTCTCCAGTCTGGCAAGTTTGCGATTGAATCGGTTGCTTTGTTTCAGTTTGAGATACAAAGGCATAGCGACCCGCTTTCCCCAGCATCAGCAAGCAAATACGCCGTTTTGACGAGCGCACAACATCGCATACAAGCGTGATCGCGCCTGACAATAGTGGTTGAGAAGAAGAGCGAGCGCACTCCAGTTAAGACTCATTGCTCCAAAAGAAGTGGTAATAGCCGCTGTAATTCTCCACAAGCTGCCTGAAGTGATTCTGGTGCATCTTCTGGTAAGTTTTGAGAACGGCATTGATCTGCCAGTTTCTCAACATAGGGCTTGCAAGAAGCTTCATTTTTCAGAAATTTTGAATAGGTATCTTCCTCGTTTACAGGTTCTTCCTGCAAGTAGTGTATCCAGGTTTCAATATTGCGTTTAGGTACAAATACTGCGATCGCTTCATCTGGTTGACGATTTTCCTGGGAATCTTCGCTGAGGGCGTGAGCTAACTGATTGAGTCGTTCCTGCGATGTGTCAGTATCTGCATCAATCAACACGACTAATCCAATCGATACACGGTTTTTATTCTGGCGATATGCTTTTACTTCCGCCGGATACTGAGTGCGTACATACTGTTCCCCAGATTGGCTACCTGGAGGACAGATTTCAGCTCGTAATCGACCTGCAAAACCTCGTTTTTTTAAGAAATAACGAGCAAAAACCTCCTGCTGTCTATCTTCACAGAGGATGACAATCTGGACTCTACGCTGGCTCATTCAACCAGCCCCGTGCAATTAGTTCTGAAACGGGTAGTCCAGAATTTTCAGCTACTTCACTACTAATTCGTTTTACTCGGACAGGGGCATTGCTTTGACGCTCAAACCAATAGCCGATTGGTGAAGCCAAAAGGTAATTAATTAATTCAGGATGGTGAGAAATTAGTAAACCTTGAAGTTTTCTTTCGCTACAAAGATCGTAAAGCTCAATAAGCCAGGGTTGAATTTCTGGCAACGCTAAGAAGTTTTCAGGTTCATCAATGCACAAGGTATAATCTTCGGATTTGGTGCCATGAAGAAGTGTGTACAAAGCAACTAATGTTTTTTGTCCATCAGACAATTCTCCCAGGCGATATTCAATTGGTTTAGTGGTAGCTATTCCTCCTGAAAAACGTAGTTTTAGCACTAAGTTTTGTTCGCTTACTCGCTCAAATCTAAAGTTTGTGAAGCCATCTAATACATTCCTTAAAATACTTCCTATTTCAGCAACCTTGCCTTGATCTTCAGAGAGGTAGCGATACCAAGAAACAAAATTTTCTGCCTGGCTGACCAAACGCATTTCTTCCTGGTTACTCTCATCAACCATCAAACTAGGAATGATTCGCACAATAATAAATCGCGCCATCCGTTCTCTAAACCAAGTTAACTTCTTGTTATCATTTCTTGGCATTAATGAAGGTATCATAGACTGCGACCAATCAAACGAGTATTGCGGCCCCACTGAATGATTGTCTCGATAGAGTTGAACTTCACCTAAATCAAATTTCAGTAAAGGCTGGTTATCAAACCAAAGGCGCTCATACTCAACACGACATCTATCCCGCTCGTGACCAATACCCAATTCATATTTATAGCTGCCGCCATTACCTAAAATCTCTAGCTCAAAACGTTGAATTAGAGAGGTTTGCCAGCGGGTGCAGTCCACAGATTTGAAAATCACCTCTACCTTACTATCACCACTGACAAATGCCTGAATTTTCTGCAAGACTTCAAAAACAGTGGATTTACCTGCTCCGTTAGAACCTAGAAATAAATTAATGGCGTCAACATTAAGTTCAAAATTAACTAGGCAGCGAAAATTATCAATATATATACGTTTCAGCATCAATTTTTTTCAGTAAAAACTACTATAGACAAAGGGGTTTAATTCTTTTCTCCTCAATCCATCCTAATCGACAGAGTAATCAACTTGAACCGCAAGTGGGGCATTAATTGGACTTGGGGAACGTTCACCCAGCTTCTCGTAGGAAAGGTGGGAGCGATCGCACTTACCCAACACTAAACAAGTGCGATCGCTACAGGTGCAATGAGGCAGTCAAACACTTGGTTAGATTTTTCCTAGATTGCGATCGCTTCCATCTGCTGAGAACTTTCTTTGAGCATTTGGGCGATCGCATTGTTGATGAAGGGAGAGCGATCGCATAGCATACCAGAAGCGATCGCTATAATTCCCTGCTTGAGAAAAAGAAACCGATCGCGACAAACCCGTGATCTAGAAGCAAAGACACATTACCAGGGCAGCACCTCACCATTAGCGTGCCAAAAAGTACCTGTATTTTCCAGTGTCAACTCATCAATCCTCGCCAACAACCCCTTCACCGACTCCTCCGGCGTAATGGCACCAGATGTAAAGTTCGTCATCCGGGTTTGAACTAACCCTGGATGCAGAATTGCCACCGCGATCGCACGCGGTTTGAGATCGAGGGACAGCGATTTGCCAGCCATCGACAACGCCACCTTCGACATCCGGTAGCCATAGGAACTGCCAGAGGTATTATCGGCAATTGACCCCATCCGACTTGTCATCAAGGCGATTTTGGAGCCTGTCTTGAGAAGTGGTAATAGCGCGTGAGTTACTCGTAAAGGCCCCAGAGCATTTACCTCAAACTGCTCTCGAATGCTTTCAAAATCTAAGTCTTCCAGGGTGACGCGCTTGATAATTCCCGCATTGTTAATCAGAACATCGATGGTCGTACCATCCAGGCGATCGCGTAAATCAGCAACCGAAGCATCAGAGGTAATATCAATCCCCTCCTCAACCTGCACCCCTAGCTGCTTCAACTCCTCAGAAGCACTGCGACAGACGGCAATAACGCGATCGCCCCGTGCTTGCAGTTGACGGCAGTATTCATAACCAATCCCGCGATTAGCACCCGTAACCAGATAAGTTGCCATGCAAACTCCAATGTCTTGATTAGAGAGACGTTCCTAGAAACCACTCATAGCCTACCTGAAACTGTCGCTTACCATCGTGTTCTATAATGCTGCCGTGTGCCACGATCGCTCGGTCAAAATCCCAGGTGAGAATCTGTTGAATGGACTGCTTTACCTGGTCTTTCTCCTGAGTTGCGATTTTTTCCAGTAATGATGGACGAAGTTGCTGGTAGCTACCGAGCAGTTTGGCAACTAATTGTGTGGTGAGCGAACTGTTTCCATCAAAATGAAATGCCAGGTCGGTCACAATCAAAGTACGGCTTTTGGCATGGAAGAAAACCCATTCATTCAGAGGAGAGTATCCTTTGAAATCCAGCGTGTTGAACCCTGTAACTATTGCAGCTTCAACGCCATCAAAAAGCTGGCTGGTGCGATCGCTAAGAATCTGGTCAATCACTAAATCGGGGCGCTTCTGTTCTAAACCCGGTGTTGCCCAAAGTTCTGCATCAGGATAAATCTGCTTGAACTGGGCGACGAACAAGTGATGATACAAATTGGGAACAACGATGTAACCAACGTCTCCTAATTCATTCAATTGATGAATCAGTGCGTCATCAGTGCGAATTGGCGAGATGACCATTAATTTGTCATCGTTCAGACGAATCACCGTCATTCTCGTCCCAACTTCTAACCCAAAATATTTCAGCGGTTGTTCAGCAACCCAAATGTCGGTATCAATAGCTCTCAGCATTGTGATGATTCAATTAGATTCGGTGGGTGAAGGATTAGAATTGCCGCACGCTGTAGTAGAGACAGGCTACACTGCCGACGATATAAACCAACCAGGTGCCAAAAAAGCCAATTGCCCGTCCCGGTGATGGCCCATAGGTTTGGATTAATCCCCAAGCATGAGCAATCCGCGCCAGAATCAGCGTTGCACCCAGCAGCCACAGCAGCCCAGATGCCGCTTGCATCCACTCCAAGGCAATCAGAAATAATAAGCCGAGGGGTACGTACTCGGTGAAATTGCCATGCGCCCGGATTGTCCGCTGCAACACGCCATCATCCACCTCTTTCGTGACAACGGACTGTTGCGTCAGTTTCTCCACGAACGCTGCCCAAGGGTTGGGATGTTTCAAATAATTGGGCTGTGAGGCGATTTCTGCGGGGGTTGCACCATGCCAGATGCGAGTACGGGTACGTTCCATCGCCACCCGATAGGACAAACCTAGAGCCAGTAACCCGTGACAGCCAATGAAGAAGGTTGAAATCGGAATCAGTGCAGACATTGATACTCAACAATCGCAATTCTGGTACTGAGGTTATTTGATGTTGGCGATCGCAGTCTTTTAAATTCTTGCGGACTATCGCCATCAGCTTTTTGGGACAATCAATTTTGAGTGAATGTCACCGAAATTGGATTAGATCCCCGACTTCTTGAAGAAGTCTGAATATCTGAGTAGCAATTCAACGATCCATCGCCCCTGCCTATGAATCTCTTGCAAGAGTTTCTGTTCAACCCAAGCGATCGCAAAATTCCTCTCGACCAGCCACCGATGGAAACCTTACCGCAATGGGGACATTGGCTGGAAACGCCAGAGATGATGGTGGCAATCATCCCACCGGGACATCTGGAAGTGAATCTGCGATCGCCCCTTCATCTGGTAGTCACCAGTTTTGGCGTCACTCGTGGAGTTGCTGCCTTTGATAGCGATCGCCTGCGACCTTACGAAGCCCTGCCGGGAGGATTTGATATTGTGCCTCAAGGCAGCACTTACCGTTCTGTCGAAGAGGCCTCCTGTTTTGTGGTTTTCGGGTATTCGCAAGCGTTCCTGTCGCGCACAGCGACAAAAGAGCAAACGATTGAGTTACTGCCGGGGCAGATTCCAAAGACGCATTGGGGTTTAAGTACAGCGATCGCTATAGAGGAGTTTTTTAACAACGGACAGGTTGGCGGTGCGTTCTACTTGGAATCCGTGGCAACGGCAGTGCTAGGGCAAATTATCTACCGGAGATCGAATCTCTCTGGATTCAAACGTCCGCCAGAATTTTTGGAACCCAAGCTGTTAAAAACTAGCCTGGAATACATCCAGGCATACCTGTCACAGGAATTGAACCTGAGCGATATTGCTGCCACGGTCGGCTTTAGCCCGTACCATTTTGCGCGGGCATTCAAAGCTACCACCGGGCTGTCACCCTATCAATACGTGCTGCGGTGTCGGTTGAAATATGCCCAGAAACTTTTGCATGACCCAACCCGCGAACTAGCTGAGGTTGCAGTGGAGGCGGGATTTGGCAACCAGAGTCACATGACCACCGTGTTTCGGAGAATGTTGCAGACAACCCCAAGACGTTATCGACAGGAGAAGGGGTTACAGCTACCCATTCTCTGACAATGCAAGCATTACTGATGACGGCGGCTTTATAGGGTCGTCAGGTCGAGGATGGCTTGTAGCCCAGCATTCGGAAGTAGAGTCCTTGTTGGGACAGAAGTTCGTCATGGGTGCCTTCTTCGACAATCTCGCCCTCCTGCATGACAAAAATGCGATCGCAGTCTACGGCGGTTTCGAGTCGGTGCGTCACTAAGATAATGGTTCTTTTGCGACGCAGACGCTGGAGGGTTTCGATGACCCACTGCTCGTGCTTCAAATCTAGCGAACTCGTCGGTTCGTCGAGGATGAGTATTGGAGCCTTCGTAGCTAGCGCCCGTGCGATCGCTAACCGCTGCCGCTGTCCGCCGGAAAGGTTCTGTCCGCCCTCACTAAGTAGGGTATCGTACTGATCCGGCAAGGCTTCGATGAACTCAGCCGCCCCGGATTCCACCGCCGCCTCCCGAATCTCGTTCAAGGTCGCGTCCGCGCAGCCGTAGGCAATATTCTCCGCAATCGTTCCGGGGAAAAGTGGGCTGCCTTGCGTGACCAGCGCCATGTGTTTGCGGACATCGGCAACCTTAAGGGTGCGGATGTCGAAGCCGTCGAGTTGAACGCTCCCCGATGTCGGGTCGTAGAAGCGCGGCAAGAGATTGAGGAGCGTGCTTTTTCCCGTCCCGCTAGGCCCCAAAAACGCCACCATCTGACCCGGTTCGATGGTTGCATCGATCTCCCGTAAGATAGGCCGCCCAGGGATGTACTCAAAGCTAACGTCGGCAAGGGTTAGGGTGCGGGGATGGACGGGAAACGATGGCGCATCAGGCTCGTCTTTGATGGTGGGTGGCTCGTCAATGATTGTAAAGACGCGATCGCATGAAGCTACAAAGGTCTGGATCTTGGTAGTGAACCCCAACACCCAACCGATCGGGTCCCAGAACTGATTAAGGTACGCCAAGAATACGATCAGATCGCCGAGGGTCAAGCCGTTTGGCACCTGGCGCAAAAACTGGTCGCGATAGACCAGATACCCGCCGTAGCCGAAGATTACCCCGCTTCCCAGAGCGAATACTACCTGAACCGTGAGCGGATAGAGGTTCTCCTGCCAATGAAGCCGCATAGAAGCACCAACGCTCCGCTCAACCACCCGCGTGAAGCGCCGCGACTCCGTTGCTTCTCGACGGAAAGACTGAATCAGTCCGATCAACTCTATCGCTTGCTGCATGGTTGAGGTCATCACCGCATCCGTCTGCTTCGACTCGAACGCCCGACGGCGAATCCTTCCCTCAAAGTACCAATTCGCCAGTATTAGAAGCGGCGTGAACGAAAGTGCGAACACGGTGAGAAGGACGTGACGCGATAGCATGATCCAGATCATCGCCGTCAGCGTCACCGATGCGGCGGTAGAGCCGATGAGCGTATCGATCACCCCCCAAGGGCCGAGGCTGTCGTAGCTCAACCGATAGATTGCGTCACCTTGCGATCGCGAACCGTGCCAGCCTAGACTCAGCGCCTGCATTTTGTCGTATAATTCGGTGCGAACCCGCAAGGTGCCGTTGTACTGGATGCGGTAGTTCAACATCTTACGAAGCATGAAGACGGTATCGCTCATGATCCTGATGATCGTCGCGACGAACGCCATTCCGAAAATTCGGTTCAGCTTGCCTTCGCCGAACGGGGCAAGAAACAGCGTATGAACCCAGTTGGGTTTCGGGGTTGGTGAGAGAACCGTATCAACTAGAATCGCCATAGGCCAAGCGTTGAGAAGGTTGAAAAGCACCGATGCCCCGATCAAAAATAAGAGCGTGACGATCAGCCAGAAGTCCTTGCGGAAGTAGGAAATAGACCGGAGGACGATCCGCAGCAACCAATGTTGGTTGATTGACGGCACCACCATTTTTGGTGAATTTTTAGGGGTTTTTAAACGTGCTTTGAGTGGAAAAGTCATGAATGTGCTGGGTGACTCTAAGCAGGACAATGCACCAATTGGGTGATGTCAGAGGACTGGGGAGGTCAGGAATCTACTTTGGGTTTTCACTCCTGTCCAAAAATCCTCAATCGAACCTCTGTAATATCCCCCGATCAACAGGACATTTTTGTAGTTAGGTGTAAGAAGTTAATTAAAAGTTATCAAGCTGGTGGTGCTGCGACAAAAAGAGCGTAAGGGGTTTGTCTTGTTGCCCAAGCGATGGGTGGTAGAACTGACTGATGTGTTGACCCGTTGACCATTTCAACCGTTTTAGCGGGTTTGAGCTTTCAGCCGGAACTTAAGTTCGCTGCAAAGTGCAATTGAAGCTTAGATAATTCACTCCTGCCAGTTCAAAAAAGCATCAATCAATTAGGTAAATAAACTGGGTGATGTGCAGCACATAACTTTGTTAAGGTCGGGCTGTTGTAACTGTTATGACAGAAACATTGGCGGATACAACTGCCGTCTTATTGGATTGTATCGGCTAGTAATAGAGTTGTTGTCCTACTAGAGCTACATACCTATCTATATGAAAAATCTCAACCAGTTGTCTTGGAAAAACGCAATCGCTTTGGCTGTTATGGCAACAATTGCCACTGGCGCGATTGCGCGGAGCGCAGCGCTGGAAGCGATCGCTAAACTCCCATCAACAGCCCAATCCTCAATCCAACCCAACTCAACAACACCAACAGCCTCTAACTCCAAAAAAGACTTTGAGCAAATCTACAATTTAAGCGGGCATCAATACGATGTTACTTTCCTGGCGTTCAATCCGAATAGTCAAATCCTGGTCAGCCATAGCGCTGGTAAGGCAATCAAGCTGTGGAACCTCAAGACAGGTAAGCTGCTGCGTACCCTGAATGAAAACGTATATGCCGCAGGTGTTGTTGCAATTACTCCCGATGCCCAAACCTTGGTGACTGTTGACCATAAGGCACAGGCTAATGGCAAAACGATTAAGGTGTGGAACCTGAAAACTAATAAACTTCTCCGCACCTTGAACGGTCATTCACAACCAGTCAATCACCTTGAAATTAGTGCCGATGGGCAAACTTTAGTAAGTGCCAGTAATGACAAGAAAGTGTTGGTGTGGAACCTGAAAACAGGCAAACGCCTACAGACCATCAATCCCCAATCAACCCCAATTCGGTCGATTGCCCTCAGCCCAAACAGTCAGCTGCTTGCGACTGGCGGTGGAGAGAGTGTGGATCAAAATACCAGTAAGGACACCAGCATTCAGCTATGGGATATCAAGACGGGAAAACTGCTGGGTACTCTCGAAGGACAGACTAGCCCAATTAGTTCCATTGTGATCGCTCCCGATGGGCAGACTCTTGTCAGTGTTGCAGATTCCATCAAGATATGGAACCTGAGAACAAAGCAGCTTCTCCACACGATACCTGGAGGTTCCGCTTCCATTTCAATTAGCCCTGATGGGCAGAAGCTGGTTACGGCGGCTTGGGATCATTCAGTCAAATTGTGGAATTTGCGGACTGGAACGCTACTTAAAACACTGTTTGAGCCTTCTATTAACGACCAAAATCTTGGTCGCATATACACAACCAGTATTGCCTTTAGTCCGGATGGCAAAACGATTGCCATCGGTTCTGGGGGTGTTTTGTCCACTTTTGGAATCAGTGTTTTGCGGGGGTCTTTTTGAAGCGCCGATCGCCTTTTAATCAGTTACCTCTTGCATAAATGCCTTGAACTAAACAGCCTTAAAGTTAAAACCCGTTAAAACGGGTTGAGGATGTTTGCCAGTTAGCTTTAGCTAACTTTAGCTTTCAGCCCGAAATTTATTTCAGGGCTGACTTTGCAAGAGGCTATTGTCAAAATGGCGTTTTTGCTTGGAGATGGAGAGTTTCTCCATGCGGATGCACAAAGCTAATTTCTCTGGCGTGCAGATGTAACCGACTGGCAGTTGCAGGGCATCCATAAGATAGCCCAATATCGTTACAAATAATTTCTAAATAACCGCTGCAACCTTGGCAGTATCACTTATTAAGTGTCCATCTTCCATGTGAACAATGCGATCGGCAATATCCAAAATGCGGTTGTCATGAGTCACCAGTAGAATGGTGCAACCTTGTTCTTTTGCCAGTATTTGCATCAAGCTAACGACTTCACGACCGGATTTGCTATCGAGAGCAGCAGTCGGTTCGTCAGCAAGAATCAGTTTAGGATGGCTTACCAAGGCGCGGGCGATCGCTACCCGTTGCTTTTGTCCACCCGACAGATCGGCGGGATAGTAATTAATCCGATTTCCCAATCCTACCTGTTCTAGCATTTCGGCTGAGCGCTGGCGCATCTGGTGCAAAGAAATATCCTTGTGCAACTCTAAGCCCATCTTGACGTTCTGGAGTGCCGTTAAGCTACCGTGCAAGTTGTGCGCCTGAAAGATATAACCATTGTGCCGTCGCGCTTGTACCAGTGCTGTCGGATTTGCACCACAGAGTTCTTGCCCTAATACCTTGAGACTACCCGATTGGGCAGATCGCAGTCCACCAACTAAAGTTAGCAGCGTGGTTTTGCCGGAACCAGAAGGCCCGGTCATGATAATAATCTCACCAGCATTGATTTTTAAACTGATGTCAAATAAAACTTGTTTGCGTAGTTGGCCTTGACCAAAGTAGTGATCGAGGTTGTGAATAGAGATGACAGGTTGAAGAGACATAATATAAACCTAAAACATATCAGCTGGGTCAGCTGATTGCAATTTGCGGGTAGCGATCGCTCCAGACAAGGTACACATCACCATCGTCAACATCAGTACGAAAATTCCTCGCGCCACAGTCATGTACAGAGGCAAATTCGTCGCATTACGAGTCAGGCGGTACAGTCCTGCGGAAATGGCAATACTAGGGATAAAGCCGATGATTGCCAAGATAACGGCTTCTTCAAACACCACCATGAGTAGGTAGCGATTGCGATAGCCCATTGCTTTGAAAGTGGCGTATTCTCCCATGTGAGCGTTCACATCTGTTGAGAGAACTTGGTAGACAATAATGACGCCAACAATGAAGCCCATTGTCACGCCCAAGTTAAAAATAAATCCAATTGGTGTATTCTTTGCCCAGTAGCTTCTTTCAAACTCGATAAATTCCTGCCGAGTCAGAACCTGAACATCATTCGGCAAGTGTGCTTTCAAAGCTTGTACTGTTTGCACTGGATCGGTTCCAGGTTGCAGTTGCAGTAAGCCGACACTGACGCTGCTTGCCTGTCTGCGGGGAAACAGCCGCAGAAAGTTTTGGTCGCTAGTAACCAGGTGTCCGTCTGCACCAAAGGAAGACCCGATGCGAATTTTGCCAGCAACGGTAACACTATGCCGCTCAATTTCTGTCTTCAGTGGCTGGTTTTGTTCGAGTTGCGCGATCGCTGCTTTGTAGTCTCCACGGCTACCACTGTCAAACAAAACTGTGTTAGGCAGCTTAATCTGGTTTAATTGTTGGTTAATGTCTGGTTGCTCAAAGACTGAGCTGTTAGGGTCAAATCCCAACATCAGCATACTCGTTTCGCGCTGGGTGGTCGGATGCTTCCAATTCACCATGTTGGCGTAGAGCGCTTCCGCAGACTGAACGCCCGGAATATCCATCGACTGGTACAAACGCCGTCGCGGGAAGGACGACATATTGCTTAGATTGCGAGCTTGAGGGCTGAGCAGAACGACATCGGCGCGAACGCTATTGTGGACAAGAACGGCACTGTTGAATAGCGCACTTTGAAACCCCAACTGCATCAACATCAAGACATCTGCAAACACAACACCCGCACACGCTACGACCAGTTTTCCTTTTTGATGACTCAGTTGCAGCCATCCTAAAGGTGTCCGGCGTTGGAGTTGTTGGAAGCCAATCATAATTCAATGACCACCTTAACTTGCTGATTGGTTAGTCGGGCAGCCTTGCCACTAGAGCCTGCATCCAGACGGATTTTGACTTCCACAATGCGCCCATCAATATTGGCGGACGGATCGCTATTCACAATGTCTTGGCGCAGCACTTTGTAGCCAACCTGTTCGACAGTACCGCTGAGTTCGCTGTCAATCGAGTCACTACTCACCCGCGCCGTTTGCCCTGGACGGATGTTCTTGATGTCACTCTGATAAACTTCTGCAATCGCAAACATCTGTTGCGTTCGCCCAATTTCGGCAATCCCGTCATTGCTAATTAGTTCGCCGGGACGGGTGTAGATTTTGAGGATTTGACCATCCTGAGGCGATCGCACGGATGCCTGTTCTAAGTTTGCCTTGGCTTGCTCAACGGCTGCTAAGGCTTGTCTGACATCGGCTTGGGCTACCTGCACGTCTACTGGACGCACCTCTGCAATTCGCTCCAGGGTGGCGCGGGCTTCATTCAGTTGTTGTTGGCGAGAATTGCGAGTGCGATCGCGGGCGGCTTGCGCTTCTTGGAGTTGCTTTTGGGCAGTTGTAAGTGTCAGTCGCTTACTATCGCGCTGGGATGCCGAAACCGCTCCGTTCTGGTAAAGCAATGCGTAGCGCTGATACTCTACCTGTGCATTTTGCACTTCGGCTTCCAGACGGGCAACGGTAGCGGCTTGCGCGTTCAAGTCCCCAACCCGTTCAGCTTCCAGTTGGGCAATCTGGGAACGTTGCGCCTGGATTTCGCCTGTCTTTGCTCCTGCACGCACCTGATCCAGTTTGGCTTGGGCAACTCGAACCTGTTCTTGTGCCTGCATCACAGATGCCTGAAGGCGATCGCGACTGTTGAGTATTGCAATTGCTTGTCCTTTGCGAACGCGATCGCCTTCCTTGACTAACAGTTGATCCACTCGATTCCCCTCCGCAGATGTGGGTGCAGAGAGCGCGATCGCTTCACCCTCTGGCTCTAGCCGTCCCAATGCTGTCACCGTCTGGATTTCCGGCGTACTGATCGCTGTGGATGGGGTCGTACTGGATTGCTGGATACGCCCTTGCGAAACGCTATATGCCATCACTCCACTTGTTGCCAGCGTTGCAGCGATCGCCAGCAGAGTCAGCGGTCGAGAAAGACGTTTAGAGGATGGATTACCTGCTGCCACTTCTTGCATCATCTGTCAGATTCCCCAGTTCTAGGAAGGGACTAAACTAAACGGTTTAGTTTTCATACAACTAAACTAAACGGTTTAGTATAGTAACGTCAAGGGAGTCCTGAAAATTCTCTAGAACTCCTCAAAGCGAATACCCCTAGAATGACTGTGACAATCAGATCAGGAATGAATGAGACAGACGAAGATGACGGAACCGAAGCAGGATGGATTGGGAGAGAAAGCCGAACAGATATTGACAGGCGCAATGCAAGAGTTTCTGGTGCATGGCTATGCCGCCACGAGCATGGATCGGGTGGCGAAGGCGGCTGGCGTATCCAAACCAACGGTTTACACTTACTTTCAAGATAAAGAAGGACTGTTCACTGCCCTCGTCCAAAGGTTTGCTCAAAGAAAGTTTTCCATCATCCAACGTTTCCTGCCGTCGGAAGGAGATGCTTTCGTCGTGCTGCGGCAGCTATTAACGAAGGCACTGAATGAGATTATTTGCGATAGTGAAGAAATTGCCCTGTTGCGGCTAATTATTGGCGAGTCTGGACGCTTTCCCGAACTGGCGCAAATCTTTGTTCGCACGTTGGTAAAACCGGGCGTTGAAACATTAAGTCAGTATCTGGCATCGAGTCCAAACTTAAAGATTGCCGATCCTGAAGCAACCGCACGCATTTTTTTAGGTGCATTAGTTCATTTCATGATGGTACAGAAAATGCTTCACGGTCAGGATATTCTGCCGATGGAGAGCGATCGCCTGATCGATAGCCTCATGCATCTCCTCAAAGACTCCGAGGCTTGAGCGGGGTTCATATTAGTAACGGTTTGCACATCCTTGTCATCTCACCCCGAACAATTGATGACAATTCGGGGATTACCGATTTAGTGGTGGGCAAATTGCTAGGTATGCGATCGCATAAGCTGTTTCCAGTGCTGGAATAATTCTTTTTAGCGGGACTTAAACCCCTTCGTTGTCTCCGCCCCTACCTGTCCCGGTTCTGCAATGTCGAAGACGAAGACACCACCAGGAATTAACGCGCTATAGATGCGACGGAAGACTTGATTTAACGTTTGGCGATCGTTGTCTGGATCGAACAGGTAGTTAAGGCATTCACTGATAGAGGTAACAGCGCTACACGGCGGGATGTCGGTTTTGAACAGGGATTCGACCCGAAACTCCGCATTGGGTACTCGTGTTCGAGCGATCGCGATCGCAGAGTCAGAGATATCAACTCCCAAAACCCGATAGTGAGCCTTTTCAAGTTCTTGTGCCCACAACCCAGTTCCGCAACCCAAATCCACCACTAAACCTTTTCGTATATTGCTCCGATCCAAAATTTCTAATATACCGGGAGCAGATTTAAGAGCGTAGTCACTAAAACCAACGTCGTGAATAAACGCGAGGTCTTCTTTGTACCACTCTGTCATATTGTCACCTTCGCACCAGCAGTCTGACTCATCAATTTATAGTCGGCACTGATGAGCCAAATCATATCTGATTGAGGCATTGATTAATCTGATGTACCTCTAGAGGCTAGATTACACAATCGGAAGCGCGATCGCAAACTCTGTGCCTCCTCCCCATTCAGAATTTACTTCAATCGTTCCTCCGTGCTTTTCAACAATAATTTGATGAGCGATCGTCAGTCCTAGACCTGTTCCTTTTCCAACGGGTTTAGTCGTGAATAGATGGTCAAAGATACGTTGTTTAACATCTTTCGTCATTCCCATCCCATTATCTATAATTCGGATTGCAACCTGCTGTTCATTTTTCATTTCGGTTTCAACGATAATTTGGTTGGGACTTGCTTTAATCGCTTCATAGCTGCGCCCCAGGTTCGCTTCTTCCAAGGCATCAATTGCATTTGCCAAAATATTCATAAATACCTGATTGAGTTGTCCTAAATAACACTCGACTTTAGGAATTTCACCATATTTTTTGATTACTTGAATCGCTGGACGATAATCCTGAGCTTTCAAACGATGTTGCAAAATCATCAGGGTACTTTCAAGTCCCTCATGTATGTTAACTGATACCTTGCAATCTACATCAGCACGCGAGAATGTTCTAAGTGATGTACTAATGTTGCGAATTCGCTCAATTCCTGTCTGCATAGACAAGAACATTTTAGGTAAATCTTCTAGAAGATATTCAATATCAATCTCTTCAGCTTTTTGTTCTATTTGTATGCCAGGATTAGGAAATGTGGTTTGATAAAGACGGATATAATCGACCGCATCTTTAACAGCAAGAGTAGCTTGCTCTAGATTGCCAGTAATACAACCAACTGGATTATTAATTTCATGAGCGATGCCAGAAACTAACTGACCAATTGTAGACAGTTTTTCATTTTGAATTAATTGCAATTGCGTTTTTTTTAATTCTTGTAGCGTGAATGTTAATTCAGACGTGCGTTTTTGAACAACTTGCTCAAGTTCTTGTTTTTGTTGTTCAAGTTCCAAACTTAAACGTCGAATTTTTAAGTGGGTTTGAATCCGGGCAAGCGCTTCTTCTTGGCGAAACGGTTTTGTAATATAGTCTACTGCCCCTAAATGTAACCCTTTGACTTTGTCTGTGGTATCAGTCAGCGCCGTCATGAAGATGACTGGAATGTTTTTTGTAGACGGATCAAACTGCAATTTACGGCAGGTTTCAAATCCATCAATTCCTGGCATCTGAACATCTAACAAAATTAAGTCTGGCGGATAGTTCTTGGCTTGCTCAATTCCACTAAAACCATCCATTTCTACCAAAACTTCATAGCCACACGAACCCAAAGCATTATGCAGTAATTCTAGATTGGTTGGGTTGTCGTCAATTACCAAAATAATTTCATGAGTGGCATTAAATGACATGATTTAATTGCTCCTGCGGTCGAATTCGGTGTATTTATAGATGGGCAAGACGGGAAAATCACCCCACCTTTTCCTGAAGAAATTGGCGAATTTTCCGAATATTAAATTCTTTTACAAACAAACTTAATTTATTGACAAACGGCTGATAACTTTCATCTAGCTGGGCAAGTCGTTCCAGTTCTTGTTGGATGCCTTTGATTTGTCCTCGCTTGGCACATTCCAGCAGGCTCGACAGTTCAGATAGGGGTGGCACAGCGAGTTCCGTTGGGGTTGCGTTTGCCAAGCGTGTTGCGATCGCTGATTCAATAGGGTTTGGCTCCGCATAGATCCAGTCTAGTTGTAGATGTTTTGCCAAGATGTGATATAAATCCTCGGCTTGCAAGGGTTTAGCTAGAAAATCGTTGCCGCCTGCTGCTAGGCTTTTCTGGCGATCGGTATCGTAAACGCTTGCCGATGACACAATGACTGGCACATCCTTGAACGTTTCTGACTGGCGCAGAAGCGCGAGAAAATCCCAACCGTTCATGTTGGGCATGAGTAGGTCAGTAATAATCAAATCTGGTTGAACTTGATGCGCCTTCTCCAAGCCTTCCCGTCCATCACTGGCTTCAATGACGGTGAATCCCAACGGTTGCAGCAAGTTAACAAAGACCGAGCGATTTTCCCATCGATCGTCCAGAATTAAGATGCTTCTGCGATCGCCTGTATAACCCGTAATGCGTCCTGCTTTGTTCAGTGTGTTGGTTGCTATCGAGTTTGTTACTAAAGCACACTCGATCTCAAACTCAAACGTACTACCGACATTTAGTAAGCTCTTAACGTGAATGTCTCCTCCCATTATCTCGACAATTTTTTTGCTGATGGCAAGTCCTAATCCAGTCCCCTCCGCTTGTCGCTTGAGATCACCAACCTGCTCGAAGGGGAGGAAAATTTGTTCTAGTTGCTCTGGTGACATTCCAATGCCAGTGTCTTCTACAACAAAGCGAAGTCGAGTCAACGAGGGTTGCAGCGAATTTTCAGTCACCTCTACTCGTAATGTGACGCTACCGGAGTCTGTAAACTTGATAGCA
The DNA here is from genome assembly GCF_014695505.1 of Trichocoleus sp. FACHB-90. Classification (NCBI taxonomy): domain Bacteria; kingdom Bacillati; phylum Cyanobacteriota; class Cyanophyceae; order Leptolyngbyales; family Trichocoleusaceae; genus Trichocoleus; species Trichocoleus sp. FACHB-90. The sequence continues at coordinate 37,536 of NZ_JACJOK010000031.1, forward strand.
TTGCCCAAGAGGTTCAGCAGCACTTGTCGCAAGCGTTTATGATCGGTGGCGATCGCTGTGGGCAGATTATCGGGTGGCTGATAAATGAACTGAATGCCTTTTTGCTCGGCGCGAATGCGGCAAATTTCCTCGACTCCTTGCAGGAAGGCAGACAGATGTACATCGCTCAGATGCAGTTCCATCTTCCGGGCTTCGATTTTGGAAAGATCGAGTACGTCTTCGATCAGCGTTAGCAAATGAGAGCCGCAATTATAGATGATGTCGATGCCGTGTTGTTGCTGTTCCGTAAGGTTGGGGGCAGCAGAAAGAACTTGAGCATACCCCAGGACACCGTTGAGAGGGGTGCGTAGTTCGTGGCTCATGTTGGCAAGAAATTCACTTTTAGCTTGGTTGGCAATTTCGGCGGAATTTTTTGCCTCATTGAGTTCAGTCGTCCGTTCTTCGACTCGTTGCTCCAATTCATCATTCGCTTGCCGGAGTTTTCTTTCTGCCTTGCGGTTTTCACTCGTCACCGCAGAGATGACAAATGTGATGATTGCGATGACGCAAATAAACGATTGCAGCAAGATGAGCGATTCATTGGGCGAGGCTTGTTTGGCAAACGAACCGAAACCGCGAACGGTGCCAAAAACTGCGATCGCTGACACAATTAGCACGAGTAGCGTTGATATCCGCGCTTCAAACCGAAACGCCGACCAAATCAGTGGGGGAATCACCATGTATTCGATTGGGTATCCTCCCGAAAAAGCTATATGGTCGAGTGCGATTACGCAGACCAATACAAATACAAACTCTATAATTTGTTGCTTGTTAAATTTTTTGGGATGTTCAGATTTTTGCCACCATGCCAGCAATAGGGGTGTAACGACCAAAATGCCCGTGCTATCTGATGCCAACCAGGTACGAAACACTTCTGCAAAGGCTGTCCAGGGAGCAATCCCACTTGTGCAAAGCGTGACGGCGGCTAGGAGAGAACTGAGCAGGGGGGTGGGGATGGTCAGGATGATAAATTTAAAAACGTCTTGCGATCGCTCTAAAAAATTGTGGCGTTTGATGAAGCGATTAATTAGAAAAGTCCCGCTGAATGGAGTGAGCAGGTTGACAGCGGGAATAATCAGACTGATTAAAAGATTGTTTGGGAAAAAAAGAATATGACTAACAATGAAATCACTCACAAATAAAATCGGCCAGACGCGATAGCCCAGTATCAGCATTGCTGCCAAAAAGACACCGAGTGAAGGCCAAAATACGGAGGCACCATTGACAAATGTCGTGGATAATCCTACGTATCCTAAATAGAGGTGAACAGCCGGAATTACCAGTGCTGCTATCAAGAAAGTGCGGTCGAGTTTAACTGGGAATTTCTGCTTTATCGCTATCGGCTGCATTTCCGGTCTCCGCGCACATACCATAAGAGCAGCCAATCTCTAGAAAGGCTGCTACCCTTATAGTTCCCAAATTAAATTTGAAGTTAACAGCGGGTGAGATTGAGATAGGTTAAGCTACAGAAATCTTAATTGGGGCTAAGGCAAGGACTCCTGCGTTTCAGATCATTTTGAAACTTACTCAGCTTGCCGAGGAGTCCTGCCCTCTTAATTTATTGATAAGTTTGCGCGGATGTTGGACGCGATCGCGTCCAAGCCATCACCGACCCGGCTCAATCTCCGAACCTGACTCCTGCCGAGAAAGATACCTTAACCCAGGCTGGGGGAGACATTTTGCTATTCCAATTGTGCGGCCCCTTGAGCTTTGGAGCCGCCAAGATTATCTCTCAGCGATGGCAATCGTTAAAGACTATCAAGTGCTGGTGCTGGATTTGAGTGAAGTCCCATCGATTGGTGTTACGGCTGCCTTAGCAATCGAAACAATGGTGGAGGATGCAGTAAAACAGCAACGTCATGTATGGATTGTCGTCACACCCGGACAAGTTCAGCGACGCATTGAGAAACTGAAATTACAACGATTTTCCGCAGCAGCCAACAGCTTAAATGGACAAACTGCTGCCATACCGCCACAAATTTACCAACTAGAAAACCGCTTCCAGGCGTTGCAATCTGCATTAGCGATCGCTCAACCCGAAATTCCTGTCACCACCACAACGATCGACCCGTGAATAGCATTCCTCTGATTCCATTTTTAACCTTGATTTATTGCACTAGGTTCCATGTAGACAAGTTCCCAAATGTGGCTATCTAAATCTTGAAAGCCATGTGCGTACATAAAACCGTGGTCTTGTGGTTCATTGTAGGTTGATCCACCAGCGACGACTGCCTTGCGAACCATTTCATCGACTTGTTCTCGGCTGTCAGAAGATAAGCAAACCAGCACTTCAGTGCTTTTGGTTGCATCACAAATTTCTTTCGGAGTAAACGTCTTAAACTTGTCGTGAGTCAATAGCATCACGAAGATGTCATCGCTGACAATCATGCAGGTCGCCGTTTCATCAGTAAATTGAGCGTTAAAACTGAAGCCAAGTTTCGTAAAAAACTCAACCGACTGATTCAGGTCTTTTACGGGCAGATTCACGAAAATTTTAGTAGTCATCTTTTCTCCTTTTGAGAGTTTATTGCATATATGGAAGTATCGGCAAGGCGACACTAATGTTCCGCTTGAGTCGTTTCACAAAAGACCACCAGTTCGCCGTCTCATGGGTGGCAAGGGAGACTCAAGCCGTCGCCAAGAACTCATCAAGGCAGTCAAAGCTGGAGTTCCACCCACCAATAACCCCCATCTCTTCATGCTTCCGGCGCTCCTCGGCAGACTCATGCACAATGCGGAGTGTGAGCTTGGTCTTGCCGTCCAAATCCTCGAAAAGCACCGTCATCACGATTCCCTTTGGCAGATCGGCGTTCACGACCTTTTCAAAGCCTTCATCAAATTCATCAGTGGTAACAATCCGTTCAAGAGGCACAATTTCGCGGAAGACACCTTTAACTGGGTACTCCGTACCGTCTGGGCCAATCATGACGTAGCGCGATTTACCGCCTGGACGCAGATCCAGCTCAGTCACCTTGGTCGTGAAGCCTTTCGGCCCCCACCACTGCGCTACGTGTTTCGGGTCAGTCCACGCCTTGAATACGAGTTCGCGCGGTGCGTTGAAGACGCGGGTGATGACGATCTCGCGATCGCTTTGAGCATCAATGGAATCATTTTTATTGCCCATCTTGTTTCTCCTGGGTTTGTAACTCGTGCAGGTAATCATCCAGCCGATTAAGTCTCTCTTCCCAAAATTGGCGATATTGCTCGATCCAATCCGCCGCATCCTTAAGTGGCTCCGCTTTGAGCTGGCAGGGTCGCCATTGAGCCTCCCGACCCCGCGTGATCAGTCCAGCACGCTCCAGCACCTTGAGATGCTTGGAAATGGCAGGAAGGCTCATCTCAAAGGGTTTAGCTAATTCAGTAACCGATGCCTCACCCTTGGCAAGGTGGGCCAGGATGGCACGCCGGGTGGGATCAGCAAGGGCGGCAAAGGTGACGCTCAGTTGATCGGAAGACACTTTTATTTAACCATGCAGCTAATTAACTACAAAGTTAAATAAACTATCCAAGAATGTCAAGTGCTGATTTAAGCGATCGCTTGCTGCGTCGTGTTAGGTGTACTGTCTGACATATTTAAGAACAATTCTCTGGATCTTCATAGGGCCCAAGAAATCTCTCCCCGTTGAAATGAATCATGTGATCGGGTTGATCTGCTACCCAAACTTCTGTTTCCCAAGAAATCTCAGCAAGATACCGAGCCATTTCCTTTCGGCTTGGGAAAGCCGTAACAAAAACTAATCCCTTACGACTCGACTGAAAGAGCTGCTTTAATTCATTGTGACGTTTCAAGTTGACTGGACCATGACTAATCACAGCTTCTATCAATACAAGCCAATCTTGCCGCTCATAGTAAACTACAATGTCTGGCATTTTACCGTGAGGATCTAATTCAATCCCTATTTCTCGGAATTTCTGAGTTTCATTGATGATGAACTTATTTCCGGCATCGCCAACATACAGAACTAAACCTCCAGGCGTAAATCTGGGACAAAAGCTTTCCAAAATATCTTTTATCAATATATTTTGTCCACCTGATGATAGCTGAATGGCTTGACCATTAGGCAAACTTACGGGAATCGTCGGGATATTTCGATTTTTATACTGCAATAAATTTGTGACTGAAACAGCATAATTTCGACGGGCTTCTTCCCATTGCTCAGTACCATAGGCTTTAAGAAGTGACAATGCTTGTTGATGAAGTTGATAACACCATTTAGGGCTGTTAATTGGTCGATCAGGTCGATCTGGATTCTCAACAACTATCCCCATCTGCACAAACTGGTGCATTGTCTGCCGTCGAACTGTTTCGCGTGTATTTGGTGCGTATTGTTTCCCGTAATAATCACGAAACCAATCCATCATTTCTGTAATTCCGCGTCTTGGTGTTGTCGCTTGATTCCAAGATGTTTCAGGCCGAATGTCTGCCAATGCAAGTAAGCAAAGTGCTGATCGTTCGTTCTGTTGCTCTCTGGGAGCAGAAATATCTTTGAGAATTGCAAGTGCTTCCTCAATTCGTTTGCCAGCCTGAACTGCATTTATTGCTTCGCTCATAATTGACAGAGTTTTGTGTACAACCGTATCAAGTTGCTCCTGATCAAAGTGAGAATCACTAATTTGTCTTCCAAGTCGCATCAGATCATCTTTGCCAGGGTATTTAATTTTACGCAAATCCGTTGCGTTGACTTGTGTGTGTCCACTAAACTGCCGGAAGTAACTGTCAAATAAAGTTGAATTGAGAAATGCAGCTAATCCTCGTGCAAGGTCGGGATTCATTCCCTTACCTCTAGCATGGTAATAATTAAGATGATTCTCTATGCCTAGTGCTGGCGCATCTACGGGAGGACACACAGCAGCAACAATACGACGCTTTTCCTCTTTAGCAGAAAACCGCTTTGTTAAAACGTACCAACCCGATTGAACTAACCATTTTCCTGTTTCTTGGTTTTGTTCAATTGCAATCGACTTGCGAGGATTGCTGGGTGGAAATAAAACTTTCCCTGCTTTCATAGCTTCTGGGTAAAGTAGTGGAACACTTTGCTCATCCAAGTAATTTCTCAAAGCTGATTTGAGACGAAAATCAACAACTGGGCCTGTTGAAACTTCTAACCCAATTTCATCCAAATTAGATGAAAATTTATCCATCTGCACTTTTAAAGCATCTTCAAGAGGGTTTGTGACAATATGAATAAAGCTTTCTGAGTCATTTGTTTCAACAAGTTGGTTATAAGGAATAAATCTTGATTCTAAAAAATCATTTGCATTGGTTCCAGAACTACTACTTATTTCTACACAATTAGGCTTTTCTCCGGACTTTAAGGCATGAAAAATGATATTTTCTTGCAATACGCCATCCTCGCAAAAGGCGGTCGAGCGGCTCTCAAAAACATGAACTTTTTTAAGTTCAATTTTTTCCAGAAAAGCTTTACGGAAAGGACGATAATAAGCACCATTACAGAAACTTCTAGGCGTAATTGCAACTATCTCTCCGTCCTTAGCAAGCTGTAATACAGTAAGCCAAACAAACGCACTATATAGATTTACAGTTTCAATCCCAAATTTTGAAAGAATTTTCTTTTCGATTGATTGCCTGTTAATTTTCTTATAAGGTGGATTTAGGATCGCGTGAGTAAAACGAATAGAGGATTTACTAAGAAGCGGCAAATTTATTTCAGTAAAGGACTTTATAAAACTTTTTTCATGTAAACAGTAATTTGCTTGAATCCCTCTGCTTTCTAAAGCTTCACAACACTTTATGAGGCATTTTTTCAAAGATGATAGAAAAGTTGATTCAACTTCATATGCTGTTATAAAGCAGCTCTCAACCTTGTTAGGATTTGCTAATAGCCGCTCTACAAAGGCAGCCGTTAATGCCCCAACTCCGGCTCCGGGATCTAGAAGGTTGACGTGGCCGGATAGACTGCTAAATTGTCTCGCCATAAAACGAGCAACCGGAGCAGGAGTCATAAACTGTCCCAATTCACTACGCTGTTTCAAATTCAGCTTTGAAGAGAAATGAATCCTGGCGATGTCAGCCGAGTCTGTAAGGAACGTCGTCATGCTCTCAATTTAGTGTTCGATATGAAGACATACCATATATTTGTCTTGTAGTACACCTAACTCGTGATTCGACAGCTCCTGTCTAATTCTCCAAATTGGGATGTTGTATAGATTCTGTCCATATAGCATTCCAACCGCCTCGACAGTATATGTGTGTTGTTACAAATTTTGAGTCTTATTCAACTCGTAAAAAAGACAATCTCTTCTGTTATGCCTACAATAGGCTACAAACCTATTTGCAAGTCCTTTCTTTGCCCTTCGCTTCTATGATTTTTCCTCCTTGGTAAGCTTCTAGAACCCAATCCAACGCACGATTCGCCTTAGAACTAAGGCGAAGAATTTGTTCGTGGATTCCCCCTCCGATCGCCAACGTCGTGAAGATGTTGCGCTGGCGATCAAATTTTGAGGACGGGAGAATTTCACGATGTCATTGAATGGTAAAAACAAAACGACTAGGACTGTCATTTTATTAACGGTTATCTTCCTGGTTATTGAATTATTAGACGAACTGGTGGATGGAGTACGGGGTGCTGCGTATCCATTGATTCGCAATGACCTGCATCTTTCCTATGTGCAAGTGGGGCTGTTGCTGACGATACCCAACACGGTCAGCAGCCTGATAGAGCCAATTCTGGGAATTTGGGCAGATATCGGTCAGCGACGGCAATTGATTTTGGGGGGAGGCGTTGCTTTTGCGATCGCATTACTCCTCATCTCCCTTAGCGATAACTTTTCCTGGCTGTTAGCAGCCTTTGTGCTGTTTTATCCAGCATCTGGTGCCTTTGTCAGTCTTTCCCAGGCGACGCTGATGGACATGGAACCAACCCGCCACGAACAAAACATGGCACGCTGGGCATTGGCGGGTTCGGTTGGCAATGTCCTGGGACCTTTGGCTTTAGCGGGTGCGATCGCATTCCATCAAAGTTGGCGGAGTGTATTTTTAATATTGGCGGTACTGACGGTATTACTTGTAGGGATGTTGTGGAAGTATCCGTTTTCAATTCCAACGACATCTTCTCATATTGACGAACCTGTACTTAGTTTCAAAGATGGTGTCTCTAATGCCATCAACGCCTTAAAACGACGCAACGTGCTACGTTGGCTAACCTTGTTGCAATTTTGCGATTTGATGTTGGATGTTCTGCGTGGCTTTTTGACACTGTATTTTGTTGATGTCGTGGGTGTAAACAATACGCAAGCAAGTTTTGCTCTCACGGTCTGGTTAGGGTTTGGCTTGCTGGGAGATTTTCTTCTCATTCCCTTACTAGAGCGGGTGCGAGGACTAGATTATTTGAGGATTAGCGCCATCCTTGTTTTGTGCCTTTATCCAGCTTTTTTGGTTGTACCCAATATCAATATCAAGTTGGTCATTCTTGCCTTCCTGGGCCTCCTTAATTCGGGTTGGTACTCTATTCTTCAGGGGCAATTGTACACAGCGATGCCGGGTCAGAGTGGTACCGTCATGACGCTAGATAACCTGGCGGCTTTCGTGGGTGGTTTAGCTCCGTTGGCGCTGGGTTTGGTTGCTCAACAGTATGGTTTACAACCTACGATGTGGATGTTACTTGCAGCACCCATCGCCTTACTGATTGGGCTTTTTTGAATTCTTTACCACTGGCAGGCTTTGCATTCATTTCGCAGTCTTGCCAGTGGTAATCTGATATTCGCTATTCGGGTTGCTTCAGGGCTGCTCTTGCTTGGCTCATATATTCCATTAAGGCTGAATCCATCGCACCTCGACTGGCAACTTCGACGCTTTCTTGCTGATACATCTGGCTAAGCGATCGCTCAATTCCGGCATCGCCTCCGGTGAATTCTTGAATTAGTTCTTGTGAGCGTCGAGCCAATTGCTGCACTGCTTCGCTGGTTGGGTCAATGCCATTTTGCATTGCAGTTCGAGCTTGATCAATCAATTCTTGCCATTGAGCTTCAACCTGCCGAATCCGTTCCTCACCCAGCATTTCCCGCCGTTCTTTGAGATAGTCTAGCTGTTCTGGGGTGTAGTAGTTTTCTACCATCATCGTGACCTCGATTAATTGAATAAATTCTTGGATAGAGATTGTTTCTGCGGATTGCAGATGAGTGGCGATCGCTTCCAGTCGCGCATAAAGCTGTTGCTGTAACTCCATCTGCTCCTTCAACCGGGAGAGGTGCAATTGCACCACATGGTGAGGCGAAAACTGACTTTGCTCCAGACACTCTCGGATTTGTTCCAAGGAGAAGCCAATTTGCCGTAACGACACGATTTGCTGTAACCGGATGATGTCATCTTCGATATACAGTCGGTAGCCTGTTTCAGTTCGTTGAGAAGGCGAGAGCAATCCAATCTCGTCGTAATAGTGCAATGTCCGAACGGAAACTCCTGTCTGTTTTGCCAGATCGCCGACTTTCATTGCAACGGGTTTCACTTCCTTCCTCCTTGCCGCTCCGAGACAATTCCAATTGATAAATTCATGGTAAGAGCCTCACGCTGCGTGAGAGTCAAGGGGAAAAGCAAACAAATTAGCTATTGCATTCGTTACCCTGAAGAATGTACAGTGCCTCTTTATTTGTCAAAATGCCAAATTAGTGTGATGGGGGGTGTGAAACTTGGCTTTTCTAGCGTTTAACTCAAAGTGAGTACAGGTAACTTACAAGCGGAGCATCAACCTAAATTGCTGTAAGAGTGCAGCGATCCGGCTTGCGTGATGACACGAATTTGTCCCGATGTCATTTAATTCGGCACTGTACAGTCATGACTTATCTGCCGCTTCAAAATTATATTTTGCTCAACTATTACTAAGTTATAAATAAGTTTTGGATGTCAACCCTAAAAAGGTTTTAGCGCTACTCTTTTAGGCTTTCATTCCCCGTCATTTACCTACTAAACTACTTTTTATCATGCTAGGTACTGAAGAGTCATAATATAAAATTTAATTTTGCCAAAATATGCTTTAATTTGTAAAGGTTGCGCGAAACCGTTGCTCTATCAGTAGAACAAGTCTGGTAAGCTCATGGAGACAATCTTTAAGCTGCGGATGGAAAACCTGAAAGCGTTGTTAAAGGACAATTTTTTGACAAAATATGATGATGAAAGATAAACTCCTCAATTGGCTAAACCTGATTTTAGTAGCTGATGTATTCTTAGTATTCCTAAGCTTTGGATGGTTAGCGATCGCAGTCTTCGGTCACTCGGTGGGGGTTCCCCTTGGACTCGATTTATGGTATAAGCTTTGGCAACCATTGTTTACCCCAGCGCTTGGCGTTCTCATGGGAGGAGCAATTCTCAGTGCGTTGATTAGCGAAATTTCCAAGCGACTGAACTCCAACTGAAGACGGGGAATGGGGAATAAGAGAACAACCCATTACCAAATTTTAAAGAAATCACCCAATCGGGCGATCCTATTGTACGAAGTCATCACAAGGTCAGAAAAGCGAAGCTAGAGACAACAGAGGATTTACTTGTTTCCAGCCTCTAAAAGCCGCGAACTATGAAACGCGCAATTCTAGCGATCGCAACCTTGCTTCTGACCTCCAGTATTATTGCACCAGTGCAGGCGCAAACAGTTGAAACCCAATCTTCCAGGGAAATTGCTGCTGGTTTAACTCTAGCGCGTGCCGAAAGCGTACTGCAAAAATATTTTCAAGCGATCGCACTCCGAAACTATCAAGAAGCTTACAATCTGCTTTCTCCCCGCTATCGGGCGCAGATATCCTACCAGCAGTTTGTGAAGATGTATCGAGACTACATCATCAAAGGTGTCAGTATCAAGTCTGTGCAGCTAATGCCAGAGTTCTCGACTAACAACAGCCACAAATTTGCTGTGGAGTACAGCGCCTCCTACATCCAGCCAGTTTTCTCTGACAGCGATCAGCAGTTGCCCGAATTTTACACCTTAGTTGCCCCAAACAGTTCAATTGGTGAATGGCTGATCGATGGCATTGGTACAGCCCCATAATCGATTTTAAATAAACATAGACTGGGTTGAGGGGAGTATTACTTGCTATATAACACTTAATAAGTAGATAGACATAATTAAACTAAACATCTGATGTAGGTTGGGTTGAGGCATGAAACCCAACATGGACATGGGTTTGATGGGTTTCGCTTACGCTCTACCCATCCTACAAATAATTAGATCCATCTACTTACTCTTCATCAATTTGCATTTCTAAAACCCCCAGTTCAGCACGTCGTTGACTCAGTTCAAATTCCAAAGATTGAATTATTCTCAACAATTCCTGGCGACGAATTTCTGCACTTGTTTCCTGTATTTGCATATAAGCTTCAATATCAGGCCACAACTGCACCGCCCAATCTTTAGTAGTTGTTTTCAGTTCCCTAAAAACCTTAACTTCGGCATTCGGCTCAAGTGCAAAAAGGGCATATAATTGCACCTGATTGCCCTGCTTGCGTCCCTTCTTTTCGCAGAACAGATAAAGTCCTGGTTGTTGATAAGTTACCAAGTCGATTTGACTTACAAACGACCCTTCAATGGAATAGCCATCAGTTCGCGTCTTATCAATACCATCAATAATTTTGCACCAATTACCTTGGCGTGGCTTTAGGGTACTTTCCCATAAACCGGGCGCATTGAGAAAGGCACTTCTTATGCTAACTAGAACAGCTTCACTCATGGGGTTTGTATGTCAATACTTCTCGGTTAGTAAAAATTGTAGGTTGGGACTGTGCGCGAGCAAAACCCAAGAAACGTAATATTAGCGTTGGGTAACACTCACCTCAAACCGACCTACTTGCTACTTGCTATTAGTTAACATTTTCAATTTTATCAATAAAATTCAGAATCATAAATGCAAATTTTTCCGGGAAGAAAAGTACCCATTCGTGATATACTTCATCCACGACAATTAATTCCGAATCTTTAATATTTTGATAAAATTCGTGAGCAAATGAAACGGGAGTAAGCAAATCGTTTTTACCCCACAAAATTAGACAGGGAGATTCAATACTTGCCAACAGCGGTCTGATGTCTTTTTCTATACCAATAAATCCCATATTTATCAGATTTTGAGTATTGGTAAAGCTGTTATAAAGCAAGTTTTTAAAAACCTCAGTCACAGGTTCAACCTTCATTTGCCACATCTGTGCAGGCATCTCAATTGCCCTTTTGGCAACGACTTCCGCCACAGAACCCAGAGGGATTCCCGTACTATCTGCTATTGTGAGACTGCGAACCATAGATGGCATTAAAGCTGCCAATGCCATGCCTATTGCTCCGCCTTCGGAATGCCCAAGTACATGAACCTTTTTCAGATTCAGCGCCATTAAAAAATCAATTAACACCCGCCCATAATCTGTGTAATCTTGGATAATTTCAGGCGCGGTTGATTGTCCTAAACCTGGTAATATAGGCGCGATAACGTGATAACGCTCCGATAAAATATTTAAGCTGGCTTGATAAGGTTCAACTAATACACCCCAGCCGTGGATAAATAGTATGGGAGATAATCCTGATGCTACCCCTTTTTCAAAGTAGGTAATGCAACATTCCCCTAAATTAACTTGTTTTTCGATAAATTGTTGCTCCATTGAATTATCCTTTAACTTGTTGAGATGATTTTTAGGTAAATAGGTCGAGAAGCAATACTTCTCGGATAAGCGACAATTTGAGATCAAGTAGGTTGGGCCTGTGGGATAGCGAAACCCAACAAACCTAATATTATTTAGCATTGGGTAACGCTCACCTCAAACGCCACGCACCCCCGCGCACGGGGCTGGTTCCCCAACCTACAATTTTTCCTAACCGAGAAGTATTGGGTGAGAAGCAGATTTTATATAAATTAACATAGTTGCCTAGATTTCTATTCTGTCTGAAGTTTGAATACTCAAGAATATGCAGTGTTCTCAATAAATGGAGGCACCTCTTTATCCTCATTCCCAGACCGCAGCCTGGGAATGAAAATAACATAAGCATTTGTCGGGTGAGGTGCCTCAAACAAAGCTAGAAACTACAAGTTTTTAAGTGACGGAAACGAGGACTCCTCCACTTTCATTTGCCATTTTGTCCACTGCGCTTAAGGCATATTTTCCTGGTTCCAGAGTGGCAAATGTGGTTCCTGCTGGAAGGATTCTTTGTAGCGTCCAGGTAGAACCATTCTGTTTATAAAGCGTCCAAGAACGAATATCGGGATTGGCAGCATTCCACGTTAGTTTGCCATCTTTCACCGCTACTCCGGCTGGGGGGGCTGGTGGTATTGTGTCCCGCCATGACATATTAGGAACGAGTGCTGGTTGGGTATAAGTTGAAGTTTTGAAGTTGTCGTAAATGCCCTGACGATTTTGGGTGAAAGCTTCCATACTGAAGAAGATATTCCCCAGTGACAAGTTATCACTCAAGTTGCGGGTAATTTGAACTTGCTTTTTAATCTCGTCAAGTGTCCAAGCTTTTCCGTCCAGCTGTCCTAAATTGTTACCTGCATAAATGTGTCGGTCTTTGGGGTTGTTCTCAGTCCACCACTTGAGTAAGACGGGGTAACTCTGGGCGGTTTGGTCGGTGCGCCAATAGAGTTGTGGGGCTAGATAATCTATCCAACCTTGTTCTAGCCATTTTTTTGAGTCGGCATAAAGTACGCTGTAGGCATCTAGTCCTCTAATCTGCGCCGGTTGTCCGGGGCGGTAAATGCCAAAGGGACTAATGCCAAATTTGACGTGGGATTTTGCTGCTTTAATGCCTGTGGAGAGGCGTTGAACCATTTGATTGACATTTTCTCGCCGCCAGTCGCCCAAGGAGAGTTTGCCACCACTCCCCTGATATGCGGCGTAGGTTTTGTTGTCGGGGAAGGATTTGCCTTCGATGGGATAGGGATAGAAGTAGTCATCTAAATGGACGCCATCTATGTCGTAGCGACGCACTACGTCGAGAATTACGTTGTATGCTCTGTCTTGAACTACTTTTAGTCCGGGGTCCATCCACAGCTGATTTCCCCAGGGGTAAACGGCTTCGGGATTGGTGACAGAGATGTGAGGGCGGACGTTTGGCGGTAGCTTGGCGCTAACTTTGGCGCGGTAGGGGTTGAACCAAGCATGAAGTTCAATGTTGCGCTGGTGGCTTTGGGCGATCGCATACTCCAGAGGATCGTAAAATGGGTTTGGTGCCTTTCCCGGCGCTCCTGAGAGCCAATAGCTCCAAGGCTCTAATTGCGAAGCATAAAAGGCATCCCCTTCCGGTCGTACTTGCAAGATTAAAGCATTCAGCTTCATTGCTTGCATCCGGTCTAGAATTGCTCTTAATTCGGCTTTCTGTTGTTCAACGGGCAATCCCGGTTTGGAGGGCCAGTCACTGTTCCAGACTGTTGTTACCCACGCACCCCGAAATTCTCGCTGATGACTAACTTTAACTGTTTGCGGTAAAGTTCCCGGTCTTGGGGGAACGACGATATGGGGAGATGCAATTGCCGGAGCTTCATCTTGATACACTAAAGCTTGATAGATAAAAGCTGCAACATCAGCGCGAGTTGCTGCACCATTGGGATTTAGTAATTTTATATTCGGGTAGTTAACTACCATTCCCGCACTGGTAGCTACGGCTATATCATCTGTTGCATAGTTCGGAATTTGAGCAGCATCTAAATATATTTGTTGGAGTGATGTTTGGAGGTGAGGCTTTATATTGGCGGCAACTTCTAAGCCACTGGTTAGGGAAACTAAAACTTCTAGCTTGGAGATTCTGCTTGTCGGACGAAAGGTATTATTAGGAAAACCGCTGATAAATCCTCTTTCGTAAGCATTTACAATTGCCGCCCCTGCCCAGTAGCCAGATGGAACATCGGCAAAGCGGACATATTTTCGCTTTAGAGGTCTTACAAAGGCCTTGCTAATGGTAGTAGCAAATTCAGCGCGGGTCATTGATTGATTAGGGCGAAAAGTGCCATTGGGAAACCCGCTAATGATGCCACGTCTGGCGAGGGCTTCTATAAATAAACGCGCCCAATGATCTTGAATATCAGAGAATTGAGGAGGGGATGTTACCATAGTTTTTGCTAATTGCTAATGGCTAATTGCTAATTGTTTAAGATTTCTTAGCTGTTAGCTAGTTCAAAATTTGTTGCAATTCTTCGGAGATAACTTGCCGTTGTTCGGCATCATAACCCCATTTTGCTAAAAAAGGTTTGTATTCGCCTTCGCCAGTAATGGCACTTTCCAGCAAGCTTTGAGCCTGTTGGTACACTTGGGGAAGTTTAACCAGTTCTATGATACGGGCAGTACGCGATCGCACTCTATCCGAACCCTCAGCCATCTCTTGATTATCATTGCGACGATGGGTAATTGCCATCCCCGCAGACATTGCCAGATTTTTCACTAATAATTCGGAAACTGTGTCTGGATTTGATTGCAATGCCTGCACGACTTCCTGACTAGGATTGTCTGCAATTGTGCTTTCTGATGTTAGATAGTTGACAAAAAAGCCTCTGGCACCATTTTTAGTTTTCACTAATTCTGAGATTGCTGCGGCGATCGCGTCTGGCGATAATTCACCCGCTTGCATCTTATCGAGAATTGATTGGGTGAGGGCGATCGCTTCCTCAAATGTGACTGTTTCTGGAACTGTAAACGCAAATTCGCTCATCATCGTGCCTGAAACTCTTTCTCCTGCGATGATAGCCAATTTCGGGTAGTGCTAGAGTACCCATTAGGTAATTCTCAAAGAACTGCTCCCCAACCCGGTTGGTTCAGGGTGGTTTCATACAACCCTTAGAAAATATCGAAAATTGTGACATTTTGTAGGGGCATGGCAATCAAAAAGCCCCTACCGCCAACCAAAATCAACGTTACAGAATTTTCTTTTAATAAATGAAACCACCCTGCTGAAACGGGGGGACTGAGGGGGGTTCGTAAGAGTAGCTGGTACCAGCAAATTGATTCTAGTGGTATAAATATGAGCTGGCTCATATTCGTACTCTTGAACCTCTGTCAGAGTGGAGATATCAGCAATCGGGAGGGTCAAGGATATGACCAATACTACTACTACCCTCAATTTTAAAACGGCTCCGGGGCATCAAGTTTTAGCAGCAGCTGGGAAGAAAATGTTGCGTCCGGGGGGAGGAATTGCCACAGAGAAACTGTTTCAATGGGCTGACTTCAAAGCAGGCGAGACAGTTCTAGAATTAGCTTCTAGTTTTGGCTACAGCGCGATCGCATTAGCTCAACGCTACGGCGTGCGAGTGGTCGGTGTGGAGAAAAACCCCGACAGCGTGGCGCGTGCGCGTGCCAACATTGCGGCGGCGGGTTTGGTGGGTCAGGTGGAGGTCATTGAGGGCGATATTTTCCGCCTGGATGCAATATCTGAGAAATTTGATTACGTCTTAGCAGAAGCAATTCTGACGATGCAATCGCCACCAGGGAAAGCTAAAATTCTGCGTTCCATCCACGACCGTCTGAAACCGGGAGGAAAATTTCTCTCTCATGAACTTTTAGCACGCGATCGCGAAGAACAAATTCACCGCGATTTAGCGCAGGTAATTCGCATGAATAGCACACCTCTATCAGAAACCAATTGGATAGCCGCTTTTTCCAGCGCTGGTTTAGAGGTACAGCAGCATCAAACTGGAGCAATGGCATTGCTAAATCTGCGGCAAATGTTGCGAGATGAAGGGTTGCTGAATACGGCACGTATTTTGTGGAATGTGTTAACTAAACCTGCTATTCGCAGCCGAGTTCTGGAAATGCGTCGCGTTTTCAGCCAATACCAGCAAGAGTTGGGATATATCGCTGTGTGCGCGATCGCGTAGCTGGGGATTGGGGACTGGGGATTGGGGATTGGGAAGAATCTTACCTAGTCCCTAGTCCCCAGCCCCTAGTCCCTAGTCCCCAATCCCCATTCTTTGTTCATTAACCAAATCAACTATCAGGTGGAAAGTTAATTATGGCTTCTATAACAACAAATAGCACATCTTTAGTTAGTAATCTTCGAGAGCAGATTGAGTATCCTAAATCCGGAGTTTTAAGCAAGGTACTGATAAAAGATAACAACTGCCAACATACGTTTTTTTGTTTAGCAACCGGAACTGAGATTGCCGAACACACATCAACTCGCAATGCCACCGTTACGGTTATCGAAGGACGAGGAATTCTAACTTTGGAGGGAAGAGAAATTTCCCTCGAAGCAGGTGTATTCGTCTTTATGCCTGCTAATGCACCCCATGCTTTACAAGCTCAGGAAAATCTAGCGTTTTTGCTAACACTTTCTGAACATCCTTCCCATGAAAACTGAGGTAGCTCATAGTTGCCAACTCTTCTCAAACACCATAATATCTGTAGTAGCACAATAGACAATCATGCTCAACACTTTTACTGAACACCTCAATCTCTCCCAAACCGAACTAGAAAAACTGCTTTCATTAAGGTTGCCGGAGTTAATCAACACACCTAATTTTAAGGAGAAACTCGATAGTTTGAATATTGGGTTGCTGCAACAAACTTTACCCACCGCCGCCGCCGTTTTAGCCGATGAATTGCCACCCTTTTATAATTGGCTGAAAAACGAATTAGGACTAAAGCGCGTTCCAGATAGCCCTGACCATACTACCAAATGGGTTGTTAATTTTCTTAAACAGGAGGAAAGTCTGACGCGCTTGGTGGAACTGCATCGTCCAGTTCCGCGTCCGGCTTTGGAAGCCTCAATTCCTCGCTTAGTGGGGTTGTTTGACGGTGTAGAAGATGCCCAAGTGCGTCAAGAATGGCAACAAGCGATCGCAGCCCTTTGTCTAGTTCTAGTTGTCGCCGCCCGTGAAGAGGCTCAGTCTCGTTTAGTTGCTGTCTAATTTTTGTTGAAGACTGTTGCACTGGTACTTTTCCAGCAGTATTTTCACCGTCAATCTGCGTAAGCAAAGTATAGAGACACTGTTAATCTAGTCTCTACAATCTTAAGAACGTGGATTAAATAACTTACATTCATTCGCGCTCTGTAGGGGCATGGCAATGCCATGCCCAGGAGCCATAAATTGGGGTTAATAAATCTATGTTCTTTAGGGAAGGTGTACCATGCGATCGCAAGTCTAATTACTATCGTCCTCTACTGTATAAAATGTACCATTTCATTGTTAGTTCATTCTGAAGGGGGAGGGCGATACTAAATGCAAGTATTTCCATTGAAAAAGATTAAGAGGATACCAAAATGATCAGACTCCTCGTGAATTTTCTAGAAGCACTGTTGAACACTTTTTATCGCACTCGTGTATATCCGCGATTTTTTGTCTTAGAAACAGTTGCTCGCGTTCCCTACTTCGCCTACACCTCAGTCCTGCACCTATATGAAACTATGGGTTGGTGGCGTAAGGCTGACTGGTTAAAAGTCCACTTTGCCGAATCTTGGAACGAATTACATCACCTGCTAATTGCCGAGTCACTTGGTGGTAATAAATACTGGATTGATCGCTTTGTTGCTCATACGGGAGCCTTCGTTTACTACTGGATTATTGTCTTGGTATATATGGTGTCTCGCCGGTCTGCTTATAACTTCATGCAACAGGTGGAAGAACACGCCTACCACACTTATGACACTTTTCTGAAAGAGCATGGTGAGGAACTTAAAACTTTGCCAGCCCCGGAAGTAGCCATCGATTACTACCATAACGGCGACCTGTATTTATTTGATGAATTTCAAACTATGAGCGATCCCCAACAACGTCGTCCCCACATCGAAAATCTCTATGATGTGTTTTTTGCTATCCGAGATGACGAATTAGAACACGTCAAAACAATGATTGCTTGTCAGCAACCCAACGCTCAACAAACTTTCCAAAGTCCTCACAGCGTCAACAAACTACCTCTACCAGAATCAATTAGAGCTGCCATTGACGAGCATACTGCTAACATTGCACAGCAGACAGAAAAAGAGCCAGTAGAAATGTCGTAATCAGCATCCAGAATATTTCTACTACCAGTTCAATTGTTTGGTATCGCAAGTTTGCTCCCCTTGATAAGGGGAGTTTTTCGGTATCTGTTACCGATAATTAGCGATAATCTCCCAAATTGCTAAGAGGATGCCCCAGAAGTCTCAAAAGTTAGTTTTATCCCCCCAGCCGCTGCGCTAGAGAAAAGGGGGGAGAATCAAGTCTTAGTCCCCCTTTTCAAGGGGGATGTAAGGGGGATCTCGACTGCCTAAGCGTCTCGATTATGACTTTTCAGATATTCTCTAAGACTAACTCGGTTGAGTCTCTTATTGATTAGCTTCTCGTTTTGGCATCTCAAAGGGAATCAAACCACTCATCAAAAGCTTAACCACTCTAACTTGTTCTGGCAATTTACGCCTCAATCAACTCTCATAAAATCAACTCGTCTTTGAAAATTTGTCTCGACAGCAATACAAGTATTTAATACATCTAATATATTTTTTCGGATTGCTCTCTCTAAAGAGTATTTACGCTCCTGGTGTTGAAAATTTGACATTTGATAAACAAACAAAGTAGCTGCTTGATAAATAACTTTTAATTCATAGAGTGAATCAACTTGAGATATCTTAATTGCTAAAATCCGAAGTTGGTGACATATTTCTTTTGCTTCTTCTTTTGTTGCACCATGATCTTGATAGTAATAGCTAAAAGTTTCCGCTAAATACTGTGCGTGTTTAGCTGTATTTTGAATTTGATGCTGTGCATTGTCAACAGGAGCAAGAAATTTATCCAGTAAAAGCTGCTGCACATAGGCATCACGAAGGCTCGAATCAGCAATAATTTGAAGTTCTTTCATCCGTTGTTCATGCTTTCTTTGTTTTTCAGCATAAACTTCTTTGATAATAGTCTCAAACAAGCCAGTTAAAGGATAAAATGCGCCAGCAACCATATTTTCTATCATATTTAAACAATTCTAGGATTATCGGTTAACTAATTAGCGCGATCGCATCGGTCTTGTAGGGTGCGATCTTCAAGAGCGGAATACACAATCAACCACAAGGATAACTGAGTTGCCAATCTTCTGCAACGATAAACGCGATCGCTCCCACCGTTTATTCTAAGCTGGGGATTTTTTGGTAGGAGCTAAGCGCGTATAAACTGAATTTGACAAAGAGCAATCGCTTATCACAAAGCGTCAAAATTTAAAATTGTTTCCTCAATGTTTTGGGTAAATTTTACCAGTTCTTCAGTAATTCCAAAAAGTTTATCAGCACGGATGAAGATTTCCCAGGCACGAACGCACATGAAGCCGATACCAATCACTGCAAGAGGAACGGCAGCGTAACCAAGTAGAGCAGCAATTGGTGGGAAAAGCATACAGATGCACATCAAAATAGCTGTAATTACGCCACCAGCCACTCCAGCTTTTGCTGTTGCAACTGCAACGTTACCAATTAGCTCTTCTTGCGTAATTTTCCCTTCAGCAAAGGACAGCGAATTTTCTAGAGTTGAGAATATAAGTTCAATAACTGCCGCTACCAAAGCACCTTGAACAGCAGCTCCAATCACTTGCTCTACACTTGCTTTGAAAGCTGCATCGCCAAGTACCTTACGTGCTGCTGCAAGTTCTTCAGGAGTCATATCAATTCCACCACGAGATCGGTTGATTCGGAAGTTCTCGAAGATACCGTTTGAAGCTTCTTTTCCTCCACCGTTAACGTGTGCTTTTATATGGCTCCAATCTTTATCGTTGCAAAACTCGCGAATCGCTTCATATCCTTGAGCGCGAATTTGTGCTGGAATTGTCTCATACACTTTGGCAGCTTCTTGAACATTGCGAATGCCTTCGCGTACTCCAGCTCGCGCAAATTTTAGTTGCAAATTGTTAGGTAAGTTTTCAAATTTAATGTTGTGAGCAACTTTGAATGCCTCGTGTGCAGCAATTGTTGCAGCACCAGTGACTGAGATAGAAGCCTTTTGAGCTTCAATAATTACATTACTCCCAGCTTCTTGCGTTGTTGAGAACGCTTCTGATACTGCATTTTGGGTAGCTGACGAAATCTCTGATGCGGTTTCTTGAAACTTTGAACCTATAGAAGTGACTGAGTTGGAAACCTGTTGAATTGCACTACTTGTAGCCTCTTGGGTTGTTGAGAGTGCTTCTGATACTGCACTTTGAGTAGTCGATACAACCTCTGATGCGGTTTCTTGAAACGTTGAAGCTACAGCTTCTATTCCCTGAATGTTAATTTTGAACATCTGTTTGCTTAGTACAAAAATTGCCTAGATAACTACTAGCCATGACCAGGTTCCGTACAAAGCAGCTCAGATTTAATGGACGCGATCGCCTCTTAAATTCCCTGGAACTACTGTGCAATTACGCTCTAGCCTTGTAGCATTCAACACGAGTTAGCTCTATTTAAAGCTACTATTTCTGAAGCCGTCAATGACGACAACCCAAACTTCATTAAAACTTCTAAAATATTGAATTTTGTAAGCAAATTTTTCACATAAGTAGAATCTGCGTGAAGCGAAGCTATCCCGCAGGGAATCGCATCTTCCTTCCTCTGCAACGATAAGCGCGATCGCGAACAGTTTGCATAGAGTAGGTTGTGATGTGTAACATTGCTTACCGTTCGATGATGAATTGCACTCTGTCGGTGAGCAACGTGAAATGATTATTGGGCATGATCAAAATAATGGGCTGTTGCTGATCTGTTTTACTCAGAAGGCGACAAATGCGATCCGCATCATCAGCGCACGTCTAGCAACCAAGAAAGAACGCAAAGACTATGAAGAATTCACAGGCTTCTGAATCTCCGGACAACACAGATAACGATCTGCTCTCAGAATACGACTTTGACTATCGCAAAGCTCGTCCTAACCGTTTTGCTACTCAAACAGACAAAGCTGCTGTAACCGTCATTCTCGATCCAGATATTGCTGAGGTTTTCCAGACATCAGAAGCAGTAAATAATGCGCTCCGTGCCTTATTATCTACAATTCCAAAGACTGTAAAATAAATTGCGATCGCGCCTCTCCTCTTGTGTAACCATAGATGCGATCGCACTTTCCCTCTTTTACAACGCTCCCGCGCGATCGCATCTTCCCCCCTCTGCATTAAAGGAAAGCGATCGCTCTATCTCATTCCCAAGAGCATCAAATTACTATCAGAGGATAGATAATGCCTTGGCTTTCTAGAGTGTAAGTTAATTAAAAGATGTAAAAATATTAACTGAAACTATGCCAGTAAAGAGCAGAGAAGGTTCATCCACAAACCAAATGAGTGAAGCGATCGCTACAGCAACTCAAATGGCTGCTTGTGCGGCTAAGTGGGGTTCTAATGTAGCAATGGTTACAGCAGAAGAGATTACAAATACTACTACTGCTGTCAGCAAGTCGGCAGTACCTGCGGCTGTGCAATTCGTGGAGCAGGGGACGGAAACGGTAGGCAAAATCGTTACTCCTATCGCTGAAAATCCGTTAATCAAATATGCTGCCAAAGTACCAGGCATTAATGTGTTAATGACCGCCCTCGGTCAGGTTGATGTCGAGAAGGCTCAGAATGAGGTAGACAAGCTGCGACAAGAATATCCTCTAGAAAAACCTGAGCAACTGGCTCACCGAATCATGGTCGATACTGCCCTGAAAGCGGGGGGAATTGGATTAGCTACTAACTTTTTGCCTCCTTTAGCGCTTGCTTTGTTCGGGATAGAACTAGCGGCGATCGCAGCACTGCAATCTGAGATGATCTATCGCATTGCTGCGGCATACGGATTTCCGCTAAAAGATCCAACACGCCGGGGCGAAGTCTTGGTAATTTTCGGTTTATCTGTGGGAAGTTCTGGAGTCCTCAAAGGCGGGCTGAGTTTTGTGGAAATCCTGCCTGTAATCGGTGCTGTGGTTGGAGCGTCGAGTAACGCTAGTTTGATTTACACTCTAGGATATGTTGCCAGCCGCTTCTATGAAGCAAAGAAAAATTCTGCTGCTAGCGCAGGTGTCACGACGACAGGCTCAAGCAGCCAATCCTAGCAGTGATGTTGTTGCTTCCTATCGTACTGGTTTCTCTGGCGTAAGGCGATCGCAACAGTAGGGACAGGAAATGTCTTCTTGATAATGAGGGGAAGTTTTGTCAGCTTCCGAGATGGGATGCCCACAATTGCGGCACATTTGGTGAGTTCCTGCTGCCAAACCCTCACGGACAGCAACACGTTGATCGAAGACAAAACATTCCCCTTGCCACAAACTTTCTTCTGCTGGAACTTCCTCTAAATACTTGAGAATGCCGCCTTTGAGGTGATAGACCTCTTGGAAGCCTTCAGCCATCATGAATGATGTCGCTTTTTCGCAGCGAATGCCGCCAGTGCAGAATAGGGCAACTTTTTTGTGTTTTGTGGGATCGAGGTCGTTGCGAACGTAGTCAGGAAATTGGCGGAATGAGGCAGTTCTGGGATTTTTCGCTCCTTTAAAGCTGCCAATAGACACCTCATAATCGTTGCGGGTGTCAATAATCGTTACTTCAGGATCGGAGATCAGCGCATTCCACTCTTTCGGACTGACATAGGTGCCGACGCGATCGCTTGGATCGATTTCCGGCAATCCCAAGGTGACAATTTCTTTCTTCAACCGCACCTTCATTCGGTCAAACGGTGGAGAATCAGCGCCGGATTCTTTATGCTCTAAGTCAACCAGACGGGGATCGGAGCGTAAAAACGATAAAACTGAATCAATTGCCTGACCGGAACCTGCAATCGTCCCGTTAATGCCTTCCGCTGCTAGTAAAATTGTCCCTCTGATACCCTGTGCTTCGCAGTGCAATAACAAGGGATCTCGCTTCTCGGCAAAGTCCGGCAACTTGACGAATTTATAGAAAGTTACAACAACTTGGCTCATTTTCCCCCTCAACCCGAAGGAGTAGAAATATTTTACTCTGGTTTAGCATCTAACCTAACAAAGGAAGCTTTACGATGGCTTGCGTCTAGATATTTTTTCCTTTACCCCCTTTACTCATCCAAAGATATGAGCTAATATAACAAAAGTGGGTTTAGTTCCTACTGAAATTTCGGGGGTTTAGCTCAGTTGGTAGAGCGCCTGCTTTGCAAGCAGGATGTCAGCGGTTCGAGTCCGCTAACCTCCATTAGTTTTACAAGAGAGACACGATTCTATGTACCAATTTTAAGCGGCTAGAACTCATTGTCTGGCTGTCGTACAGAGATTGGTACACAAAATTGGTACGCAAGATTAAAACATATCTGGTAATTTGGGGTTGTTTTGCAAGTGACCCGCGTAATGTTCAAACAAAACTTTAGGGTTATGCCCCGTCTGTTGCGCGATAAGCATTGGGCTGATGCCCCGTTCCAGGGCATGACTAATGAAAGTGTGGCGGGTGCTATACGGCTTCCGGTGAGGAATATTTTGGTTCTTTAAGATTAAAGACCATCTTTTGTAAAAACCGTGT
The DNA here is from genome assembly GCF_014695505.1 of Trichocoleus sp. FACHB-90. NCBI lineage: Bacteria > Bacillati > Cyanobacteriota > Cyanophyceae > Leptolyngbyales > Trichocoleusaceae > Trichocoleus > Trichocoleus sp. FACHB-90. Next base: position 60,922 of record NZ_JACJOK010000031.1, read on the forward strand.
TCGTCAATGAGCTTGCCGTTCCAAGTGAAAACAAGCTCATTAGCGCTTTGGAGCTTAAGGGATGTCAGCATTTCGGATAAAGACTCTGGTAGCCAGAGGGTTCTGGTTTTCCTATTTTTAGGTGGTTTTCTCTTTCCCTCCCTGGTTAGCTGTGATGTGATTGCAGCCCGATCGCATTTTTCACTCAGATCGCTCCAGCGCAATCCTCTAGCCTCTCCGGTTCGGCAACCTGTTGCGAAGAGAAAACGGACGAAAGGGAGGAGCTGAGGATACAGGTTTCTAAAACCCTCAAATATAAGCTCAACCTCCTTATTGCTAAAAGGGGTAGGGCTTTCTTGCGCTGGGGGCTTAATTAACTTAGCCACTTCAGTCCAGGGATTCTCGGTTACATATCCATTGTCAATCGCCCAATCCCAGCAAGCCTTAATTGCCTCTAGTTTGCGCCGCTGAGTTTCTGATCCGGCTTGTGGTTTGAGCCACCCTGCAAATTGAATAGATTGATTTTTGGTGATACTGCCAGCGGGGGTATCGCCAAAATACTCTAGTATTTTTTTCGTCGGTTTGTACCATTTAATCGTCCTGGCATCGCAGAATCTAGACTTATATTCAAGCCAATCTGTAAACAATTCTGTACAGCTTAATTGAGCTAGTGGCTTTTTTAACGAAGGGTGAGGCTTGTATCTAGAAAGTGAGGAATCAAAATTCCCATCCTGAATATCAGCTTCAATTTGCAGAAGTACCCTCTCTGCTTTAATCCGGTTAGATTTGCTTTCTTTTAGCCCTAACGAGAGGCAATGCCGTTTACCTCGGCAAGTGAACCTAACTCTAAGCCATCCTGCGTTAGATTCAACCTTCATTGCCAGTTCTGTAAATTTGTTCAACGTTGTAATAAAGCTCTTTGTACAGCCACTCTTCACAAACGTCTGGTTGAAACTCGTAAAATTCTGTGTAACCCATTGATTGAGCGGCGGCCCAAAGCTGGTATTTAGATCCAAGTCGTTTTGGAATCATCCAGTCTCCTCTGGAGTGGGTAACGTAGAGAATCCGGCATCCGTCCGACGCTTTGAAATAAACGTAAGGCAACTGCTCTGAACTAGCCCACCCTGCCGCTTCCCATATTGGACGGTAGAATGGATCAGCCCATTTTACCGATAGATAGGACAATCCCTCGGACTTAATAAATTGGTATGGTAAGTGCCAGGGTTTAACCCACCAATTACAGGTATCCCAATTAACACAAGGTTTGCCTCTTAAAGCCCCCATTGCCGAACAATTTAGGGATAAAGGGCATGGTCGTCTTTTAGCCATTTAATAACTCCTTTGTTTTTCCTCTGTTCTAAGGGCATGGTTCACGAGTTCTTTTAGGGCGAAATGGCTAAGAAATAAGCCCCAGACATCTCTATTTGATTTGGAAAGCAATCTAGTTCGTATGTGGTAGTGATTAACAGGTAAAAGCCCTAAAAGCCTTTCTTTTTCATTGTTTGCTTCCACTAAGTCAAAATATCGCTTGACTAGCACTAATCCGCTATCTGTTTGCATTGTCTTGAAGAAACATTCAAATGAGTAATGAAAGTTGCCCTAGGCGCTCTCGTTTAAGGCGTTTTTTCAGCGGCAATGGCATCCTGAACAGAGGGCTTTTAAATTGGATGCGTCACAGTTGGCGGGAACGTGATCTAAATGGGCCACTGTGAGAGTGAATCTTTGGGGGTGTTCCATGACTTCATCCCAAGGCTGATTTCTGCGTTTGCAAAATTCTGCGAGGGTTTCTTTCGGTCTACGGCATTCTCTGCCACATTCTTGGCACAGCCAGTTAGCTGCTTGTTTGATTTCCGTGGCGATTTCGTCCCAGTTGGGAGGGTAGAGGCGGCGATCCATTGGCATATCAACAACCTCCTTTAAACTCGCTATCGACTCCCGCTTTGAACCAGCTGATAGCTACTTCAAAGAATTTGAAGGATAGCTGGATAGGCTCTGATTCAGCTCCGTCTGGACGAATCGCAACCACTTCTATTCCTTCGCGTGTTGCTTTGAATCGCCCCTCCCAGCCTTTGTATTTACAGATTGTTGGCTCGGCTATCTCAATCTTTTTGAGTTCGCTTAAACGCTGTCTCAGACGGTCAATTCGCATTGAATTGCCGCGAGGTTTTGCCTCTACTTTCTGTAGGGCTAATCTCACGTCGTCAATGGATGCCTCGACTAAGGCTGAATCAAACAATCTATTTTTAAGTGGAGTGTTGATTAGAACGTGGAGGGGAGTGGGATTTTCGGCACCAGGAGCGGCGATCGCATTCTCCTCCCCAACACCAGGTGCGGCGCTCACCTCAGAATTAGAAACAGCCTTTTCAATACCGTCTAATTGCGTATGGGTGTGAGTCGCGCTTTTGACTGTGTACTCCGTACCCTCGTACCGGACTTTCTGCCCAGTAGTGAAGGGAGCCGGGGGTTGTTCGTAGGGTTTCTCTATCTTTTCGTGATACCAAGGCTGGGGAGGATGATCGCCTAGGATCGCCTGTGGATCGCCTGGTAGGATCGCCTGTGGAACTGCCTCATGGTGAGGGTTTCCAGCATCCGCGATCATCCGATCCTCCATGCTGGAAAATTTTTCAGTGGAAGAGTTGAGCGGTTCGATGATCGGATGATCGCGGATTCCCGAAAGCACTGCTAATCCGTCGTTCTGAGGGCGATCCTCCTGGGCGATCATTGGGCGATCCTCCTCCTCGATGCTTGCCGCTCTTAACGCAATCTTAATGTTGGCAATCTTGTCTCTATCGGGTGGATTGTAGGTGGGATGCTCATCGCCGTCTAATGCAATCCAGTATCCTTTGGCACCAGACGGCAAACGCTTACAACTAATCTCGCCATCCCTGGCTAGCTGGTTAGCACAACGGCGGATGCTTTCAAGATTCCCGCCGATCGCTTCTTGAATCTCCGCCACTTCGTAGCAGATATTAGGATGATTTTGCAGAAAGCCGATGATTTTATCTTTGATAGTCAGGTTTGGGCTATCGCTTTCTTCCTCTCCCTGCTTGCCCAGAAGTAACCAGGAGTTATCTTCTGGATCGAATAGCAGTTCGTAGATACCGGGCGCTCGTGAGCGTGACTTTTCCACCTTTAGCAGTCGGTTGAGCGAGTCCGGTCTTTGTGCGTCACATTTGGCGGCAACGCAGAAAACATCGCTCACAGCATTAACGATCGCCGTGGTTCCCCTTGGCTTTGAGCCGTCGCTTACGGCGTGGTGAATAATGCTGATGTGAATGCCTAACTCCTGCGCCAAAGCTTTCAACAAGAGGATAGGACGGGCATAGGGAACGTCATTTTCTGAGTAGATTGAATTGGAGCTAACTGCTGTTAGGGAGTCGATAACTACCCAGTTGATGCCGAGTTCGATAATCTCCTTCTTCAGCTGCTGGATGTGATCAACTGTCCACCGTGACTTGCACATGATGGGCATATCGTCGGTGATGCCCCTGGCGTTGAAGGCTTCGAGCATATCCCCTTGGCTCTCGTCCGTTTGCACTAATAGGATATTTCTGCTTCTAGCTGTGACGGGGAACCCATTCCAAGATCGACCATTAGCGACGCTATGAATTAGGTCATAGATAAGTCTTGTTTTACCTACGCCGCCCTTCCCGTAGAACAGAGAAACCTTGCCTTCGGAGAGGAAACCATGCAGAAACCAGCGGTTAACAGAAGCGCCGTATTTTTTGCGGAACTCTGCTAGAGGAATAGCGGGTTCATTCTCATCATTAATTAGATGTTTATAGTAGATTGTCTCTAATTGACTAACGGACAATCCAGAGTTTTTAGCGATATCAATCAGCTTGAAATATCGGAAGGAAGGGTTTTCTTCTTCTAGTTCGAGTTTTGATACCTGGGAGATAATTTGTTGATGCTTGAATGCTTTAGCATCTCTTAGTCCGCCGTCTAAGGCTGTCTGGGTTGTGTAGTAAGTTTGTTCTTGTACCCAGCTAACTAATTCCTGTAAGTCCGTAGAGGTTTCGTAGCCAGCACTACTTATCTCGCTGCCTAATTGTATTACCTTTCTCCTTAAGTATTTCTCAATGATTAGCTCAGCGTACTGGTCGATGTTAATCGCTGAGATTGTGCAATCGACTAATTGAGCTAGTTTGCTCTGCCCACCTATTGAATCAAGTAATCCTCGGTCATAAAGGTAAGTAGTAACTTGCATTAAATCTGGTTGTTTTCCAGAGTTAAAAACTGATAGAATGGCTCTATGTATTTGTTGATAGCTCTTTAGGGCGAAGTGTTCTGGAAGGAGTTTATCTGCCACCATAGAGACTGATTGTGGATAACTTAGGATTCCACCTAAGACCATTTCTTCCGCCTCCACATTCATTGGAGGGAGTCTGTCGCTAGTTACAAAAGAATTTACAGCAATCATTGTTTATTACCTCTAGTTATTGGCGATCGCTTTCCTTCCTGGTTTAGGCGATCGCCTTTTTCTTTTGAGTCAAAATTCTTCGTCATCGTCGCTATTGTCAAAGGGTATATCGTCCGCATCGCTTACATACCGCTCTTGATTTGAGTCGGCATATGCTTGGATTTGACCCAGTTGAATCATTAGCTCTGGTTGAAGGCAGATACCAAGAACTTTCTCTTCATAAAGGTCTGGAAATCGTGTCATTTTCCAGTAGCCATTAGGGTGTTCGTCGCCATTCTCGTAATCGGGATAGATGAAAATCTTTTTATTTAGAAAGTTTATTTCACCTATCGCTGTGAGTTTTTTGTAGCTGCGCTTGACTTCAATCTTTAGCGCTTCTTGAAGTTCTAAACTCAGAACCCAACTGAGTTCTTGACGAAATAAGTCACAAGCTATCTTGTCAATTTGTTCGTGAGCTTCTCGGCGGAGGTCTCTCAGGGTTCCGACGTGTGCTTGATGCTCTGGGTATATTGCGCCCAAAATGCTTTCTAAGTCAGTAATCTGTTGCATCGGAGTAAGCATTAAATTTGATGAGCTTTAATCCAGTCGGAAAATCCAACAAGCAGGGGCATAATTGTCCCATCTCGAAAAATAAAACAACGGCCTGGGTTAAGCTTTGTTGCTTCAGAAGCGATCGCACGAATAGCAAGCTTCACTTCCAGGGGCTGATTGTTAATAGAGTCCAAATCGTTTAGCTGACTCATGAGGCGATCGCGTTCTCCTCTGGCATGACATCTAAAGCTGATTGCTCCAACAGTTTCCATAGGCATTCAGCTTCGTCGTCAGAAAGCACTATGGATGGAAGTATTTGGAAGAATATCTCCAAGGTTGACCCGGTGGGGTCGTACTCGGCATGGGCGATCGCATCTAAATTTATGATTCGGCTCCCAACGCGGACGAGCTGTGAATCAGATTGTGAATTTGGGAAAACAAACTTGCTACCTACCTTCATCAGTCGAATGCTCATAGTTTTCCTTCGATTTGTGATGGGAAAATTTGGGTGAGGCAGACCTGACCGCTAAATCTTGGTCTGCCCGATGTTGTCGTATCTATAGGTAAGCGATTGTCATGAGTGAATTTAATTTGAGTGATGACGATGTTGTGTCAATGAACCTACACGTCAGCTTGGTTGGAAACCAAACATTTAAGGTCAGTCAGTTTATGCACTGGTTTAAGCAGAAAGTCGGCGGGTCAGCGGAGGTCTGGACTGGGGAGGGTGTGGATTGCGAAGTCCTAATATCTAGCACCGGGGGCGGCTGGCAGCCAGGGAAGGTTCGCATTCGCTTAGAGTTTGTTCCTGATGAGCCTGAACTTGATGATGAGCCTGAACCTTTGTATTTAGAAGGGCAGCTAAGCATTGAGGAGTAAAGTGTCTATTCCCTAGTGGGAAAATCTGGGTGAGGCAGACCTGACCGCCAAATCTTGGTCTGCCCGATGTTGTCGTATCTAGGTGATTTATATGGACATAGAAGGACTTGACCTCAATAAGGATGATGTTGTAGTTGTCAAAGATTTCTGCAATATGCAGAAGTACCAGAACTTCACGAAACAGGTTAAACAATCGGTTGGCAATTCACTTGTGCCGTGGCTGGAACAGGGTGCCGAGATTGAGTTCCTCAAAGCTTCTGGTGGCGGATGGAAGAAAGGTAAGCTCTACCTTCGCTTGGAATTTGTCTCTGATGAGCCGCCGCAGTCAGATAACCCTGAATCTCTAGATGCACTGCGGAGAGAACTGAACACTGATTAAGTTCGTTGCATCACCTCTCGTTTGGCGTGAGTGGAGTCCAACTTTAGGGGCTACGAGTTGGGAGCTATTTAGCACGTCTATGGCAGGGTTAGACTTATCTTCCGCCCTTGTGCTAATTCGCTGTAAACTACGCATCCCTTAGTGGGAGGATTTACGTGGGCAGTCCTGACCTGGAAATTCGGGGCTGCCCGATTTTTGTCGTCTACCAACTAGCAGTCAATTAGTAGTTGTCTGCTACTAGCAGTGTACTATAATATGAAAGAGAATGAAGAGAAAGAGTACCTCACACCGATGAAGTTGCGTCAGCGCACTGGTCTTACCCAAGTTCAATTTGCACTGTTGGTGGGCAAAAGCCCATCCACAATTGCCAAGTGGGAGGCTAGAGAGTTTATTCCAAAAATGAAGCCATCGGAGATTAAACGCTTGTGTGAAGCGTACCAATGCACTCTTGAGGAATTAATTGAAGCGTTTGAAGGTACTAATTCTGCTACTGCCAGCTAACAAGCTTTGGGATGACGCTTGACGCTTATACACCTTGAAATACCCCAAAGGAGGAAATTTCAACACACACCCATTGAGTAACAGCGTCGTCCCATAGAAAAAGCCGGGGTACTTGCCCCGGCTTTCCACACAACTAATCAAAGGAGGTAAACCTATCCCTTTTGAATGAGCTTATTCTCCAAGGACTGAATCTTCAAATTTGCCTGCTTTATATATTCCACATTTCTATTAATTTGCTGTTGCCCTGAATCCCGCTCATCTTCCGTCAACTTCAGTTGAGCCTTCAATACTTTAAGCTCCTTATCTTTAGGAGACGGCACCAAAACAAACGCCAACAAAGCCCACACCGTTGTAAGAGGTAACGCCAAAAATCCGAACCAGATCCATCGACTAACACCGCTATAACCAGCCTTAGTAGGCAACCGCCATGTAACACAACTCCATATCGCCAACACAATCAACAAAGCACAAGCCGATATCAAAGTTTCCTCAGAACGTGACCTGGAGTAATAGCTTGAGTTGTACCCGTAACTTAATTCCCGCACCTCAATTGGCTGAAGCTCGTACTGAATAAACTGATTCATTTCAAACACCTTGGTTGAGAGCCGAGTCGGAGAGGCTCTCAGTTTCCCCGACTCTTTACTTAGTAATCCCAAAAATGAACCCTAACTTCGTATTCAACCAAATCAGGAGGTACAACAAAGCTACAAGCCAGCTCTACAAAGATGCCGCCCTCGTCGCTGCCGGAGTTCATGTCGGGTTATTGCAGAAGAAAAATATCCCAGCCCGACAGCTAACCAACGAGGAAAGGAAAAGGATTCTGTACTTCTTAGATATCTTCTGCCAGTCGCAAGGCATCACCGTCACCTTTAAATAGCCCAAATTAAAAGCCAGCAGTATCGCTCGAAAGGCAGCTGCTGGCTAATACCCCAAAACCCAGTGAAGGAAGGAGCTTTTAAATTATCGCCCATTAACTAATCACAAATTCAAGATGACCGAAACGTGGTCATCCTATGGTTCAACCACAACTCAACCACAACTCGACCATGAGGACAGTAACAACCGATGACATTCAAACATGGGTGCCGCGCTCCTTAGCCAGGAAGCATCTGGGAATATCTGACACGCAACTGCGCCGCGATCAGACAGTGCTTTTGGAATTGGAAGTCCCCGGCTTCGACTACGAACCATACGATGAGGGCTTTACCGCCGATGCCTTCATCGTTTTGAGACAATTCCGAGAGCTGGTGCGCCAGAAAGGTAGGCGGCACGCCATCCGAGACATTAATCAAAAAATGGAGCAATACTATGAACGCAGCTGATAAGAAGGCAGTCGAACAAGCTAAAAAGGGCAAAGCTAAAGCCGGACGCAGCCAAGCCAACGCAGAGCAGGGTAGTAGTAACATTCAAGCCAAATTAGACGAAGCTCGGCAGACAGTCAGAAAATCTACCAAAAATTACATCGTCGGTGGTGGCATTGGCGATGCTCTCCAAGATATTGCAGCCGGTGACTTCGGTGATATTGGCAATGATGTCATCGACGCGCTAAACGCTTTCGTAAGTGGCATTGACAACGCCCATCTCACCCTGGAGGCAGCAGAAAGTGACCCAAAATACTTGCTGCCCTCCGAATCCAGCAATTTATCCTCCTTGCCCTCCTACTCCACCACAGAAGCCGAGGGGATTTAGAGATGCTTAATCTCATCTATCAAAAGCTCTCGCAGTGGTGGGCAGCATCCACCGTCCCTTACCCAGACTATTCCGCTTCCGTCCTTTGCGACGGCGTGCCACTCTTCTAAAAATTCAAAGCTTGTCAGTAGCCAGGGGTCATAGTTTCCACGCTCGCCCCCGGCACTGGCTCCCGATCCAAAAACAAGGAGACATTTCGATCATGGCAGATTTTGAAGTCGGCTTCCCCGATGGGCAGTACATATCCCACGGCGTAGACCTCCCCACAGCCCTAAAACTGGCAGATGTATTTCACCGCGGTGGTGATCCACAGTCAATCATTGATGCAATCGAAGACGAAGAAGTGCGGACGGTCGCACAGCGAATAAGCGATCGCCTTTCAACTCACTCAGCGCGGGGGAAAGGAGCATGAAATACGCGATCGTTCATTCAAACACTTCTCCATCTGCGACAATCCAGCGCATTTACGATCGCGCAGTGGGGATTGCCAAATGACACAAACCAATCAGAAACCCTGGAATACATACAAAGTAGTTGCGGAATCTAGCACGACATTTACTCACTTCAGCCGCAGCGAAAATCTCGCAGAAGCGCAGATGGAATGGGAGCAGAAATTCAATCAGAAAGCCACCAGCATCGTACTTGATGAAGATGATACTGAGCTTGATTTTTCTGACCTGTTCGACGCATAGAACTAATTAAACAGCCAGTGGTGCGATCGCTGGTTCTTTGAACTGAGGTAAAAATATGTTCACCGCTTCTCGTTTAGTAGTTTGGTCTTGTATTTGCTTAACAGTTTCGGTTAGCGCTTACCCCTGCATTCAGCTTGTTTGGCAGAGTTTAGAGCAGCTAATAAATGCTCCTTTCTTGGGCATTATCTCAGTGCTAGGGGGGTTGTTGATATGGCTCATTATTCAGCTTATGTGGTTCGACAAAGAAACCTGGTCGATATTGCGTAAGCGATTCTTTAAATTAAATGGGTGAAAGCAAAAAGATGCCAAATAAGACTTACGTTTTAGGCCACATCGACCGCATTGAGAACCGCCACAAAAATAATCCGTCTGCTCAATTAAATTCAAAGTGGCGCATTGCCAGTAATCAAGATTTATTTGATGACCTCGACACTGGCGGGAATTTAACCGAACTTCAGGTAAATAAAATAGATGGATTTATCGCACAAGTGAAGCAGACAGGAGGGAAGAACATTAAATGACTCTCATCAAAAAACTCAAACGCAATAAAGTA